>NZ_CALKTT010000062.1 GCF_937997535.1 uncultured Campylobacter sp.
CCTCGCAAAACCCAATCCCGCTTTGGGTATATCGCAAGATAAATTTCATCAAAAGTCTGCGTGATCTAGGCAACCTCAATATTCTAAAAGATTTCAACGATACGCTTATAGAATGGGATTATAAGAGCCAAAGCATTTTTATGTCTATCCCATATACTTCCGAGGAGCTAATCTACGAGGACGGACACCTGCTATATTACGTCTGCGGTCGGCTTAAGCATGAATACGTAAAGAATATCAATCCGGCTCAAAGTAGCGGTAAAATCCAATCTCACGAGCTTAAATCTATTAGGGAGGCTTACAATAGCGGTATTAAGCCAGTTTATTACAACCCGTATAAGATATTCCGCACCGCTTGGAAAGATATGAGCGACGAGCGCCTAAAATTATACTGGCGCGACAACCAAAAAGAGATGACCGACGACATTTTAAGTGTTCAAGATTACGCTACGCTTGAGAATGAGATGATTGAGCGTGGCTTCTTGCAACGATATAAAAATCATATCAGATATTTTACGGAACACGCTCTTGAGGATATTAGAGAGCTCGAATTTAAGTATTCAAATAACGGCGTTATGCCGTATCCGTTTTGAAAGGATAATATTTTGCATATTGCGACTATCTTTTCAGGCATCGGCGTAGCAGAGATGGCGCATCGCAAGGTATTCGGCTGTAGCGGCACGATCTTTGCTTGCGAAATCGACAAATTCGCCCGCCTCAGCTATGAAGCCAATGCAGGCAACCACCAAAACGTGCCTTCCTATGAGGACGTCCGCACCCTAGACGCTACGAGGTATCGCGGACAAATAGACGTGCTCGTAGGAGGTAGCCCTTGTCAAGACTTTTCTATCGTGGGAGAGCGAGCGGGCACGGAGGGAGATCGCGGCAATCTCATCTGGCAATACTGTCGCATAGTGAAAGAATGCCGCCCGGAGGTTTTCGTATTCGAAAACGTCAAAGGCTTTCTATCGATCGAAAAAGGCAAAGCCTATGTGAACTTCCTGAACGCTTTGCGCGATCTCGGCTATCACTGCCACGCCGAAATTCTCAATACAAAAGACTACGGCATCCCTCAAAACAGAGAGCGTCTTTATGTAGTGGGCTTTTTGGATGCGGATAGGTATTTTTCCTTCCATTTTGCGCCGAAAAAGCCTTTGAAACTCACGCTTGGGGATATGCTAGAGCCCTTTGTAAATGAAAAATACTTTTTGAGCGAGCGCGCGATTGCCGGGATGAGGCGAAAGAATCCGAAATTCAAAGGGCAATTCCGCCCGGTTTCGGAATTCGGCGGCGTAAGCAACACGCTAACTACAAATCAGGGCGCACGTAGGACGGATACTTTCATCATCCAACGAGCGCGAGGCTTCAACAAAGGCGGCGAGCTTGAGTTGTGCCCTACGATCAGCTCAAATTCTTTCGCGCAAAACGATCCGCTCTGCAGCGAGCGCATACGCAAACTCACTCCGAGAGAGTGCCTACGCCTGCAAGGCATAGATGATGATTTCAAAATCGTAGTGAGCGATACGCAGATATACAAACAAGCGGGGAATGCTATGAGCCAAAACGTTGTAGAGATGATTTTTAGACAGTTGGAATTTAAGTATTCTAATAACGGCGTTATGCCGTATCCGTTTTAGGAAAAATTTTCAAAATTTATTTGAAAGGATGAGAGATGTCTATAAGATATCAATGTGATGTATGCGATAAGCTTGATGATGGATATCCAATGGATATTTACAAAGTATCTAAGGAAGTCCAGGACTATACTGGGTTTTTTTATGAGCATATTTGTAAAGAGTGTTTAAAGGTTCTGACTGAAGATGATAGAGGAAAAAAAATGTTTATAGTTAGGAATGGCAAGATCTTATTAAAAAGTGATAAAAGGCTTAAGTGAAAGGCTTTACGATGTTGCTTAATGAGCTTTTTAACGATTATGTAGAATTTTACGAGCTGATACTTCGTAAGCATACTTTAGAAAGTGATATATCAACCTACAAGAAGCATATAGCTTCAAGTTTGGGCGAAAAAGATGTAAGCGATATAAGCTTTTTGGATATTCAAAGGCTCTGTAACGGCTTAATCAAGGCTGATTATAAAATCAAGACCGTTAAAAATATCCTTGCAAAGCTGCACGTAATCTTTAAATTTGCTCAAAAGCTCGAACTTGTAGCTAAAAATCCTTGCGACTTCGTCGAGCTGCCTAAATTTGACAATAAGCGATATTTTGATTATCCGCTATCCGTCCAAAGGCAATTTATAAAAGCTATTTGCGAGAATGAGGCGGATAGTGCCGATATATTCTTTTTTCTACTCCACGGCAGGCGTAAAAATGAGGTCTTAAGTTTGCGTTGGAGCGATGTAAATTTAAAAACTAAAACCTACGTTATACCTTTTCAAATCAATAAAGCCAAGCGCGACATGGTCTATTCTATGAGCGACGAGCTTTATAAAAGGTTATTGAAACGCTATATATCCGCAAAACAGAATAATCAACTAAATAGCTACGTCTTTATCAATCCTGCTACTAAAACAAAATTTGTTGATCTGCGTAGAAGTTGGAATTCTTTGCTAAAGAGGAATAATCTACCTAAAATCAGGCTTCACGATATAAGGCATCTTATCGGCACTTACTGTATTAATTATCTTAAGTTACCGATCGAACAAGTGAGTTTTACTCTCGGTCATACGAATATCATTACTACGCAAAAATACATCACTGCCAATATAAAACAATCGAAAAATACTATCGAAAATTTGATGAATTCTGTTTAAGTAAAAAATAAGCGTTGTGATCCATACGCTTAAAATAAGCTTAATGCTTTCCATTAGAAAAATAAGAATATTTTAAGATTTTATCAAATGCCCTTGTAATGGGTGTTTGGTTGCAGAGGGTGGATTTGAACCACCGACCTTCGGGTTATGAGCCCGACGAGCTACCACTGCTCTACTCTGCGATACAAAAAGCGCGAATAAATTTGAATACGATTCGCAAAATGGATGGGGTAGGAGGATTCGAACCTCCGAATGATTGGACCAAAACCAATTGCCTTACCGCTTGGCTATACCCCATCAAAAAAGGACTTTAATTATACAAAAACTTTAACCAAAAGTCAAGATTAGTCTTAAGCTCTATTAGCGGATTAATGAAAATCAGCAAGACTCAACGAATAAATTATATTTATATAAACAAAAAAAGGCTCTAGCTGAAGCTAGAGCCTTAAAAAAATATCTATACTAAAATATTAGTTATAGTTAACGTTTTTACCACCGAACTTAAGACCAGTATCCTTACTAATTCTGGCATTAATTTGTGATAGACCAGGCATGCCCCAAACCTGTCCGCATAAACCAGTATCATTAACAGTTACAGACATTGTATCATTATTTGGACCAACAGCTTTAAAGCATTCTAATGACTTAACTTTTACTGGATTAGCAACATTTGTCATAGCACTAACATCGGTCGAAAAATTACCTTGAGATGTATAATAAGCACCCAAATCTGTTACCATAGTCTGAATGTTAGAAGCTGCCTTAGAAACCTCAGCATCATCACGAGTAGCTGCAAGTCTTGGAATAGCAACAGCTGCTAAAATACCTAAAATAACGATAACAAAGATCAACTCGATCATAGTAAAACCTTTTTTCATGGTTTACTCCTTAAATAAAATTCATTCCGCATACCTATATGCGAAACTTGGCGTAATTATAGAGAAAAATTTAAAAATTGTCAATAGTTTTTGGCAAATTTTTTACAATTTATTTACAAAGTCCGATTTTATAGGCATTTCAAAATCAAAATTTCAAGCTCATTTCGTCTATTAATGCATTTCGGCGGCGCCTCTGCACATTGATACCATAAAAAATTATTTGCTTTCATTCTTGTGCATCACGCGATAAACCATATGTCTATTCGAGATACAGGATACTACAGCCCGTATCGCTTGGTTAAAATTTCATACTCCTCTACACATCTATCGCGCAGAAACGGCCACCAGCGGCGCACATTTTCGCATCTTTGCATATCGATGGTTACGACTTCACATAGCTCATCGGTGCTATTTGCGCGAAACAGCTGTTCGCCCTGTGCGCCAAAAACAAAGCTATTGCCCCAAAATCTAATCCCCTCTTCGCTGGCAAGCCGCTCTACGCGCTGTTTATTCGGCAGTACCTCTAAAGTTTCGCCGTTAAATTTGATCTCTATCGAGATCTTTAAATTCTCTCGCGCCACCTCATTTTTCGCGGGCAAAATTTCGCCGCCGATCGCCATTTTACCGCTATCCGTTAGCGCCCCGTTATTAAAAGATAAAATTCCGCCCTCGCTTAAAATTTTACTATCGTCGCTCGCATCCGCGGAGCGTAAAATTTTATCGCTGGCTGCTCCGCCGTCGCTTATTGCCGAAATTTCATTTCCTCCGGATAAAATTTCATCCGGCGAGACTTCGCTAAGCGCGGCGCTCTCAAAGCCCACGCGATTTACGGCGATTACGGGCAGGGAGTTTGCTACAGCATGCCCGCGCTGTACCGCGACCCAAGCCTCCAGCTGACGCGCTTTTTCGTCCTCGCCGTCGCCGTCGAACCACCCGATCGCGGTCGGATATATGAGCAGCTCGGCGCCCCGTAGCGCCATCGCGCGCGCCGCCTCGGGATACCACTGATCCCAGCACACGAGCACGCCGAGCCGTCCCACGCTCGTATCTATGGGCTCAAAGCCCAGATCGCCCGGCGTGAAATAAAATTTTTCGTAAAACTGCGGATCGTCGGGGATATGCATCTTGCGATACCGCCCCGCGATAGAGCCGTCGCGCTCGAAGACCACGGCGGTATTGTGATACAGCCCCGCGGCGCGGCGCTCGAAAAGCGAGCTTACCAGCACGACGCCAAATCTCTTCGCCACCTTGCTCCACAGCCGCAAATCGCGCTCGAAATCCTGCACGTAATCAAAATTTTCGGTATTTTCGCGCTGGCAAAAATAATGCGTCTGATGAAGCTCTTGCAAAACGATTAATTGCGCGCCCTTCGTCGCTGCGCGCGCGATGAGCTCGATACTATGCGCTATCGTGCGCGCCTTGGTACCTTCAAATTTATGCGAAATCAGCCCAACTTTTAAAATTTTCATATTGTTCCTTAGGTCTAAATTTAAAGCCTGAATTTATTCATGCACGAACAGTGCAACGAGCCGTTTTGGCGGATGAAAACGCGCGCATTCACCCCCACTACTTCGCGATCCGCACACGCCGCACGCAGACGCGACAGCGCCAGCTCGTCCGCCGCGCGATTTGGATCGTGCGGATCTGCGGGGTCCGCGTAGGTGGGCACGATGAGCGCGCCGTTTAAAAAGACGAAATTTGCGTAAGTCGCGGGCAGCCTGCGCCCCTGATAAAAGATCGCGCACGGGATCGGCAGTTCGATCACGTCGTATCCGAGCGATAAAATTTCATTCCTCATCGCGCCAAGCTCCGTATAGTGCAGATCGCTAGGATCGTCGCACGACGAAATAGCCACAGTGCGCGGGTTTAAAAAGCGCGCAAGAGTATCGACGTGGCTATCGGTATCGTCACCTTTTATGAAGCCGCGCTCTAGCCAGATTATCTTTTTTAGCCCGAAAATTTCACGCAGCCGCGCGTCCAGCTCCGCCTTGCTTAGAGAGTTGCGATTTTCGTTTAGCAAACACGCGCTCGTAGTTAGCATCGTGCCCGCGCCGTCAAAATCGACGCTGCCGCCTTCTAAGATCAGATCCATGTCTCGTAGCGGACGAGCGCTCGCAGCGTAAAGCTTAGAATTTAACGCATCGTCCTTAGCACTTGCGAACTTGCCGCCCCAGGCGTTGAAACGAAAATTTAGCCCCGTGATTTTGCCGCCCTCCTCTACGTCGATCGCGCCGTAATCGCGGATCCACGTATCGTCAGTATCGATTTGCACGAAGCTGACGTTTGCGAAGTCGTCGCAAATTTGCTCAAAATCCTCGCGGCTAGGCGCGATCGCGACGACCGGCTCAAACCTCGCTGCGGCGGCGATAAAGTCGCGATAAACCGCCCGTATCTCGCCTAAATACGGCGCCCAGTCGGTACCTGCGTGCGGCAAAGACACCAAAAGCGCCTCTTGCTCCTCCCATTCGGCGAATGCTCTCATTTTTGCTCCAAGATTAAAATTTCACGGATTATAGCGAAGCTCGGTTTAAAAAGATATTTGTGGATGGTGCGCCCGGAGGAATTCGAATCCCCGACCTTTTGAACCGCAATCAAATGCTCTATCCAGCTGAGCTACGAGCGCACGAAATAAAAGAAACGGGATTATAGCGTTTTTAGCTTAAATTTAGCCAAAAAGACGGTTTAAATTTCGACATGCGATAAATTTCAGCTTCACATTTTTTTACATTTTTGTGTTTGCCAGATCGCGACGCCTAGTTTTTCGTTTAAATTCCAACGTGCAAGAATTTTAACCTACTCAAATTTACCTTGTATCGTGCCGAAATTTAACTAAGGATTCTGCTCGCATCTTGGAATTTAAAATTTATCCTACTTAAAATTCCGCGAGCCAAATTTAAAATATCCTAAAAATTTTACAACTTTGCAGCCCAAATCCCACGCAAAATAAATAAAATTTATCGCTTTTTAGGTATCATAAGCAAGTAATAAAATTAACGTGGGAGATAAAATGAAAAAAGTCTTTTTGGCGTTTGTGCTGTGGCTCGGTTTTAGCGAAGCTGCTTTTGCGATGCAAGATACGGAGTCGAGCGAGGTGCAAGGACAAAATTCTGCGGGAGTTAAAATTTTAAGCGACGGGTTTTTGAAGCTGTCTGCCGAAGAGTATGGCAAAGCGAAAGTTAGTTGCGACGCTTCGCACTACTACATAGGTTGCGATAAAATTTATTCTCCAAAAATTTCGCAATTTATAAAGGAGTGCGATTTTGGCAATGGAAAATACAGCACCTGTGAAAAATTGTTAGAAACTTTAAATACGAAATGCTTTGAAAAAAATGGCAGAGAAAATTTTGAAGCTTGTGATTTGGCGGGCGAAATTCTAATTAAAACAAGCAGAATTCCGTTAGGTTTAGAACGGCTAGTAAGAGGCTGCGAAGTCGGTCAGATTATAAATTCTTGTTTTCTTTGCGCTCTAACATATCTACATTATTCTTTTGACATAGACGAGGTAATAAAATACGCAACAATGACGCGAGATTTGGCGCATAACAAAGAACATTTCAATAAAATCATCAAAAAATTGCAAGATTGCAAAGCCGACAAAGAATGCAATCCCGCGAAATTAGAATTTCAATAGGCAAACGGCGAGATAGCAAATACGGCGGGCTAGATTTCTAAATTTAAAAGACAAAGGAAAGATCGCTATGGCGGATAAGCTGATCGACATCGGGCTCATTTTGTTTTTCGGCGGCTTTTGGATGCTATATAAACGGCGTATGCGGGATCGGCAAAGACTATATGAAGCACAATAAAATAGATTTCGTGCGCTGGATGTTTAAGTCTGAGGCACATTTTGCGCTCCAACACGCCGTTTGATTCGAACGAGCCGCTAGAATTAAAATTTAAAGAGCCCAAAAACAAGCACATAATCTACAATTTTTTCGAGCTCATCATACATTATGCGATAATCGCGCCGTTTTAGTGATCTATGCGGGGATTTTTCTATTTTGCGCGGGGCTCGTCATCAAAATTTTATCCTAAATTAAAATTTGCGACGCGGATGCAGAGCGGGCATTGCATAGACGCCGTTTTCGTTGCGGAATTCCAAATTTTACGCCGCATCTCTTGCTAAGCATGCTACACTTATTATATTTTAAGAGATAAAATTTCAAAATTTTATCGCCGAATCCACGGCTTGTGAAATTTATGCCATATTTTCTGTTTCTTGGGGCGGGAAGGGAGCTTGAATTGCGAGGTCGCTCCCCTTCCCGCCCCAAACCCCACCCAACCTCCGACGACGCTAGCGGGGCGGACTGCGTCCGCGCATTTTTATTTAGCGGCTCGCGCCGCATGAAATTCCGTATCGATAAATTTTTAAAATTCCACTGCCGCTAAATTTTTATCGTATTTGGAATTTTAAAATTCCATCCTTAGCCGCCAAGCCAATTTATCCGCCGATAAATCATCAAACCACCAAGCCGTCCGCCGATCGTCAAGCTTCCGCTCGACCGCAAATTAGACTAGCCGCCAGCCAAACCGATCGGCAACCGACCGATTAAAAATCGATCGTATAGCCGCCGAATTTATCGATAGCGGAGCCGTATAAAAGCGACCGACTGCCAAAAGCAGTAGCCGCAGACTAGAGGAGCGCGCGCCCGAGTTACAAAATGACCGACTGCCGAAGCAATATACTGCCAACCGATCGGCAGTCGAGCCGTATAAAACTAACCGACTGCCGAGCCAAAGCCACGGCCCGCGTTACTGCACGTAAATTTTATAATCCCCGTAGCCTAGCGCGTCCATCTCCTCAAGCGGTATAAATTTCAAACTCGCGCCGTTGATGCAGTATCTCATACCGCCCTTCTCTCTCGGTCCGTCATCAAAGACGTGCCCCAAATGGCTGCCTCCTACGCGGCTTGAGACCTCGACGCGCTGCATGCCGTGGCTGTCATCTTGCGCGTACGCGATCGCATCGGTCGTTATTGGCTTTGAAAAGCTCGGCCAGCCGCAGCCTGCGTCAAATTTATCGGTGGATGAAAAAAGCGGCTTTTTCGACACGATGTCGATGTAAATGCCCTTTTTATAATTCTTGTCGTATTCGCTCGAAAACGGCCGCTCGGTCGCCTTTTCTTGCGTGACTTGATACTGAAGCTCGGTTAAATTTTTCTTCAGCTCCTCCTTGCTTTGCACTTTAAATTTCTCATCGTCCTCAAGCGGCTTTTTGGCTAGGCGCAGATCGATGTGGCAGTATCCGCCGGGGTTTTTACCGAGATAGTCCTGATGATACTCCTCGGCACGGACGAAATTCCTTAGCGGCGCCACTTCTACGGCGATCTTTTCTTTAAATTTCGCCTGCTGCGCGGCTATGAAAAAGCGCGCTAGCTCGCCGCTCGCCTCGTCGGTGTAGTAGATGCCTGTGCGATACTGGCGCCCGCGGTCGTTACCCTGCTTGTCGACCGAGAACGGATCGATGATGCGGAAATAATGCGCCAAAATTTCAGGCTCGCTGATGACGTTGGCGTCGTATTTTAAGTGTAGCGTCTCGGCGTGGTCGCTGCTATGCAGTCCCTCGTAGCTTGCCTGATCGCTCTTGCCGTTGGCGTAGCCCACCTGCGTCGCGACTATGCCGTCAAGCTGCTTGAAATATGCCTCCATACCCCAAAAGCAGCCGCCTGCTAGATAAATTTCTTTCACATTTGCGTTCATACCGCCCCCTTTAACTTTAAAATTTGCATCCGCCGCGCTGCCGCCTGCGGCATTTAGCGCGACTAAATAACCCGCCGCTAATGCAAAGAGGCAGATTAAGGCTTTGAAAATTTTCATTTTGATCCTTTCGTTTTAAATTTTGCGCAATTTTACAATCCATAAATGAAATGAGAGTGAAATTTTGCCCTGCTTGATATTTACCACAAACGGCGAAATTTAAAGACGCGCGAGCGCGGCGCGGTAAAATTTGCCTCAAAATTTGAGGCTACCGCAAAAATTTACCGCTAAGCTGCGCGCTGTAATAAAACCGCGCTAAGGCTGCGCCAAAATCGCGCGTCGCAATAAAACATGCGCCCAAGCCGCATGCGCCGCACTATTCTACGTAAATTTTAAAATTTAGAGCGCGACAAAGTCCGTGAACTTGCGTAAATTTTAAAATTCCTAGCAAAACGCAACCGAGCGGCTCTTGTAAATTTAAGCCAATAAATTTATATCAAACTGCACGGACATAGCGGTAGGTCAGACGCTTTGTGAGATTAAATTTAAAATTTACGCGTCGCCGCTGCGAGATAAAATTTCGCGACCATTTAAGGGCGGCATACAATTAAATTTAAACTGCGCCGCACCGCTACGAAGCAGTATGCTGCGCAGCCAAATCGGCGCCGCATAGCCGTATGGCAAAACGCAAGTAGTCCGATTCGCATCACGCTCGCCGCGTATCGGAGCACAGCCAAATTTACATCGCGCACGGCTGCGTAGCGGAGGTAGCCGGGTCCGCACCGCGTTGGCGCGTAACAAAGTATCGTGCATTAGATCCGTACCGCGCGCAATGAAGCTAGCGCTACGAGATACGCTCCGGCGCGGTTTTTAAGATTTGCAACGGCATAAAAAGTTACGAAGCTACGCAACGAAATCCGCCCCGACGCAGGCGAGTGAAATTTAGTGCAAAAAGTGGCGCACTCCCGTAAAATACATCGCCATGCCGAACTCGTCGGCGCTTGCGATCACCTCATCGTCGCGGATGCTGCCGCCGGGCTGCACGACCGCCGCGACGCCCGCGGCATGGGCGATCTCGATGCTGTCTTTAAACGGGAAAAACGCCTCGCTGGCAAGCGCGCAGCCGCTCAGATCGACGCCCACGTCGCGAGCCTTGGCCACTGCCGCACGCGCGGCGTCCACGCGGCTCGTCATACCCATGCCGATCGCGACCATCGCCCGATTTTTGACGTAAACCACGCAGTTGCTCTTCGTAAGCGCGGCGATCTGCCACGCGATTTTTAGATCGCTAAGCTCGCTCTGGCTAGCCGCGCGCCCCGTGACGCAGCGGGCGTTTGCGACCTCGCCCGCGCCCACGTAGTCGCGCTGCTGATACACAAAGCCGCCGTCTATAAATTTAAAATCATACTTGTCGTTTTCGCGAATTAAAAACTCCCCGCCCTGCTCGAAAATTTTAATACGCTTTTTCTTTTCAAATACCGCAAGCGCTGCGGGCGTGACGCGAGCGGCGAGGATAACTTCGACAAAAATTTCATTGATTTTATGCGCCAACTCCTCGTCCAAAACGCCGTTTATCGCCACGACGCCGCCGTATGCCGAGACTGGATCGCATTTTAGCGCCTCTACGTAGCTTTCAAGCAGGCTCCCCTTTACGGCGAAGCCGCATGGATTAGCATGCTTGCAGATCGCTACCGCGGGCGCCTCCCCGAAGCTGCTAGCGAGCATCAGCGCGCCGTGCATATCGGTCATATTGTTAAAGCTCGCCTCGCCCTTTAGGCTCTTAAAGTGCTTGCTAAAAAAGTCCTCGAACTCGTACAGCGCGCCCTTTTGGTGCGGATTTTCGCCGTATCGAGTGTCGAATACCTTGCTGCCCGTGATAAATTTTTTCGCGCCGAAGCCGCCGTTAAAGCGCTCGTTCATATAGTTTGCGATCATCGCGTCGTAGGCTGCGGTGTGCTCATAAGCTTTTATCATTAAATTTTGCCTAAATTTCAGCTTCTCGCTCTCGTCCGCGCTCGCCAAAATTTTCAAAACCGCATCGTAATCAAGCGGACTCGTGACGACATAGACGCTAGCAAAATTTTTAGCCGCGCTTCGAACCATCGCGGGGCCGCCGATGTCGATATTTTCGATAATCTCGGAAAAATCGTCGGTGCGAGCTACGGTCGCTTTAAAAGGATATAAATTTACGCACACGAGATCGATGCCGCCGATGTCGTGCTGTGCGGCTTGGCTTACGTGATTTGCGTCGTTTCGCTTATATAAAATTCCGCCGTGAATCTTTGGATGCAGGGTCTTAACCCGCCCCTCAAACATCTCGGGCGAGCCCGAGTACTCGCTCACTTCCGCTGCTTTCACGCCATTTTGCAAAAGCAATTTATGCGTACCGCCCGTGCTTAAAATCTCAAAACCGAGTTTTTCCAGCCCTTTGGCAAATTCTAGAATGCCCTCTTTATCGCTGACGCTGATTAACGCTCTCATCTTTTCTCCTTTTGATTTATTCGCATAGTTTTTTAAAAATCAGCTCGCGCATATCGTTTGCGTTAAGCTGAAAATACAAAATCGCCTCGCGGCGAGCCTCTTGATACTCGCGCCTCATCTTTTCATCTGCCGCGCCGAGCTTTGCGCCTTTAAATTTCGCCATGCGCGCCGAACTCAGCTCTTTTAGCCTCTCGCCGCCCGAAGAAATGCTGCCGCTATAATTAAACCACTCTTTGCTTTGAAAAATATTAAATAAAATTTGAAAATCTACGAAATTTCCCTTATTGTACTCGGCGCAGACCCCGTTTTTGTGGCTTACGGCGTAGATCGCGCCGTATCTGCGCTCGAAAAAATATAGTTTTATGAGCTTTGCGTTTTTGTCTAAATTTGCGCCGTTACCGCCTAAAATCGCAAGCTTCGCATCGCCGCGCGTTTCGTAAGGGCCTAAAATCGCGCCGTTTTCGTAGAGATTGCCGCCGTAAAGAGCGTATTTCGTTTCCCCAAGCTCGTCCGAAAGAACGTAGATTTCATCGCTTGCAGGCGAGTTTTTGCCCGCGCAGCCGAGCAGCGACAGAGCCAAAAACAGAGACGAGATAAAAAATTTCATCGCAAAAATCCTTTAAATTTTAAAATTTTATCGAATTTATAAAGCAAAAATCAGCAAAGCGAAATTTACTAAATTTACCGCATTTACCGCGCGCAAATTTTAAATTTGCTTCTCAAATGCCGCCGTTTTACTCGCGCGGACGCAAATTTTAAAATTTTGCGCCGCTTGCAAAGGCTAAATTTAAAAGCCGCGACGCGAAACGTAAATTTAAACCGCAGCGTAAGCTTAGTCGAAAAGATCGGCACAAATCGGCTAAATTTAAAATTTCACGGCGCAGCTTTTATCGCCAAGCTAGGTTGGCGCTTGCTTTTGCCGCTTTTAAAATTTTAAATTTACCTGCACATCCTATTTTCCAGTTCGTCCATAAGCGCGGCTATGTCATCATCAATCGCACCTTGCGCTGCTGCTCATTTAAATTTTGCGCGCCGATTTAAATTTTACAAGCCGCAAATTTAAAGCGGCACGAGACCCAAAAACCGCACTAAATATAATAGATGCTGTTTTTGATATTTTTGCCGTCGATCTCGTTTTTGCGCCACGAGCTCTCATCGTTTAGCACGATCCAGCGCTTCTCCTCCTCGCGATAAAACCAGTCCTTGTCGATCTGATAGTAGATCTGGCATCCCGAAATTTCGATGATGTTGGCGATGTTGTTGTCGTGGTAGTTGTTCTCGTCGAAGTCGGTGAAGGTACGCTGCCCCATCTCGGCGTAGAGCTCGTTTAAAATTTGAAGCATCTCGCTTAGGCGCGTATCCATCTTCTCGACCTGAAGTCCAAGCTCATTAGCCTCTCTAAATAAGATCGGATAGTCGTGCGACGGATAGCCGCTGTTTAGCTTGTCGCTGATAAAGGCGATCTTTTGCTCATCTTCGAAGTGATAGCGCAGAATTTCGCGGCAAATTTTAAGCGACAGGCTGCTTGCGCGATCAACGGCGCCGAAAACGAGCGGATGGATATATTTATAAAGCTCCTTGTACGGGTTCTCGTCGTTCGGGCGCTCGTTATTTTTCCAAAGCTTCACCACGCGGCTTAGCTCGTCCATCGAAACGTTGGCTTGATCGTTTGTGTTCGTAACCGGTGAAAGCTCGTGGCGCAGCGAAGTATCGACCGACGTGAGATAGCCCAGCGGCCCCATTAAAATTTTATTCGCCCCAAGCGCCATCATCGTAGCCGCCGAAGCGCAGTTTGCAGGCACTAGAGCGATCAGCTCGTCGCAGTGGTTGCGCAGGATCGAAACGATCTTAAGCGATGCTATGCCGCTGCCGCCGTCAGATTTGATGTAAAGGTAGAGTTTTTCGAAATGCTTGCCCTTTAGGTGGTCGTTGATACTGATCGCGTCGTTGCCGCAGACGCTACCCGCGCCCGAATTGAAGTAGGTAAGCAGTGGCGCGCCCAGATATTTCTCGATATTGGTGATCACCTCTTGCGTTTGCTTCATCAAGATCGGCGGTTGCTTTGCCGCCTTTTTAGCGCCATGCTTCTGCGGCTCTTCGTCTTTGGATAAAAATCCCATGTTTTCCCTTTCGTGTTGGTTTGGTTTTAAAATTTTAACTTACAAATATCGCGCAATTTGTCTTGGTGCCACTCGATGCTCTCTTTAACCGTATTGCCTAGAGCCGTATGCGGGCTTTGCAAAAACGCCCTACTATTTTTTAGTCTTGAGCCCACGTATTCATAGCGTGAGATCACGTTTGCGCTGGAGCTTTGCGACACCGAAGCTGAAAACGAGTATGAATAAAGCGGCGCGGAGGAAGCATAGCCGCTAAAGTGCTCTTTTAGGCTTACGAATTTGCCCTCCGCAAAGGCCTTGCAAACGCCGCCGCTTGCGGAATACTCGGCGATTCGTAGCTCTTTATTGGGCGTAAAAACGTAGATCGTAAATTTATTTAGAGCTCTTTGCGAAATTTGATCCCCAGCCACGTTCATCCCTCTTTCGTCCGTAAATAGATAGAGATTGGAGCCCGCCTCTTCGTATCTTCCTAAGATTGCATCATCTTTTAAAAGCACGCCGCCTGAAATTTTATACTCGGTGACGGTCTGCCCGTCATAGCTCATCATCACGGAATTTTCCGGATGCAGCTCGGCTTGCGAATACTTTATCTTCATACAGCCTGTAAGCAGCACCGCTGCCGCAAGCAGCGCTAAAATTTTAATTTTATCCATAAATCCTCCGAAGTTTATCTGCAAAAATCGTCTAAGATCATGGTTCTAAGACCCTCGATCGTCTTTTTGAAAAATCCAGCCACAGCCAACTCCTCCGCGATATATTTCGTATCTTTGCGATCGACCGCTTTTTCAAAATTCATATTTTTATATGCGCTCAACGTTTTTGAACTCATATTTTGCACCGAGCTCTCGCTTTTTGAAATTCTACCGTCCGCATAAAGCCAATCGCCGTCTTTGAACATATTTGAAGTATAGTCGAAATTTACGTATCTGCCGGCGTTATAGACGCTGCAAATCCCATCTTTGTGCCAAATGCTAAATACCATTGCCCTTTCGTCGTTAAAAAGATAAAATTTCATCCTCTTGGCATTCAGCGCGGACTTGTAATTGTTGCCGTAAGACTTGCCCGCCTCGTCGAGCACAAGCATCCTAAACTCGCCTCTATCCATAGAATAGGAGCCTAAATTTCTGCCGTTTTCATACAGATCCTCGCCGACAAATTTATAGATCATGGTTTTGTTGCCGTCGTAAAATTTAAACTCCTTATCGCTCTTAGCCGGGCGCAATATCCCACATCCCCCAAGTAGTGCCGCCAAAACGGCAAAAATTATAAAATTTTTCATTTATCACTCCTTAAATTTAATCCAACCTTTTAGACTTTTCTCTGCAAAGCAGACCAAGAAGCGTAGCACCGCTAAGCACGACGGATTTTTTCACATGATCTGCTACTGTCGAATTTAGTTTTTCTAAAATTTTTTTATCCACATAAGATAACTTTTCATTAACGAAATTATACCTGGATGAAATTTTCCCCATTCCTTTTCTTGACATCAAAACATCATAACTATATGCCACGATCGGCTCGCCTCGTGAATATATAGTGATATACTCCTTTATATGTACATATTTTCCTGCGGACAATGCTTTACAAACGCCGTCATTATGGCTATAAGAGATCACTTTAATAAATTCGTTCGGAACGAATATTATCTCCGTAATTTTTTTAGAATTATGTTCCTTTGTCGCGCTGGGATCTATATAACCATTTCCCATTTCATCAGTATAAATGTGCGTACCAAGTCCCGGTGCCGTAAGATATTTGCCTAACACTTTGCCATTTTTATAGAGTTTTCCGTTATGGGCTCGGTATCTGGTGGAAATATTTTTGTCAAAGCTTAACATTGCGATATCTTCCGAGTCGGCAATTCCGTTTTGATCTTTTTTGCCCGCGCATCCTCCAAGCAGTGCCGCCAAAACGGCAAAAATTATAAAATTTTTCATTTATCACTCCTTAAATTTAATTTGACGCCGCGGATTTGATCCGCTTTTATCTGCGCACCTTGTCGCCGTATCGCGATCCATCTTAAAATTTCAAGGCGTTTTACGCCCTCAAATTTTAAAATTTGCTCGCCCTACTTCTCGCCGAAGCGCTCCTTTAAAATTTTATACGCCTCGTTGATCTCCTGAAGCCTCTTCGTGCCCTCCTGGATGATCTCCTCGTCCGCACCCTTGCCCATCAGGATGTCGGGGTGGTATTTTTTCACGAGCTCGCGATATTTTTTCTTGATCTCGCTAAACGTAGCGTCCTTGGAGAGTCCCAAAATTTCATACGGATCTCTTTTGCTTTTAGCAGAGCTTTGCGAGCCGCCCGAATAGCCGCTACCATACCCACCAGAATATCCGCCGCCGTATGAACCGCTCGAGCTTTGCGAGCCTCCGTAGCCCGAACCGGCAGAGCCGCCATAGTCGTAGCCCGTGCCGCCGCCATAACTGCTGCTTCCGTAGCCGCCAGTGCTTCTGCCGCCGTATTTGTCCCAGTACCCGCCGCTTCTTGTGCTATAGCCGTCGTATCCGTCGTAAGCGGAGCTGCTTTGCGAGCCGCCGTTTTCGTAATATGTGCCGTAAAAGCTGCGCTCAAAGGTCGCGAATATCTGACTTTGGATATGCTCTGCAATGCCCAATCCGTCGCAAATCTGCGAGATTGTGCGCCGCTCTGCCGCGCTAAAACCGCGATCGACGTAGGCTAAATTTAAAAAGAAATAGATTAGCCCCGTTTTGCGGCTCGGGCTCGGGCGGTAGGTTTGGTTATATTTTTCGGCGAGCTCGCGCGCGTTTGCGAGGTTTTCTTTCTCGAGCTTATAGACGAGCTTCAGCGCCTGGCGTTCGCGTTCGCCAGCGCCCATTTGGCGCACCAAATCGTCTAAAATTTCGCTTATCATCGCGGCTTCGGACTCGCTTACGTACCCGTCGCTTTTGGCGACCTTGGCTAGAAGCGCTACTAAAATTTTAGCCTCTGCTAGCTGCATTTGAGCCTTGCCGCGATAGCCGAAGTTGCCGAAAGCCACGCCGATCTGCGCGAAAATATATAGCGCAATTAAAAGAAATATGATGCTAAGCACGCGCTAATCTTCGCTCTTTACGATCTTGGCAAACTCGCCGAAGTAAATTTCTTTTAGCGCAGCGAGCTTTTTACGGACGGAATTTATACGAAACGTTTCGCCGCCGCTGGTGCCTAGACGCATCAAGCTTAGCCCGTATTTTGCGGCCAGCTCTTTAAATTTCGCCTCGTCGCGGACGCCGAAAATCGCGCGCGAAAAGCTCTCGTCGAAAATATCTCTGCTATCATCGCAACTCATCTCAAATTCGCCGCCTACGCCGCCCACGCACGCCATCTTCGCAAGCGTGATCGCCACGCCGCCGATTCCTACTGAGTTTGCAAATTCCAAAACCCTACTCCTGCCCGCCTCGATCGCGAAGTCCCACAGCGCACGCTCTGCCTTTAAATTTAACTCAGGCAGGCTGCCTGCGACGCGATTTTCCACCGCTTTCATATAAAGCGAGCCCGCAAAGACGCCCTTCGTATCGCCTACCAGATAGACGCTCACGCCGCTAGCGCAAAAATCGCTAGGGATGATCTCGCCCTCATTCGTTCCCACGCATACGATCGCGGGAGTGGGCTGGATGCTAACGCCGCCTGTTTCGTTATAAAGGCTTACGTTGCCGCTGATGACCGGGGTATTTAGCGCGGCGCAAGCCTGTTTGATCCCCTCGCAGCCCTGCGCGAACTGCCACATAACCTCGGGATTTTGCGGATTACCGTAGTTCAGGCAGTCGGTGATGGCTAGAGGCGTCGCGCCGCTCATAGCGACCTTTCGCCCTGCCGATGCTACCGCGAGCGCCGCGCCTATGCGAGGATGGACGTAATTCATCCGCGTGTTGC
>NZ_CALKTT010000063.1 GCF_937997535.1 uncultured Campylobacter sp.
ATAATATCATATTTCTTAATATCCTCTTTAGAAATATATTCCGCAATAAACGCCACTTTATTTTTCCTTTCTTACATCTATTAATGCTACACTAAAATCATCCTTATCCTCCCAGCCTGGTCTAAATTTAAAATCAATCAAAACATCTCTCAATATTTTAATAACTTCATTATCTGGAATAATAGAATTTAGAACATTTACCTCGATAATTTTCCACACCCTTTGAAATTTGCGTCCATCCACTTCTTGATCATATTCGTAGTCCAAAAGAATATCTAAATTATTTCCTTGAATATAAAGCCTCCATAGCTTTTTGCTCCCATAACCATAATCATACCCTTCATTTGGTAGTCTTTCAATTAAAAGAAACCAAATATCTTTTTGTCTATCAACAACAAAATTTCTAGGTAGTTCTTCATGATACGGACTATATTGATAAAAAATTTTGCTCAACCCGTACTTCTCATCATCCTCTTTGGTGATGATTGCATTTTCAAACGCCATTTTATTTTTCTCTCCCATCAACTAAATCTTGTAATTCCATAGTGAAATTTTCAATCTGCCCCCAAGCGCCATCATATCCATATACATTCAAAATTTTATTTAAAAGCATAAGTATTTGATTTTTTGAAAGGGATTTGGTTTCTTTTGGCTTTAATTCTAAAAGCTTCCAAATTCTATGAAATTTTTCTGTATCCGATATATTGTTTTGGTAATCAAGCGTAGCCTCTATTATCTCTCCTTTACAATATAAAGTCCAAACCGATTTCTTAAGATATGCATGATCGTATTCCGGATCTTGAAAAAATTTAGTTTCCATAAACCAGCAATCTGCACTTTTATCGACGACCCATGATTTTCCATCGGGTAAGGTTTTATAAGTGGGGTTAAATTGATAAAACAATTTGCTCAACCCATACTTCTCATCATCCTCTTTCGTGATGATTGCATTTTCAAACGCCATTCTCTCCTCCTTAAGGAATTTAATAATCTTGATTTTACGATATGTTTATATTCGCCTATGCGCTCATAAATATATCGTAGCAAGTAGAATTTATTATACTCGTTTCCCAATCAGGCTTAATAGAATTTAGCTTAGAGGCAAATTCCGCTTTATCCATACCGTTGATTTTAGTGATATTTTTGTTTTTGAGAAGTTCGGGGAGTTCGGTTTGATAGAATGTTCTCTCGACTTTAGCGTCTTTTCCTATTACAGTCACTACTTCACCTTTAATTTTGGAGACAAAGCGCCTAGAGGCTATATCCCATAAGCCGCTGTCTTTCTTATCAACATCGTGAAAGAATTTGTTGAGTTCAGATAGCGGCACTTTGCCATCAGCACTACCGCGTTTCTTATATTCTTCAATTACGTCAAATTCTGGATCACCATTACCAAATGCTCTCGTTAAAGCATTTTGTAAATTTTTATTTTCCCAGATATTTAAGAATTCACCGACTGACGTTTTATCTATCATCCTAACATCATTATATTGATTGGTTTTTCTTATATAGTCTTTAAAACCATCCATATCTTCTATGCCAGAATATAATATGGTTTTTGATCTATGTGCAGACAAGTCCAGCTTATTTAATACATTTATTATATCTTGTTTGGTGTTAGCTGTTTTTAGCAACTCATTTGCTTGTTCAAGTGTTAAATTTTACATAATCTTATCCTTTCAGCTGATTTATTAGTGTTACTTTATAGTTTGGTGATTTAGCCTGTCTCCATGCACCACCCAATCCATAAACATCAAGAATTTCTTTCAAAAGTATAAAAATTTCTTTATTAGTTAATCTACTATAAGTAATCGGTCTTATATCCAATAGAAGCCATACTTTATCATATGATATTTGATCTATAATTTTATTATAAAGCTCGGTATCTAGTATAATTTCGAACATCTCGCCTTTATAATAAAGCACCCATAAACTTTTTGAGAGGTAAGCGTGGTCTAGCTCCGGATCCGGAAAAAATCCACTCTCCATAAGCCAGCAGTCGCGCTCTCTGTCTATGACCCAATACCATTGATCCGGCAAACCCCTATCGTGCCGATTATACTTGAGAAACATCTTAGTAAGTCCATACTTTTCATCATCCTCTTTGGTGATGATCGCATTTTCAAACGCCATTCTCTCCTCCTTAAGAAATTTAATAATCTTGATTTTACGATATGTTTATATTCGCCTATACGCTCATAAATATAGCGTAGGAGTTAAATTTATAATTGATTTTGCCTTGAACCGCGCGCAACGCTCTCGTTAAAATTTTTAAAATTTTAAAGTGCAACTTAAATTTACAGCCGCAGCTCAGCGCGCGCAAAGCGTAGACCGCCGCCGTATGTTTTGAAATCCCGCTGCAAATCATGCGGCACTACGTATTCAAAACCCGCGCATATCAGGCGCTGTGATGGCGCGCCGAGCTACGCGGCGCGATTAAATTTCGCCGCGTCGCGCCTAAGCTTCTATCACGTAGGGGATTTTATCTTTCGCGCCGGCGCCCGCAAAGCCTTTAAGCCGCAGCAGGCAGCTGTCGCAAAGCCCGCACGCAGCGTCCTCACGCTCGTAGCAGCTCCACGTAAGCTCTAACGGCACGCCGATCCCAAGCGCCAACGAGACGATCTGCGCCTTGCTAAGGTGCACGAGCGGGGTTTTGATGCGCGGATGAAAGCCGCGGCTCGTGCCCAGATCGAGCGCTCGCTCAAACGCGCCGATGAAGCCCGCGCTGCAGTCGGGGTAGCCGCTGCTATCCTCCTGCACCACGCCGATGAAAATCGCGTCGCAGCGCTCCTTCTCGGCAAGGGCGGCGGCGATGCTCAAAAACACGCCGTTGCGAAACGGCACGTAGGTGCTCGGCAGATCCGAAAACACGCTCTCGCCGCCCTGCGGCAGAATTTTATCGCTTTGACTTTGCGATGAAATTTCACTCTCTGCGCGCTTCGATGAAATTTTATCGCCCTGCTGCGGCTCGGCTCCGCTTTGAGGTAAAATTTCACCTTCTTGAACCAGAATTTTACTGCCTTGCAGCGAAAGCTCATCGCCCCCTAGTAAAATTTCAGCGTCTTGCGTTAAAATTTCACCGCTCTGCGTACAGCTGCTCCGCGCCAAATCTACGCCGAGCGGAACGTTTGCGGAGCTCGTCGAGAAATTTGACGCAGCAAAATTTTGCCCGCCAATCTCGGCATTAATAGAATTTGCCGCAATAGAATTTTGCCCGTCTAGTTCAGCGGGGGAATTTGTCTCGATAAAATTTTGCCTACTGAGCTCAGTGCTCTTGGAATTTACCGCGCTGTCAATTTCGGCGCCGGTACAATTCGCCGCGCCGCAAAGCTCCGCCGCGCCCTTTCTGATCGGCAATGTGCCGTCTGTAAGGGCGCTGCCGCCGATTTGCGCGATGAAGCGAGCGTCTAAAACGAGCCTCTTTGCGACCCCCAAATCGTCGCAAATTTTACCGAAGCATTCGCGCTCTTTGCCCATCGTGCGCTGATCGTAGTCAAAGTGCAGCGCCACGATCTCGTAACCTTCGCGCCTCGCGATATAGGCGCAGGTCGCGCTGTCCATGCCGCCGCTGATCACGCATAAAGCTCTCATTTTCGTCCTTTTTTTGCTAAAATTATACGAAAATTTTATAAAAGAGGGGTAAAAATGATACTTTGCGAACAGTCCTATCCCGAAATTTTGGACGCTATCGCGGCGGAGCTGGGCGGCGGGAGCGTCGAGCTAATTTTCGTGCGCGGCGAGGAGATGCGGCAGCTAAATGCCCAAACGCGCGGCATCGATAAGACGACCGACGTGCTGAGTTTCCCGCTCGATCCTGCAGCGTTTGCGGGCTTTGTCGGGAATTTGAACGAGGAAAATTCCGCGCATAAAAACAGTGACGATAAAAATCAAAACGCTGCGAATTCCGCTAGTGAAAATACAAGCGCCGCAAATTCTGCGAGTGAAAATTCCAATACCATAAATTCTGAAAATTCCGAGGGCGAAAGTTCTGGCGATAAAAATTTAAAGAATGAGAATTTTGGCGTCGGGAATTTCGCCCCCGCACTGCTCGGCTCGGTCGTGATAAATTTAGACCTCGTAGAGCTGAAAGCCGCGCAGCTTGGGCACGGCAGAGATGACGAGACGGCGCTGCTTTTTACGCACGGCTTGTTGCATGTGCTAGGTTACGACCACGAGAGCGACGACGGGCAGATGCGCGCCAAGGAGTGTGAGATAATCGAGAAATTTCGCCTTCCAAAAAGCCTGATCGTGCGAACGGAGGGAAGCGAGGAGTAGGCGCTGTATATCGAAAAGGGGCGAGCAAAGCATGTGCGGCGACGTAAAATTCTAATCAAATTTTAAAAACGCAGATTGGGAAGCAAAAACTGCAAGCCCAAACCCGCAGCGATAAAAGGATTTTTAGGGTAAATCGCCATGATTTCCCAACCAAAATTTTGCATACTTAAAGTTATCAACGGCAACTGAATGCATTGCATGGTATACTCCTTAACGATAAATTTTTGTATTTAAATACGAATTTATACAATTTATAGAAACGGATGTTCGCGAAACTTTGTCTTTAAATTTACTAATTTGAATAGAAACCGCTTTAAGACCGTTTATTAAATTTACGGAATCGATAAAAAGTAGATAATCTTCGCTCTTATATTTTATCGGTCCGAAATAAATCAGGGTATCTCCTGCGATCTTGTTTCGATAATCCTCAAAATCTGCCCTGCTATAATATGAATCTCGTATGAGGGGTCTTTTATAATTTTACTGCACTCTTGCGGATCTAGAATATACATAAAATTTGCAAAAGACATCTCGTATTGCCGAAAATCTTCTCTATACGTCATAATATACAAAAGCTTATTATCAAATTTATATAACGTAAATCCTCTCCCCGTAAAGCCGTCTCTAATCGTTTTATTCATATCCATATACCAGCAATCGCCCATATTTTTCTTTAAAACGGGGTTATTGTAATCCGTCGTATCAAAAACCAGAGGCTTGATTACGCTTATATTTTTCCATTCGAATAGATCATCGTAAAAGTCGTTGCAGAAGTCTCTTTCTTTTGATAAATGCTCTTCATACTCTTTTTTGAGCGTTGCATTTCTATCTATTTGCCAAAAGCTAACGGTTTTTCCGTTGAAAGTGGTTTCTCCTTCTACCATACCGGAAGGATTGTTTCTTACTACTTTCCTATCATTAGCTTTCCATAAAGCTATTTTTAAATCAAAAGGAATTTCCGTATCGCTTACATCGTTTGCATTCGCAAATAGTACGAATGCGATCATTAAGATGAAAATATGAACCCACATAACCGCCCCTATCGATAAAGCTTCGTATTTACGTATGAATTGCTACAAACAGGCATTTGTAAAATACCGTCTTTAAATTTCCTGATTGTGACGTTGAATAGTTGTCCGCTATCCGTATTGTCAAAATCTATGAAAAGTAGATAGTCTATATCTTTATAACGTATCGGTTCGGCATAAAACAGACGCCGTTTATATATGATATTGCCTGGAATCTCCAAATTTACCCTGCTACGAGGATCTTTTGTGATTTTACTACACTCTTTGGGATCTAAAATGTAAGCAAGATTTGCGAAATCATCCGTCTGATATATATAAGGAGTGGTTTTGTAAATCATAATATACAAAAGCTTATTATCAAATTTATATAATGTAAATCCTCGCCCGCTAAAGCCGTCTTTAATCGTTTTATTCATATCCATATACCAGCAATCGCCCATATTTTTCTTTAAAACGGGGTTATTGTAATCCGTCGTATCAAAAACCAGAGGTTTGATTATATTTATATTTTTCCATTCGAACAGATCATCGTAAAAGTCATTGCAGAAGTCTCTTTCTTTTGATAAATGCTCTTCGTATTCTTTTTTGAGCGTTGCATTATCTTCTATCGTAAAAAAATAAAAACTCTTGCCGTTAAAGGTAGTTGCACCCCGGATCATAGGTTCGTGAAGGGCTTTTCTTACAACTTTTTTATCTTGAATTTTCCATAAAATAGGTTCCAGTTGCCATGGCATCGATGGATGCTTTATATCATCCGCTTTTGCGAACGATACGGCAAACAAGATCGCTAAAATAAAAACACGAATTTGCATCCCTCACTCCTTAAAATGAGCTTTTGAAGCCTTAAAAGCGTTTTTGTTATCGGTCGTATAAGCTTATACAACATAATTACTTAATCAAAGTATAAAATACATTATCATATCCGCACAAATATGAATTTATGCATATACCGCCGATCTATACGGCAGGCTTTCAGTGTTTCAATTACCGATCAATTTTATTCACACTCATGAATGTATGGATCTTTTAGGGTAAATTCACCGTAATTTCCCAACCAAAATTTTGCATACTCAAAATTATCAATCGCAAATGTCGCATGGTGTTCGCTGTATACCCTGCGCGATCTGCATTTTTTGCCTTTGTAATCATAGTGATCTGATAGCTTTTTATAAAACTCGATGCTTTCGTTATCAAAGTCGTAGCCCAGCGCGATATCTTGATTTCGCCCGTCGTAAAAATGAATATAGTCGAAATCGAGGTTGTAATAAACTTTGCAATGATCATTATCGCCGTTTATTATAGCATCGCCGCAATATTTTTCTAGCTTTAATTTCTCTTTTTCAAACTCATGCCGTAGCTCAATCTGCTCAGACGGGTCTAAATTTTGTGTTTTTTCAGTAAAAAATTCCTCTTCATACCTAAGCGCTTTTTGCAATAAAATAGTCGCATATTCGGCTTTTTTGGAATAAAAATATAGGAAATAAGAGGTGTATAACATAAAGATAAACCCTACAAAAATCATAAAATTTCTAAGTAGTTTTTTCAAATCGTTACCTTTTTAGATGCTTTATAGATTATTGGGTATCTCTCGAACCAACTGAATGCGTTTGCATGATTTACTCCTTAGTAAAAAATTTCTTTTTATCTATCAGATACGATATTTCACATTTAGTCTCCAACTTACTATCTTTAATCTCCTTAAGCCTTATAGTAAAGCCGAAGCCCAAACCAGGAAGATTTCTCTCAATATCCAACGCGTAGTATCTATCTTCATAAAAAATGGGTCTAAAATAAACGCCTTCCACATAATTTCTATAATTTTCTAGATGAATCCTACTTTTATACGGATCATAATTAAAATCCCTTATAGCTTTGGTACACTCTTTGATATCTAAAATATAGGCTAAATTTTTAGCAAGATTGTTCGATACGTTATATTCCGCATACTTATAGAACATTATATATAAAAGCCTATGATCGCCGATCTTATACAAAGTGAAACCTCTGCCACGATACCCTACTTGAACCGTTCTATTCATATCCATATACCAACAATCACTCATATTTTGCTTTAGCTCAGGATCATTATAATCTATGCTATCGTTAACTACAGGGCGGATAGCGCTTATATTTTTCCATTTAAACAGATCGTCGTAAAAATCGGTGCAAAAGTCTCTTTCTTTAGCCAAATGCTCTTCATACTCTTTCTTAAGGGTCGCGTTTTGATCCATTTGCCAAAAATACACGCTTTTACTGTTAAAAGTAGTAATACCAAAAGTCGCATTGGTTTCACTGCTCTTTCTAGTAATATTTCTATCCCGTACCTTTGATAAAATCGAATCTAACATCCAAGGCATAGCAGTAGTAGTATTGTTCGTATCGTTTGCATCTATAAACGATACGCTAAGTATGATCACAAGCGTAAATTTTATAAGTAAAGCAGGTCTAGGCATTCTGTCCTCCATTCAAAAAGAGCAATATCATACTAGACTTATGGGTGCATTATATCCTCACTCAAGTTAAATTATACTTAACAATTTGATATTATTTTTTGATTTTGATTTAATATGAGATAGGCGGTAAAGCATAAAAATTCAGCGTTGCAATACATCAAATCCTGCAGGTTCTATGGACAAAATTTATGCGAATAAAATTTTATAAATCGCGCTTAGCCGAAGTTTACGGGATCCATATCGATCTCGACGGGCAGATGCTCAAGCGCGCGCGCAGCATTAATCAGCGGCACGTGCGAACTAGCGCGCAGCAGAATTTCAAAGCGAAATTTCGACGCGATATAGGCGATACCCGCCTTGCCGTAACCGATGATCTCAAAGCTCTCGCTCGCTTTTTCTTTCAAATGCTGCGCGGAATTTTCGGCGGAATTTTCAGCCGCTAAATTTATAAAATTTTGCGCGGCACCGTTTCTTTCAGGCTTTAAATTTACGCTACCCGCATCCCCGTCGCAAGCTGAAATTTGCGCGGTGTTTTTTAAATTTGAAGCATTTTGGCGGTTTAAATTTGCATCACTCCCGCGCAGATCCGGGCTTTGAAATTTAAAATTTGACATCCGTTTACCGCCCTGCTGCACAGAATTTTCTAAATTTAAAGCGCTTAGATTTGCTCTCCTCGCGTCCAGCCCGTCATGCGATACAAACGCGCTGCCTCCCGCCTGCTTGCGTCGTAAGATTTCAAGCGCGGCGCTCATTATCTCGCTCGCCGCGTTTTCGTTTTTATGCGAGATCAGCACGCGCAAAAGCCGCATATACGGCGGATAGAGCCCCTCGCGAAACTCCGCCTCGTCGCGCAAAAAATCATCGTAATTTTCGATATAATCCCTAAAAAAGCCGCTCTGGCGCGTCTGTATGACGACTCTGCCCTGTCCCGAGCGACCCGCGCGACCCGCCACCTGCATCGCAAGCGCCAGCGTCTTTTCGCGCGCCCTAAAATCAGGATAGCTCAGATGCTCGTCGATCCCCATTATCACCGCAAGATCCACGCCGTGGTAATCGTGCCCCTTACTAAGCATCTGCGTGCCTACCAAAATGTCGATTTTATGGGCGTTGAAGTTATTGAGCAGCGCCTCGAGCTTGCGCTGCGTGGTGATCTCGTCGCGATCAAATTTTGCGATGCGAGCGCTCGGGAAATGCGCCGCGAGCTGTGCGGCAAGCTCGCCCGTGCCGATCTTGCGCGCCTGCATTACCTCGCCGCCGCAGTTTTCGCAAGACGCCCTGTAAAACGTGCTAAAGCCGCAGTAATGGCACTTTAGCGCCGCAGCATCCGCGTGGTAGCTCATCCCGACGGCGCAAAACGGGCAGCGCACGATCTGCCCGCAGTTTTCGCAAACCATATATTTGTAGTTCGCGCGCGTCGGCAAAAACACGACAGCCTGCTTGTCCGCTTCGAGGCTACGCCTAATCTCGGTTAAAATTTTAGAACTCAGCCCCGTCTCGCTCTCGTCGAAAATGAAGCGCTTGGCGCTGCTAAAGTAGGTGCCGCGCAGGCGGAAGTGCGGCTGCTTCGCGTAGGTGCTAAGCGCGGGCGTCGCAGAACCTAAAACCACGCGGATGCCAAGCTTCTTGCCGACGAAAATTGCGGCGTCGCGGGCATTTAGGCGCGGCGCGGCGGCGGATTTATAGCTGTCGTCGTGCTCCTCATCCACGACGATGAGGCCTAGATCGCTAAAGGGCAAAAACAGCGCCGAGCGGGCGCCCGCGATGAGCCTGATCTCGCCTGCGTTAAATTTCGCTAAAATTTCACGCTTTTTCTTGGGCGAAATTTTGGAGTGCCAGACGCCGAGCCGCTCGCCGAAATAGCTTTGTAGCCGCTTCGTCATCTGCGGCGTGAGCGAAATCTCGGGCATCAAAAACAGCGCCTGCTTGCCCGCAGCGAGCGCCTGCGCGATCAGCGCTATATAAATTTCGCTCTTACCGCTGCCCGTATCGCCGAAGATCAGCGATGTCTCGTTGGCTTCAGCAAATTTACGCGCTTGCTCCTGCGCGGGGGTTAGGTTTGGAATTTTACCTATTTGAAGCAGGGATAGCGACGGCGGGACGGAGCTTTGTGCCGCGGCGTCTGAATTTTGAATTGAGATGGAATTTTGCGCTGAAGTAGAATTCTGAATCGAAATGGAATTCTCTCCCTCGGTAAAATCCCGCTCTTGGATCGAATTTTGCGCGATAGCGAAATTTTGTTTGTGTGCAGGATCGGGAACGGCAACAAAATTTATTGTCATAGCGGAATTTTGAGCCAATGTAGAGCTTTGAATTGAAACGGAATTTTGCTCATCGACAAAGTCCCTCTCTTGGATAGGATTTTGCGCGGCGGTAGAATTTAACGCCAAATTTTGCGAGATAGAATTTGGCGTCCGCTTTAAATTTTGTTTTTGCGTAGAATTCGGCGCGATGACGGAATTTATAACGGTAACGGAATTTTCTGTGGTAATAGAATTCCTCGTCAATGTAGAATTTTGAATTGAGGCGGAATTGTGTGTGGCACTAAAACCCCAGTCGAAAGCAGAATTTCGTGCGGTAATGAAATTCTGCTCGAAAATAAAATTTTGTTCGCGGGTAGAAGCTTGTTTGCAAGCGGAGACCAACTCACTAACGGGAATTTGCTCGCAAGCGCAATTCCGCTCGGTCATAGGATCCTCCTGCGAATTCCGCAAATCCTGCGCCGTATCGCTCGCAGGCTCGAAAATCCCAAATGCAACGCCCTTTTCGCAGACATAGTAGTACGCGATAAAATTTGCAAGTGCGATCTGAAACGGGCTAAATTTAAGCTGCGAAATCTCTAAAATTTCCTTAGTTTTGAAGCTCGGCTTTGCAACCTCGCGCAGGATCACGGCGGATTTGATACTTGATTTTACGGGAACGGATACGATTTGATAAGTTGGGATTTCAAGATTTGAACTATAAGTAAGCGGTTTTAGGCTGGCGCCCAAAACCGCAACTTCATAATAGAGCATTTAGCTATTGAGCTAAGGATTGACAAAGATCATCAGCGTGATTGCAGTCGAATGAGCCTACATTTCTATCTTTATTTGCACCGGAAGTAGGTATACTAGCTCTTGTTGGATAATAAGTAAAGTTAGTACTTTTGCCTGCTACGGTAGCCGTATATGTAGATGTAGCATTATCGTTGCCATTTCTAACCAAAGTCCAGCCGTTCCTACCGCCATCTCTCATAGGATAGATAGGTTGCTGCAAAACGCCATCAAAAAGAGTGGCGTTGTCTGAGCCCTCCAAAGCAGGCCATGTAGTCACGCCCCTCATCATGTTCTCGCTTCTAACTAGCGAAAGTCCGCTTCTAATGGCGGCGATGTCTCCGCGCATCTTAGCGATAGTAGCATCATCGCGCGTAGCGGCTAATCTAGGCACTGCAATGCCCGCCAAAATACCTAAAACGACGATGACGAAAACAAGCTCTATCATCGTAAAAGCTTTTAAATTTTTCATGTTAAATCCTTTGATTTAAAGTGAGATGATTATAGCCAAATTTAAATAAAATTAATTTTAGTTAAAGAAAAAATCCTGCATTTTAAATGGAATTTTATGAAATTTCATTAAATTCTGCGATTTTTTGTCCGAATTTTACGGACGTATCAGTCGGAGTTTCAAATTTTAAAAACTCGCTTTGCGCTACAAGCACGATCGTCGAGCCCAGCTCGAAATTCCCTAGATGATCGCCCTTTTTAAAGCTTAAATTTTCATATTCGTAAAGCGCCCCCTCCCTATTCGCGCATGCATTCGTTTGTATTCGCGTATCGAAATCAAATCTCATCTTGCCGACGTTTAAAGCGCCCACGAAAACCATCCACAAAATCCCGCCGTTACACATCTTGCACTTCAAAATCACGCGCTCATTTTTAGCGTAGAGGTTTGGAATTTTAAGTAAAAATTTCTTCGCCACGCTGTAAAGATCGGCAGGAATATAAAGCGCCTGCAGCACGCTCAGATCGCACGGCGCGTGATAATGATGATAATCGCGCGGGCTTAGATAAATGTTTGCGTAGCTTAAATTTACGCCGCTTGTATTTTCGCCGCCTTGGGCGTCCTCTGCGCTCGTTTCGCGGCTCACACTACTTTCATCACTATAAATTTCAGCTTGCACGCCGCTCGCGGCATAAGTTGCGCCGCTTTCGTCGCTTATGATTTTCGCTTGCGCAGCGTCCGCGGCGTCATCTAAATTTTTAACCGCTCCGCCGCTTTCACTCGCAGTAAAAGTGCGCCCCAATAGCTCGCTAAGGTTGTATTCGCAGCCCTTCACGCTAAAAGCTCGCAGATTGGCGCAGCATCCGCTCTCAAAGATCACGCCGTCGCTAGGGCTTATAAAAGCCGTCTCGTCTGCCGCTATCTCGCGCGGACGCAGCAAACGGCGAGTAAAAAGCGCGTTTAGGCTCGCGTAGCTTTGCGGCGGATCAAATTCGCTCATATCGATTTTGAAAAATTCCACATATTTGCGGTTGATAAAATTTTGTATAAATTTAGGAAATTTCACCGCGGCGATAACCCCGAAAATCCTCGAAATAAAATTTCTCATCTATGCCTTTCTAAGCTTAAGCAGCGCGATCTCGGCATCAGCAAAGACCCTTATCGGCGGGCCCCAAAACCCTACGCCGCTGCTTACGTAAATTTGCTTCAGCCCGTCATTATACAGCCCGTAAAGATACTTCTGGCTAAGCAGCACCAAAAGCGTCCATGGGAAAATTTGCCCCGCGTGCGTGTGTCCGCAGATACACAGATCGACCTCGTCGCGCACGAAATCCACGACGTATTTTGGCTGATGCGCGAGCAAAATTTTAGGCTTATCGGGGTCTGCCTGCGTTAGCGCGGCGCTTAGATCGGGCTGCATATATCCGAAGCGAAAGCCGCTAAGATCGTGCACGCCCATTAAATTTAGCCCTTCAAATTCCACGCTTTCGTTTTGCAGCACCCGCACGCCCGCTTTTTGCATCGCTTTTATAAGTCCGCTTGCGTCGCCGCGGTAATACTCGTGGTTGCCCGTGACGAAAAATATAGGTTTTTTGATCGCCTCAAGAGACTGCAAAATATCCCCGAGCTCATCCGAGCGCAGATCAAACATATCGCCCACGATCAGCAGCGCATCGTAATTTAGCGAGTTTATCTGCGCTACGACGCCTTGCAAAAACTCCTTTTTCAAAAACTCGCCCAGATGCACGTCTGAGATGACGGCAAAACTTAGCTCGCGAGCTAAGTTTTTGATTTTTATTTCGCGCTCGGTGATTTTTGGAATTTTTAGTGCATTATAAAGCCCTTTAAAAATATAGCTAAACGCCATTATTACGAAGGTTACGTCTATAAAGGTTTTTAAAAATTTTCGCCTGTTTTGGCTAAATTTAACCACATGCGCAGCGGCACTTAGCACATCGTAAGCAAGGCAGATAAAAAAGAGCGAAAAGGACGCTGCCATGCAAAATACGCAAGCTTTATAGAGCAGCTCATTTTTAAAGCTTCCATTAAGCCCAAAACCCGCAAAAAATATTGCATCTAAAATTGCTAAAGCTACGCAAAGTAAGCTCAAGACAGGGCGAAACGTAGCGAAGCCTTTATATGGCGCAAAACGCGCGCTGATCGATCTGTAGACGTAAAGATTAAAAAACAGAAATAAAACCGTACCGACGATCGGGAAAATATAGGCGCTTTTCAAACTCTAGCCTTGGATATACTCGTCCAGCTTATCTTTATCAAAGCCCGTGATTTCTTGCTTATCGTCTAAAATTAGTGCGCCGCTCTTTTTAAATTTAGTGATGGTGCGCGAAAATGTTTCGGGAGTCACGTTTAGAATTCTGGCTATTCTAGTGTATTTTGTGCTCATAAAAATATCAAAATTATCGTTGATAAACTTAGCGATTTTGCCGTCGCAGTTAAGCACGACTTGATTATCAAAGACCGCATTTAGCGCACGGATCTTCTCAGACATCGATTTTAAAAGCTCCAGGCAAATCTTTGGATCACTCATAAACTCGTTTTTAAATTTTTCATAATCGATCTTTAGCACCTCGCCGTTTGTCGAAAACACGCCGCTTGCAGGATAGCTCGTCTCTTCGAAATTTACCATCTCTGCCACGAGCGAGATGGGGCGGATCTCGCGCATATGGATCTCTCGCCCCTTTGCGGAGGTTTTATAGATTTTTAAAATTCCTTTTAGCAGGATTAATAGATACTGCGAGCGCTCGCCCTCGAAAAATAAAATTTCGCCCTTTTTGTAGCTTTTATGGATGCTAATCTGCTCCAAACGATCAATTTGCGCTGCGCTTAGAGCTTTGAAATAAGGAATTCTCTCAAGCATCGCCGCGACCTATTTTTTTAGCAGATCTCTTATCTCGCTAAGAAGTTTGACCTCTTCGCTAGGCTCAGCAGGTGCGGCAGGCTCAGGCGCAGGCTCGGCGGGCTTTTTAAGCTTATTAATCGCCTTGATCGCGCAGAATATACAAAACGCGATGATGATGAAATCGACCGTTACTTGGATAAACGAGCCGTAGTTTATCGTAACGGCCGGGGTCTGCCCCACCGCTTCTTTTAGCACGATCTTAAGATCGGTAAAATTCATTCCTCCCGTAAGAAGTCCTAAAACAGGCATCATAATGTCGCTTACGAGCGAGGTTACGATCTTGCCAAAAGCCCCGCCGATGACGACGCCCACCGCCATATCGATAACGTTGCCTTTCATCGCAAATTCTTTGAATTCCTGAATGAAACTCATATTGTCTCCTTAAATAAAATGCGCCGATATTAGCCTATTTTTGCTTTGTTTTTGCTTTTTATTAGGAAGTAAAAAGTATAATCCCAGCTTAAATTTAAACCCAAAGGACCTAAATTGTATCGCTTCGCTCCGTCGCCCACCGGCGATATGCATATCGGAAATTTACGCGCGGCTATTTTTAACTACATCTGCTCTCTACAGGATAAAAGCGGCTTTATTTTGCGCATCGAGGATACCGACACTGCGCGCAATATCGAAGGCAAAGATCAAGAGATCATCGAAATTTTAAAGCGATTCGGCATCTCGTGGCAGAGTCTGTATTATCAAAGCAAAAATTTAAAATTTCATCAGCAGTTCGCAGCCAAGCTGCTCTCCGAAAAAAAAGCGTTTTGCTGTTTTTGCAGCGAGGAGGAGTTGGAGGCTAAAAAGCAAGCCGCCAAGGACGCGGGCGAGGCTTATCGCTACGACGGGCACTGCGAGCATTTAAGCGACGAGGAGGTGCTAAACTGCGAGAAGCCCTTTACTATCCGCCTTAAAAAACCTGATCACGCGCTGGAATTTACCGACGCGATCAAGGGCCGTATCGCATTTGAGCCGCAGAATATCGACAGCTTTGTCATAATGCGCGCGGACAAGACGCCTACGTATAACTTCGCCTGCGCCTGTGACGATATGATGCAGGGCGTGAACTTCGTAATCCGCGGCGAGGATCACGTCTCAAACACCCCAAAGCAAAACTGGATCCGCCAAAGCCTCGGCTACGACGGCGAGATCAAATACGCGCACCTGCCGATCATATTAAATTCCGAAGGCAAAAAGATGAGCAAGCGCGAGGATAGCTCCTCGGTAAAATGGCTGCTTCAAAGCGGCTACCTGCCCGAGGCGATCGCGAACTATCTGATCCTACTGGGCAACAAAACGCCGCGCGAGGTCTTTAGCATGGATGAAGCGGTGGAGTTTTTCGATATCGCTAAAATTTCAAAAAGCCCAGCAAAATTTGACGAGGACAAACTCGCCTTTATAAACCGCGAGCATATCAAAAGAGCGAGCGAGCAGCGCCTGGCGGAGCTTTTTGAGCTCGAGCCGAAATTTGCGCCTTTGATAAAATTTTACACTCAAGAAGCGAGCCTTATCCCGCAGATCAAAGAGAAGATCGCAGCGATCTACGGCGCGAAAGATATCCCGCAGGAGTGGGCGGCGCAGGCGCAGGCGCTGCGAGAGGCAATCTTAAATTTATTAAGCTCAAACGGCGCACCGGCAGAATTTAATGATTTCAAAGCGGCGCTTTCGCAGGCTACAAGCTTAAAGGGCAAGAGCTTATTTATGCCGCTTAGGTTTTTACTAACCGGCGCACCTCACGGGCCGGAACTTAGCGAGCTGTATCCGCTGATCCGCGCCGATTTAAAGGAGATACTCGATGCTACTAAATAGCGTATTTTACGGCATTTTAGTGAGTATTCACTACGTGATTCAAGCTTATATGATGCTAATTTTCGTCGCCTGCGTTTTGAGTTTCATCCGTCCAAATCCGTTCGGTAAATTTTATAAAATCGTCCGCGTCATCTCTGCGCTTACTGAGCCTGCGTTTGCGTTGGTGCGTCGCTATCTGCCTACGACTTTCGGCGGATTTGATCTTTCGCCGCTTCTTATCCTACTCGTGCTTAATTTCTTTGACAGCGCGATAATCTATATCATCAATAGGACGGTCATTTGAAAATATTTCTGAAATTTAGCCTTGTTTTGGGACTGCTGTGCGCCGCAAGTAGCGGTAAAATTTTAAGCTACGAACAGATCAAAGACGAGCCAAAATCCCTAGCCAAGGACTATTACATCTATCGCCTAATAGATGAGACGAAATACAACAAAGCGGAGATTAAAATTTTAAAACAAAGTATCTTTCGCTACAAAGGCAAGCTAAAAGATAAGCTAGATAGAATTTTCGGCGCCATTCGCCCTCCTAAGCGTCCGGATCGCTGCGCAGGCGTTACCTCCGCCAATATTTTAGATGCAAATTTAACCTGCAAAAAGGCGCGCTCCTATCCAAATTTCATCGCCAAGCTAAGCCCGTCGGTACGCGAGACGCTCGCTTCGCAGCTTGAAAAGCATCAAGACGCGGCAAGTAGAAACGCCGTAAATTTACTGCGCGGATTTAACGACAAAAATCCGAGCGAGTATTTTATGCAGAGCCGCAATGCGCAAAACTACTTTTTATATTATGACTACTTAAAAGGCGCGGGCAAAGACGCTTTGATCGACATCAACGCCGACGCAGCCTTCGTAAGCGAACTAGCTTCGCAAAAAGGCTTCAAAGCGGTTCTCAACGACGCGCTAATTAACCGCAAATACCCGCACTTGCGCCGCTCGCTTACGGGCGTCGATCCGTCGGCTGTAGAAAAGGACGTAGCATTTATGCTGGGCGTAAATGCCGTCATGCAGGGCGATGAAGGGGCTGCGCTTGCGTTTTTTAGCCGCGCAGCAGCGAGCTTTGAAAAGCCTCACGATGTACACAATGCGAAATTTTGGGTATATCTGCTAAACGGAGATCAAAACGTCTTGCGTCAGCTTGCTAGCAGCGATTATTACAGCCTCTATGCGCTTTATGCCAAGGAGGTCTTAGGAGATAAGAATTTAAACATCATCATCCCAAATCCCGCTAAAAATTCCATCGAGGGCTACGATATCACCGATCCTTTCGCTTGGGTTCGCACGAAAAATAGCGCTGATCAGATGTCGCGCCCACAACTTTTGGAATTTGCTAAAAAATTCGACACCAAGCAAAGCATCGGCGAGTACTCATACATCATAAATAAAGCAAGCGGCGGCAAGGACAACTTCTATCCGACGCCGTTTATGGAGTATATCGGCGACGGCGATAACCGCCGCAAGGCGCTAATTTTGGCGCTCGCCCGCCAAGAAAGCCGCTTCGTGCCCGCATCGGTATCTACGTCGTATGCGCTTGGGATGATGCAGTTTATGCCATTTTTGGCTAACGAAATTGGAAAAAAACAACTCAAAATCGACGGCTTTGATCAAGACGATATGTTTCGCCCCGAGATCGCTTACCGCTTCGCCAACATCCATATCGACTGGCTGGAGCGTAAAATTTACAGCCCGGTTTTCATCGCATACGCTTACAACGGCGGGCTCGGGCTCGTCAAAAAGATGCTTCAGCGCGGCGATATGTTTAATAAGGGCAAATTTGAGCCGTGGCTTAGCATGGAGCTCGTGCCATATGCCGAGAGCAGAGACTACGGCAAAAAGGTGCTCGCAAACTTCATCATCTACTCGCAGATCCTCGATCCGCGCGCGAAAGTCTCAGTGCAACAGGAGCTGCAAGACCTGCTGATCCCCTCTCGCAGCGATAACTTTCGCTAAGCTAGCGGCGAGCTTGGAGGATGATTTTAAAAAGCGATGAGCAAGGAATTTTAAAAGCCGTCGCTTTAATAAAAGCGTAAAATTTGCCCGCCAAAGGCTTAGACGGGCAGATCAAAGCGGCGAAATTTTGCCGCGCAAGTAAGCAAAGGCGCTATAAAATCGTGCGAATTTATTTTGACTTCAGTGGTTAAATTTTATCTCTTGATGCTAGCCAAAGGTTATTTCTGCACTGCACGAAAGGCGGCGCGCCATGCAAATTATCGCGACCGTAGTTCTCATAATAGCCGCCATTTTGTGCGTATCGTTATTGAAAGACGAAAAGAAGCGCTCCGCAAATTTAGCGGCTTGTTTGTTTTTTATGGCGTTTGCGTATTGCGTGCAATTCGGCGTAGGGGACGATAGCTACGTCCGAGTGGGCGGCGCGGCGCTGATATTGTTTTTTATATTTGCGCTTGCTTTTTTCGAGCTTTATTTCTGGGGTGACGAGCTTTAAAATTCAAAATTCATTGAAATTTTAACGCGGCGTTTTGTGAGCGATCAAATTAGCACCCGAGCATAAAATTTTAAGTAGCGTGAAATCAAATCGAGCACTTTCGGCTATGGAATTTAAACAGATAAACTATCCGCAGCTTGCCCGCCGCAAAGGCTGCGGCAGGTTTAAATTTAGCCGCTTTTGCGGCCTACTTGCGGCGCTTTAAAGCTTGGGTATGCAAACCGTCGTTTTAAAATTTCGGCAAGTTTTAAATTTTAAATCCACTCCTCTTTGCCGCTGCGCCGTTTTAGTTAAATTTTAACCGCGCGGCGCAGAGCTCGCGAGCGCAAGATGATTTAATTTTACGACCTTAACTCCGCGCGAGCTTCTGCGGAATAAAATTTAGCGATCAAATTGCTATTTGAAAAGCCCTTTGATCTTGCCGAAAAGCGACTTTTCGCCGCCTGCGGAGGTTGCGTCTTTATGATCTTCTGCGGTGGAATTCTCGCTGTCGCCCTCCATTGTATCGCCACTGCAAGGGACGGAATTCTCGCTGCTTACCTTCATTGCGCCGCCATCCGCTTCCGTCGCACTGCCGCCGCCCGTTACATCGACGCCGCGCAAGGCAGAATTCTCTCCGCCCGTAGTATCTCCTCCGCCTGTCTTATCTCGCTCTATCGCCTCGCCGATCTGCTGCGCGGCGATTTCCGCGTAGATCAGCGCGCCCTGCGTATCGCAATTAAAAAGATTTGAAAACGACTCGGACCTATTCAGATCGATCGGATTGGGCTCAACCACCTCGGTAGCCTCAAGCAGCCCTACTCCAAGCTCCGCAGCCAAATTTAGCGCGTTTAAAAACACGGGCAAATTCTGCGCATAAAACCCATCTATCGCCTCTTTTATCTCGCCGTCCGCTTCATAATCGCGCAGCAGTTTCTGCACATTATCGGCGCCAAGATACGCGCCGCAGCAGTAGTTTTCGATGATCTCGCTGTGAATTTCGCCGCTAAACTCCGTTAGAAATTCCGCCGGCAAAACCTCGCGCCAATCGCTTATGTAAGGTTTAAATTTAAAGCTTTGCGCCGCCAAAAAGCTAAACGCCGTGCCGCGCGTGTAAAAATACTCTCTAAAATAGCCCTGCGCCACGGCGAGGTGAAATCCGTGCGTTTTATTAAAAATGCCCCCTGTGCCGTACTGCAGCGCCGAGCGGAAGCCGTCCGCGTATTTTTCTACATAAAATTCATCCATCCCCGCTTCGCGCGCGATTTGGGCGATACTTTCAAAATCTCCCCCCTGCGCGAGCTTTAGCGGCTTAAAATACCACTGCGAAATTTCATCTTTGCCGATCGCGTGATAGCTTATGTCGTAACCCACCTTCTCTCCTTTAATCTTTCAGATCGATCTGCGGCTGCCAATACAGCGACTTTGAAACTTTACGAAATTTCATCGTGGCGCCCAGATCATTTGAGGTGCGGTAGCTAAGCACCAGCTCGTCCTTATCGCTCTTAGGCGCGGTGATCTTGTAGCGGCTTGACCACGCGATCTTAAAAAGCTCCTTTTGCAAAAGCGGATCTCCGTCGTGCAGCGGCACTATGTTTGCGTTTGCGCCGTTGATCTGCACCGCGCGGATCTGCACTTCTTTAGGATAGGAGGTGAGCAAAAACACCTCGTCTCCAGCGGCGTTTCTAAGCTCGGGCGCGACGGGATTTAGATAGGTCGCCACTGCCAAATAGCGATCGCCCGCGCGCACCGATTCAAATTTTTGCGTATAAGCAAGAAACTCGTTTTTAAGCGGATCGTGACGGGGATCGTTTGCGGAGCAGGAGTTTAAAAATAGCGCTAGCACGGCTAAAATAGCGCCCTTTGCCGCAACGCTTAACGAGCCCCTTGCCGCACTGCCTCGCGCGCCGCTAAAATCAAATTTCTTCATCGATCTTCCTTTGAAATTTTAGGCGCATTCTAACGAATTTTGCTTTTTAAAAGGCTAAATTCGCTACAATCTGCTCATCTTAAAAAGCCGGATTTTAAAAATGAAAAGACTTGCTATCGCATTTTCAGGCCCTTCCAATAGCGGCAAAACGACGCTAATTTGCAAGATCGCTAAAATTTTTATCGCTAGCGGGCTTCGGACTGCGATCGTAAAGCACGATCCTGGCGATAAGGCGCGCTTTGACGTAGAGGGCAAGGACAGCGCCAAATTTAGCGAGCTCGGCGCCGAGACCGTCGTGATGAGCCCTACGCGGACGAGCTATTTTTCGCAGCGCTGTATGCAGATTGACGAGGTCGTGCGGATGCTCGGAGATTTCGATATCCTGCTCGTAGAGGGGCTAAAGACGCTGCCGCTGCCGCGCATAAGCCTGTTTCGCGACAAGATCGATCCGGCGTATCTACCATTTTCGGACGCGATCGCTTCAAATTTAAGCGGCGAACAGATGGATAAGTTCTGTCGCGTAAATTTCGACATCGACGACGCTGCGGGCATTAGCGAATGGATCTTAAAAAACGCCAAAAAAATGTAAAGGAATAAAATGCAAGAGATCGTAAAATCAATCCAAAATATCGCGTTACAAATCGCCGAGGAGCTGAAATACGCGGACTTCGGCTACACAGATCATCACAACAGCACGGGCGATACGCAGCTCAAACTCGACGTAAAAAGCGACGCCATAATCGAGGCGGAATTTCGCAAAAACCCGCTCGTACGCGCCCTAATCAGCGAAGAGAAAGATGAAATTTTAACGCTGCGAGAGGACGCGCGCCTCATCGTCGCCTACGATCCGCTCGACGGCTCGAGCTTGGTGGACGTAAATTTCGCCGTGGGCTCGATATTTGGCATCTACGAGGATGAAATTTCGCCCGCAAGCTTAAAAGCGGCGATCTATTGTATCTACGGACCGCGCCTTGAGATGGTCGTTTGCGAGGACGCGCCAAAGCTATACCGCCTAAATCGCGAAGGCAAATTTAGCTTCGTAAAAGATCTGCACCTAAACGAAAAGGGTAAACTAAACGCCACGGGTGCGACGCAAAAGGGCTGGAGCGAGCCGCACCGAAAGCTCGTGCGGGCGCTGTTTGACGAAGGCTACCGCCTGCGATACAGCGGTGCGATGGTAAGCGACCTGCATCAAATTTTATTAAAAGGCGGCGGACTTTTCAGCTACCCCGCTACCAGCGATCATCCGAGCGGCAAGCTTCGCGTAACTTTCGAAGTGCTGCCGTTTGCGTTCATATTCGAGCGCGCAGGAGGCGCCACTAGCGACGGCGCGAACGACTCGCTTTTGGATCTTAAGATTGAAAAAATCCACCAAAGCAGCCCTTGCTTTTTCGGCTCGAAGTACGAGATCGCGAAGATGCATGAAATTTACGGCGAGAAAAACTGATGGCGGATACCGAGGTCGCCGCGCCGCGCGACGTTTACGACGAAATTTTAGATAAAAGCTTAGCCGCGCTACAAGCGTGCCAGGCGGAACACAACCTCACCAGCTGCCTGGAGTGCGAGAAGCTGCTAGATTGCGCGGTGCGCGATAAATACGTCAAGGCGGTCTATGAGAGCATGTCGCACGGCGCGACGGGGGATTTTTCGTTTTAAATTGCGCTATTGCGATCGCGGAATTTTACCAAGCAGGCTGCTTAAAGCTCTTGCGTCACGAGGTTTTGCAAAGCGAGCTTGCGCGCAATATCTCTGCAAACCAGGCTGTGGCGTGGAATTTGCTCTGCAATGTGGATTTAATCCGATAGCGTGCAAATTTTGCTCTGCAGCATGGAATTTGTCCCGCTGCGAAACGATAAAATTTACGGCGCGTTTAGCTTCGCGGCGGGGTCTGCTCTGCGGTGCGTCTGTTTTGCAGGCAAGGTTTTGCGGCTGCCGATAAAATTTAAAATGAGGGCGTAGCTAAATTGCAGGCGTGCGGCTAAATTTCAAACGCACATACGGTTATTCGGCACGCGGCTAATTGAAGCGGACAAACGTTGATCTCGGGCTCCGCGGTCGGATTTTTAAAATTTGCGGATAAAATTTTAAGACAGGCGGAACGGCGGGGTTGTATCCTTCGTTGAATTTTTAAAATTTTCGGATAAAATTTTAAAGCGCGAAATTTCGCTTCGCAAAATTTCAGCCGCGATTTACGAGCGCGGATACGCAAATGTCTGAAATTACGCAGAGCCCCGGCGGGCTAAATTTTACCGCCGCGATCTTAAAATTTACGCGACTAAAACTTACCGACTTGCGCGAGCCGCCGTTTGTCGCCAATCTTTTGCTAGTTTAAATTTTGCCTTGCAAAATTTAGCTCGCAAACTTGCGGCACAAACGAGACGGCAGATTTTGCCTCGCAAAATTCTAGCCGCAAAATTTAAAGTGCAAATTTAAATCGCGATCCGCGCATTGAAATTTAAAAGCTAAATTTAAGTGCCGTGCGAATACTCGTATAAATTTCAAAGCATGAGCATGTAATGCTCGCGTTGAAATTTTGCGACTGAGCGTGTATGTGAATCGCTCGTTAAAATTTCAAAGCCGAGGCGCATGCAACCACACACGTTAAAAATTTTAGAGCCGAAGCATATGCGACTGCTCGCGTTAAAATTTTAAAGCTAAGGCGTATTACGGCGGCGTTTGCATTAAATTTAAAAATCGATCGGCAGTCGCGCGGAATTTTAGATTGGTCTATTTGCAAAGCCGCGCCCATAGATCTATTCGCAGCATCGCACGCCGAAATTTTAGAGCAGTTTGGGGAATGTAAGGAGAGGGATGCAACAATTTTTACAAGGGATTTTGATGGGACTTGGCGTTAGCGTGCCGATCGGCCCGGTAAACGTACTGATAATGTCCTACGCGCTGCGAAGCTACACCAAGGCGCTGTGCCTGGGCCTAGGCGCCATGAGCGCGGATATACTGTATCTGGCGCTATCGGCGTTTGGCATATCGCAGCTAGCCAAAATCCCGATCGTTTTTGCCTGCATATCGGTATTTGGCGCATGCTTTTTACTCTACACGGCGTACGCGATCTGGCATGGCGCGACTAGCTCGGTGCAGCCTGCAAGCGTCGAGGCTTGCTCAGGCGCGGCGCTTTATAGCAAAGGCTTTTTGATAAATTTACTAAATCCATACGTCATTATGTTTTGGCTCAGCGTATCTGCCGGCACCGCGCGAGCAGATTTCGCGCTTGCCCTTGCGGGGCTTGTAAGCGGAATTTTAGCTTGGATCACGCTTTTTCCGCTTGCGATATATCTAGCTCGCAGCAAGCTTCCAAACATGATAGTGCGGGCATTTGCATATATTTCGGCGTTTATTTTGGTATTTTTTGCACTAAAGCTTTTATACGCTATAATTTTTGCTAAAATTTAAACCGAAGGAAGGCTTATGAAACCGATTGAAATTCTAAAAGAGCTCATCAAATTCCGCTCGCTCACGCCTAGCGACGACGGAGCTTTCAACTACGTCTCGATGCTGCTGGCAGACTTTAGCGAGGATAGATTCGAGCTAAACGGCGTAACTAACGCGATTTTTACCAAGTGCTTCGGACAGGGTCCGCATCTGTGCTTTGCCGGACACATCGACGTCGTGCCGCCGGGCGAGGGCTGGGCGAGCGATCCGTTTGTGCCGGTGGAAGCGGAGGGCTTTTTATACGGGCGCGGCGCGCAGGATATGAAAAGCGGCATCGCAGCGGCGATCTGCGCGCTAGCGGCGGCACGCGATTTTAAGGGCACGCTAAGCCTGCTGCTAACCAGCGATGAGGAGGATGACGGCATCTACGGCACGCGCGAAATGCTTTCTAAATTGCGCGAGCAAGGTGCCCTACCCGACTTCGCAGTCGTTGCGGAGCCTACATGCGAAGTGCGCTTCGGCGATACCATTAAGATCGGCCGTCGCGGCTCGATTAACGGCGTCCTCACGCTCACGGGCATCGGCGGGCACGCAGCCTACCCCGATAAATGCATCAATCCTGTCCACATTTTAGCGCCGGTTCTCGCAAGCCTCGCGGGGCATGATCTGGACGCGGGCAGCGAGGATTTCGCTTCGGCTAAGATAGTCATCACCGACATTCGCGGCGGTTCGCAGGTAGTAAACGTAACACCCAAGGACGTGCGCGTGATGTTTAACGTCCGCGGTGGCGTAGGGCTGGGGCTAGAGGACGTGCGAGACTACGTACTGAGGTTATTTGAACTGGACGCTAAAGATGCGCTATGCAGCGAAAGCGAATCCTGCGGCAAGCTAGAAATGAGCTGCACCGCGCAGCTGCGAGCAGGCGCGTCGCTACACCTTGCGCTAAAAAGCTCCTCAAAGCCTTTTTTAACTCAGCGAAACTCCAAAATCGTGCAAAAACTAAGCGCTAGCGTGCAGAAAATCTGCGGCGCAGCAGCCGAGCTAAACACCGCAGGCGGCACGAGCGATGCGAGATACTTCGCGGAGTTTGGCGTGGAGACGGCGGAGTTTGGCGTGCGAAACGACACGATCCATCAGATCAACGAACGAGTAGAGATTAGTGATGTCGAAAATCTAGCTAAAATTTTTAGCGATCTGATAGAAAATTTCGACTAATTTAGGGATTTGGCAAAGCTACGTAGATTTGATAAAATTCTGCGTTCTACCCAAACTTTGCTGAATTTGCCGGGGTTTTCGCTCGTAGTTGCTTGGCAAATTTTATCTCTGCCGTGATTTTGAATGGGATTTCGCTCTGATATGCCACTTTTGTTAAGAATTTCATCTGCAGTACGCTTGCCGCTTTTACAATTACTTTGCTATGCAACGTCGCTTTCGCAAGAAGCCTTAGCAAAACGCCACCGCCTCAAAGGCGAGCTTTGACAACGAACGCTACCGCTGCTAGGAATTTTTTAAAAGAATACTGCTTTTGCGCGAATTTTAGCAAATAGCGCGATCTTTGCGCAAAATTTCCATCGCTCTCTTTGCATGGAATTTCATTCTTGCCTAGCGTTGCTATCAGGATGCTGCTGCACTTTGCTGCCTCCGCGAGAAATTTTATCTTTGGCGCGCTCGCTGCTTACGCAAGAAGCTTGGCTAGGACAATGCCGTTTCTGCTGGGATACCGCCCGCTTCGTGGATTTATAGAATTTTACTTAGCCACGTTGCCGCTGAGATAATTCCGCCCTGCCTTACTACTTCTATGGAAATTTTACCCCGCTTCGGCAAGCGCAATTAAAAATTTACTTTGCCTTAATACGGCGGCGTTGAATTTTACCTTGCAGCGCGGTGACGCAGAATTTTTAAGCTATGCAAAATTCTACCGCAAAACCTTGCTATCCTCGCCTATCTGCACAAAAGGATCGGCAAAATTTTGCTGCCTTACGCGCTGCTGCACAAAATGCACGCAAGATGAAAATTTATCGAAGGACTTCAGCGCGGAATTTCGCGAGGCTAAATTTATCACTGCGAAAAATTTCAACCGCTCATAGCAAATGTCTGCGGCGCGATAAATTTAAAGTTAGGACTTGAAAGCCGGCTTAGCAGGCTCCTTGCTAAATTTTAAATATTTCAATTGCTGTAAAAACTATAAATTTACAAAATCGCTTTATGAAATTTCGCAGCGTCTCGCGGTAAAATTTTAAAATCAGCGCCGTGCCTGCAAGGCATAATTTAACGGAATTTTACTTGCCAAATTTGGCTAAATTTTCTCTTTCGAAGTTTAGCAGCCACGCTTTGGTCGCTACGCCGCCCGCGCCGCTGTATCCTCCGAGCCCGCCCGCAGCTACGACGCGGTGGCACGGCACGATGATGGGAATTTTATTTTTGCCGTTTGCGCCGCCTACTGCGCGGCTTGCGTGCGGTCTACCGATAGCCCGGGCTAGCTCGCCGTATGTTACGACCTCGCCGTAAGGGATCTCTAAAAGCGCGCTCCACACGGACTTTTGAAACTGCGTGCCATTTTGGCTCAGTTTAACGCTGAAGCTCTCAAGCTCGCCTCTAAAATAGGCGCTAAGCTCGTCGGTGCAAAGAGCCAAATTCTTTCTTAAATCGCTAAGCCTTAAATCGCGTCCTTTATCATCCGTAGCACGCACAAAACCGAATTTAAGCCCTGCGTCGTGTTTTTTAAAGATCTCATCATTGGGCCCGCAGACAGAGCTTTTGACCCAGTCGATGTTGCAGATCCCGATCTCGTCATCCTGAATTTCAAGCATTCCAATGGGCGAATTAAAAAAGGCTTTTTGCATCTCAATCCTTTCAAATTTTTACTGGTTTGATCAAAAAAATTTTAAAAAGCGCTTGTTGCGGTGCGAGCTAAAGCTCGAAAACGATGGAATTTCATGCGGTAACGCGAATTTTTAAAATTTACACGCGAGGCGCCGCAAAGCCTCTACTCAAACCGCATGATGTTTACTAAAACCCCGTCGAAAACGTCTTGCTTAAAAAGCTTGATCTCGCGCACGATATCTGCATTGTCGTCGTCGATGACGCCGTTTTTGACGAGGCTGTCCTCGATGAGCTTAAAGATAAAGGCGTGGTTGCTGACGTCAGAGATACCGCTTTTAAAGCCCATTTCAAGGCGCACCGGCACGCCTATGTGCACGCCGCGTAGGTCCTTGGCGATGTAGAGATCGGCGATCGTGCGCACCATCTTTTTCGCCATTTGGTAGCTCGCCGTGGACGACAAAATATCATTAAGACCGAAATTCTCCATCAAAAGCGGAATACGAACGCGCGCCAAAACCCCTTCGCCCGGCTCGCTCGCGCTCTTTTTCAAAAACGAAATTTTAATCCTGTGCGCGATGCCTATGAAGCGCGGCTTAAGCTCGATGAGCCTAGCTTTAGACGTTTGCGGTAGCGAGATAGGACGCGAAGTGCTTGCAATAGGCAGAGCCTGCGGACGCCCCATCAGGCTCGCGCGCTCTTTCGTAGGCGCTTTGCGCGCAGGCTTGTCATAAAAATTTACTGGCTTAGTCGCAAAAGTTGATTCGCTCCCAAAAGCAGCAGACGCGGGCTCATCACCAAGCGCCCCCTCCGCCATAGAAGAAGCAAACGTAGAATTCTCGCCCGTTAACGCAGACTGCGCGGATTGCTCAAATTCGGGCGCAAATTTATTTCCTGCTTGCGGTGGCAAATTTAAAGGCTGCCACTCTTGTGTGGAGCTTTTCTGTGCTAAATTTTGCTCGTCGGAATTTTTTAGCGCGTAATTTTGCCCTTTTGCCAAGCACATTGAATCCTCACCGACTAAATTCTCATCTTGAGGCGTAAATTCCGAGGTATTTTCTGAGGCAAAATTTGCGGCACGGCGGCTAGCGGAATTCGCGATTTGCCCCTTAGAAAACTCGGAGCCTTGAGGCCCACAATCATTTGCGCACTTTATATCAAGCGCAGAATTTGCGAAAGTGGAATTTTTTGATGCAGAGCTTTGCGCCGTAGAATTTTTACTTCGTAAGTTCGCGCCCTGCTCTGCTACAAACGAATTTTCAGCTGCAAAATTCTCCGTTTGCGCCATAAAATTAGAATTTTGCGCCTCAAATGCGGAATCTTTCACGAGCGCAGAGCTTTGCGCGGAAATAAAATTTCGCGATGCAGGAATGAAGCTTTGCCCTTTGGCAGAATTCGCAGACACAGAGCTTTGCGGCATAAAATTTTTACTCCTCGCATTTTCGCTCTCTTCGAAATTAGCAGCAAGCCCCACGCTCATGTCATTCTGCACAGCGTCATTTTGCGAAATTAAATTCTCGCACGACGTATCCCACGCGGTATCTACGCAAAATTCCGCCCGAGCCGCACCATAAAATTCTGCTTGCGAAACATCTTGAAATTCTGCCTGCGAAGTAAAATCTTGCGCGTTATGAGCGCTGCGCGCAGAAAAATCTCGCTCGCCGCGCCTTGCGTTTGTAGTATACGAAGTCTTTGCCAAGCTGTCGCCAGCCTCGGGCGAAACTGCGCTTAAATCTCCTTCGCAAAAGCTACCAAAATCGCAGGCGCCGTCAAACTCAGCATAGCCATAACCATCCGCTGCACGGAGACGATCTGCGCGGGCTTTCTTTTTGGGCGTAGAAGAGAGCGTGAGCCTGCCTGCAAGCTCGCGTCCGCCAGAGTTTAAAATCCCAAAAATTCTAGCCCGAAATCGCTCGAACTGCTCGCCGCTAAGCGCGATCTTATCGCTTAGGCTCTGCACGCCGAAGTCCGCGGCGGTAAAATTTACGATCGCTCCGTCCCTACTCGCGACGCGCACGCGGCCTTTGACCGAGCCTTTTAGCTTAAAATCGCTGCCTGCGAGAATTTTTTTCATCAACTCCTTCGGATTGTAGGGCATTCTAGCGCTCGCCAAAAACCACTTCGTTGAATTTAGCGACGAAGCTTAGCGGATTGACGCTCACGCCGTTGATCGCGATGCCGAAGTGCAGATGCGGACCGCTAACTCTACCGCTCTCGCCCGAAAGTGCGATTTCATCGCCTTTGTGAACGTGATCGCCAAGCGTCACTTTGATCTCGCTTAGATGATAGTACTGCGAATAGATGCCGCCGCCGTGATCGATCACGACCGAACCGCCGGCGTAGTAGCGGTCTTTGGCGATGACTACGACGCCGTCGTTGGCAGCGCGCACCACAGTGCCTACCGCGGCGCGATAATCGGTGCCGCTGTGATAGCTTTTAAGCTCGCCGTTGAAAGTGCGGGCATTGCCGAATGCAGAGGTTATTTTGGAGTTTAAAGGTAGCTCAAATGGCGCGGAAAAAAGATAGCGTGGCGTGGTAATCGCATAGATCGCGTTGGCTTCGTCGAGCTCTTTTTTGATACGCGCGGCGGCTTCTTTGGGCGGTTTAACTTTACCTGGAGCGACGCTTAGAGCCTCTTTTTTATACTCGCCCTTTTTCAAAGCGACGATCTGCTCGTGGCTGCCGCTTTGATCTACTATCCGCAGCGCGAAATCCCCCTTAGCACGGTAGTTTGCCGCCAGAACGACGATTTTATCGCTAGAATTTGGTGCCTCGATGAGGGGGATTTTCTTTGAGCCAAAGCTCAACTCGGTTGTGCCTTTATCTAATTTTAAGACTATGACATCACCGTTTACTATGTCTAAAGCGAAAATTTTGATCGCCAAAAGTGCAAAAATAGCTAGAAATTTCATAAATTTTCCAAAATTAGTTATTTTTCATCAATTTTTTGTTAAAAATTAGCTAAAACAAATGAAATTGCTGTTATAATAACGAAAATTCAATTTTAAAAGGATTAAATGATGAAAAAGTTTTTGCTTCTAGCATCTGTTGCACTTTGCGGTCTTTTGCACGCGGACGTCGTGGCAAATCAAGAGGTTATAGCGGCGACTAACGTCGTTAGATCTTTCGTAGCGGCTAATAACTTCGGCACCGATGAGCGCTATCTAACCAGCGCCAAAGCCGTCGCAATCCTAACCGACGTAAAACGCCTAGCTGCGGGCGCATCGCTACAATACGGCGATGGAATTTTTAGCGTCAAAGGCGAGAACGGCGAGTGGAGTTCGCCGATTTTTATCAAATATAAAGGCTACGGCGTGGGCTTACAGGCAGGCTACGAGACGAGCGACATCGTGATGATCTTTCATACTACGAAGTCATATCAAGACATTTTTACCGGCACAGACACCCTTGAGATCAATGTAGGTGCCGCAGCAGGCGGCGTAGGTAGAAGAACCGGTCGCGCAACCGATCTACCTGATATTTCTGCATGGATGGTAAGCCCGGGCGAACAAACAGGCGTTTACCTAGGCGTATCGATCGACAACGGCAGAATAACTATCGACGATCAGCTAACTAACGACTTCTATGAGAGAATTTACGACTACGAGGATATCTTAAACGATTCTCCGCGCGCGAATAAATACGCAAAAAGATGGAAAGAAGTGATGAGGAAGTATTTTACAAACGGCGAGAAATACGGCGCTAGCAGCAGTGCGGCGATACCTGTAAATCACGTGCAGAAAAAATACCCTGATGGTAAGCCAATCATCTCAAACCGCTCTCCTAGAACTCATGCTAAGGCTACGCGAAGCAAAAAGGCTAAAAAAGCAAAATAAATTATCGAGCCAAGCCCCGCCTATGGGGCTTCTTGTTTTAGCTTTGCGTTGAGTTTATGCTAGAGCGCCTAGATGTGAAATCGAAGCGCATAGGTTATTTTTAAAAAGATTTATTAATTCTTTATTAAAGTATTTTATTTAATTTTTATGAGTTATTAGATATATAAAGACCGAATAAAATTTTATGAAATTTAACGAAATTTTTATAAAATTTAATCAGTTTTTTATATTTTTATCACTACAATTACAATTCTTGTCTCGTTAGCTCAGTTGGTAGAGCATCTGACTCTTAATCAGGCGGCCGTAGGTTCGAATCCTACACGGGACACCATCTATCAAATTTTCCCCCTATTTTTAGTTTTTTGATTTTTTTAAAAGCCCTGTTTTACGGCTTTTTCAAATTTTTTCAAAAAAATTTGAAATGCCAAAAACGCTAGATTATACAGACGGTTTAAGAGAAACTACTATATATTAAAAAAATGTATAGTAGCTCCTAAGCTTGTTAAACTCTTTGGAAACTTTTATAATTTATCCTATCATTTCCATATCCGCCTATTAGTAAATCGCCGCCGCCTTTACCCATTAGCGTTCATCGCCATATCCGCCGAATAAAACATCGTCTTTGTAGTCGCCCGTTAAAAGTCCGCTTGGGGTTACGCCATAAGGGAAAAATGACGACGATAAAGGTCTTGCATAGACTGTTTTGTCGGGCATTGTTACCTTTTAGAATACCTTTTTGCAAAGCGTTCATATCAATATCTGATAGTCCGTCGCCCGTTATTTTGTCCCATAAATTTTGTGCTTGTTTACGTAAATCAAATATGCCGCTATCTTTTCCGTCCAACTTATCTAATAAATTTCCTATGTCATACCATAGCGTTATCCAACCGACAACAGGGATAAATTTTGTAATTGCAATAAGCCCGAAATCCACAGCTGCGCCCACGACGGTATGACCGAAGCTTTGACCGTCAGCTATATCATCGACTATACCAGCCAATGCTTTACCAATTCCAACATATCCTGCAGCTCCCTTTAATTCATCTAACTCCGGTTTTGTATATCTTTTGCCATTTATCTCAACATATTTTTCTAATCCAGTAAATGACATATCAGCACCAGAAAGTGCATCTTTAAGGAATTCAGTTAATTGTCTAACCAAATCACTATTTTTTCTAAGTCTTACTTCTGCTTTGTCTAATTCTTGTTTAGCAACTAATTCTCTACTCATGTTTTTCTCCTTTTTAGGTTAAAATTTCTTTTCAACCAAATTTAAATTTATATGTTTCTTATCAGAAAAATATTTTTGTAAATCTGAATAATCTTGTTTATGAATTATATAAACCATATGAAATTTATCTTTAAGAATATCTAAACTAGACCTTCCTTTGCATATGAGTTCTCCATAATCAAATATAAAAGCAGGAAATAATGTAAAATCTTTCAAATTTCCGCCTAAAATCAAATGAAAAATAAGTTTAAACAAACAATTTAAAAGTAAATAAATGACATAATAGGCGATAAGATAATGAACCATTTTTACTAATACAACCATAAAAAATATAAGTAGATTAAAAACAATAATTCCAATTAGCGATGATGGCGTAAGCAATCTAAATGTCCTTACTACAGGTTCTAAATCAACCAAATTCTTAACCCTTTTTGTTTCGCCATTTATGATAAATTCTATCGTTTTATTTGTGAATTTTGTTTCGCATTTGTTTTTAATAATGTAATAATAAAATGTAGCGACGATATGCAAAACGCCAATTCCAAAAAAAGCCCATAGAAAAATATTGCTAACATTTGTAATCCCCATATAATCAGCATAAACCAATAAAACAAGCACCGTTCCGCAATGAGAAAAAAAGAATAAATTTGAAAGAAAGAATTCGTAAGGATTTTTAATTACTATCGGCTTTTTATCGTAGTCTCTTTGTTGCTTGTTTTAATTGCTTGTTGTATTGGTATTATATTCTTGCACTATAATCCTTTGTAAATTTGAGATTAGCAACTATAGCATCATAAGCTTTATCTAGCTCGATTTTAGCAACACTTTCTCTACTCATGTTTTTCTCCTTTTTTAGGTTGAAAATTTCTTTTTAACCAAATTTAAATTTATATGTTTCTTATCAGAAAAATATTTTTGTAAATCTAAATAATCTTGCTTATGAATTATATAAACCATATGAAATTTTCCACTATATAATCGCATATCAATTGTAGCTAATCTCCACAAGCGTCCACCAATATATTGCGGATAATCAAAAACAATAGCTGGATACAACGAAAAATCTTTTAATTTTCCGCCTAAAATCAAATGAAAAATAAGTTTAAATAAAAAATTTAAAAGAAACCAAAGTATATAATAGACCATTATTATAAAAACATATAGCAATGATTTTTCACTAATTGAAATTAAAATAATCAAAAAAAATAGAAACAAATGAAAATATACTCCAAGAGAATACGAAAGCTTAAAATTTCTTGTAATAGGCTCTAAATCTATCAAATTTTTAACCCTTTTAACTTCTCCATTTATGATAAATTCTATCGTTTTATTTGTGAATTTGGTTTCGCATTTGTTTTTGATAATGTAGTAATAAAAGGCCCAAATAATATGTAAAATTACAAACGCAAAAGGAAAATATAATAAAATTTTAATTTCTTTTGTGTGTATATTGTCTGTGTAATCAATACAGACAGTTGATAAAATCACAAACGCTCCTATAAAACAAAATAAATCCAAATTTTTAAGAAAGAATTCATAAGGATTTTTAATTACTATCGGTTCTTTATCGTAGTCTCTTTGATTGAAATCGCTTAAATTTGCATTTTCGTTTGAGTTTAAATCACGTTTTTTAACATTTTTATTCCAGTTTTCAAAATTTTCCAAATTTTATCCTTCCGTTTTCTTTGCTTTTCTCGTCATTGCAGTAAACTTTGCAAGCGAAGCAATCTGCCAACAGTGAATGTTATAAAAATCTCAGTCCTCTTCTTGCATTTAATTTGATTGCTTTTACGAATTCTATATCCACCTTACTTAAGTAGCTATAAATTCCTCGTGAGTCTTTAGCTGCTTCACTTACTCCCGTCCATTAGTAGATCAGCATCGATAAGAGCAGCAGCCTTAGAGCCTTGTTTTACGGTGTTAGAATTCTCATTTATCGTTATCTCTTTGTAGTTTAGATCAATGCTTTTGACATTATTATCCGCAAGTGAGCTTAATTCTACTTCGTCGGTAATGCCGTTAGAATTCGTACCTTTCCAAATTTTAAGCTTATTAAATATCTCGTCCTTTTAGTCTATTACGTTGTCGTCATTTAGATCATAGGCCTTTAGAGCCTCATAGCCGTTGGTCGCTTTTTATCTGTGTATCCGTAAGCGGTATTTGAAATAATGTGATTTCCGAATAGTTCATTTCCATTGTCTATTTTACCGGACACTATCCCCCTATCCCTCAAACAGATCAAAATTTTATCTGCAAACTCACTAAATTTTAAAACTCAGCTTTTTGCAATGGGCGATTTAGAATTTTAGAAAGAGCGGCGCGGAAGTGAGGATAAAATTCATCCGCTTTGCGTAAATTTTACGTCGTAGTATTCGAGCAGAAGCGGAAAGCAAAAGTAAAATTTAACGGATAGCGCCCCATTTTTATGTGTACTTAAACAATACGATTAACGCTAATACTTTTTCCTAGATACTAGATATTAAAGTTGTCCGCATTAAATTCGCCATCATTTTCGCGTAGTCTTATTTTACGCAAACATGCGATGAAATTTCAAAATTTCAAATTTTACGCCGCAAATTCCTAGCTATTGCCGCGCGATTGTATTGTTATATATATATATATATATATGATTTTAAATAGTGCAAATTTATCCTCAAGCGATTCTAATATCTCGATCAAAGCGCCGTATTAAATTTAAAATTTATCTCAAAAGAAAGAGCCCGTCTTAAAGACTCTATAAGCGATCAGCTTGCCCCTTCACGCGCCAAAACGACTTTGAAGGTTTTTAAAATAATGACGATGTCGTTCCAGATCGACCAGTTTTTCATATACCACGTATCCATGCCCGCTCTAGTCGCAAAATCCACGTCGCTGCGCCCGCTCACCTGCCAAAGCCCCGTAATGCCGGGCTTGACGGCGAGTATGAGATCGGCGTATTCGCCCATATCTTTGCGCTCGTATTGCGCGCACGGGCGAGGGCCTACGATGCTCATTTCGCCCTTTAGGACGTTGATCAGCTGCGGAAGCTCATCAAGCGAGCTTCTTCGCAAAAAATCGCCCAGCTTCGTGATGCGCGGATCGTGCTCGTATTTGTGATATTTTTCAAAATACTCCACCTCTTGCGGATTTTGCTTTAGATACCGAGCTAAAATTTCGTCCCCGTTTTCTCTCATCGAGCGAAATTTCAGACACCCAAACGGCTTGCCGCCAAACCCCATCCTTTGATGCGAAAAAAATATACGCCCCGTGGGCTCTTTTAGCTTCATCATCAGCGCAATTACGCCGAAAATCGGCACTAGCAGAGGAAGCGCCAAAATGATAAGTGCTAAATCAAGCCCGCGTTTAAGCGCTAAATTTAGAGGACTTTTCAGAGAATTTCGTATCGCAAAGAGGCTGGTGCGCGAGGCAAAGATGCTGTAAATATAGGTCTGCGTAAAGTCGTACGAACGCAGCACGGGAGTGAATAAAATTTCTTTATTCTCCCTGATGTTGCTCTCGATGAGCTCGTTTAAGGCGCTCGCTTCGAGCCTGCTTCCGCCGATAAACAGCACGTCGTAATCCCTACCCAGCGCTCTTACATACCCAAGATATGCACTTCCCAAAACAGCGCTTTCAAACTCCTCGCCCTCGCCTAAAATTTTCGCCCTCTTCTGCCATAATCCAAATTTAAAAAGCTTCCTTTTCGTTACGAGCTTAAAAAGCGGCAAAACCACCGCCATAAAGGCAAAGCTCAGAATAAAGCTGGCGCGCGAAAATTCGTAATTGACTTTGATTAAAGCAAGTAGCGCTAGGCTTAGCAAAAGCCCAAAAAAGCAGCTTCTCACTAAAATTCTACTCTCGTGCCAAAAATCATACCGCCTCGAATAGATCCCTTGATAAAAAAATAGAAATATCATTATGACGTAGGACGGCGCGAAGCCCTGATACCTGCCGATGTCCAACAGTACGCTATCGCCGTAGAGCAAATTTTTAAGCACCACGGCAAGTCCGAAGCAAAGCCAGATGCCGAAAATGTCGACCGCCAAGATTATCAAAACGCAGAGTTGCTTTTTCATCCTAGCTCCTATTAAAATCATCTTGCAGGCGCACGATATCATCCTCGCCGGTGTAGCTGCCGACTTGAGCTTCGATTAGCACAACGGGGATTTTGCCTTCGTTTGCGAGGCGATGAACCTCGCCCATTCTAATGAACGTAGATTCGTTCTCGCGCAACAAGAAATTTCGCTCGCCCACGGTCACGGTCGCGGTGCCGCTAACGACGATCCAATGCTCGTTGCGATGGTAGTGCTTCTGCAGCGATAGCCGCTTGCCGGGCTTAACGACGATACGCTTGATCTTGTAGCCGCGCTCATCTTCGAGCACCGTGTAGCTGCCCCACGGGCGGTGCGTCGTTACGTGCACGTGCGCTAGATCGCTACCGCCTAGCCGCTCCACCACCTGCTTTACCTTTTGGGTAGAGCCTTTTTTACATACGAGCAGGGCGTCTTTGGTATCGACGATAGCGAGATCCTCGATGTCTATGGCGGCTATCGTGCGGCCCGAGCCGATGATGAGATTGTTTTTAGAATTTAGAGCGATATTTTGCTCGCTTGCGGTGTTGCCGTTCGCGTCTTTGGGCAGCTCGGCGTCTAAGCTATCAAAGCTTCCCAGATCGCTCCAGCCGATATCTGCGGGTACGACCTTAGCAAGGCTCGTGCGCTCCATAACTGCGTAATCGATACTATCTGCGGGGATTTCTTGCATATCGCCTAGTTTAATTCTAATCGGATTTTCCGCGTTAGAATTTTCGTACGCACGAACGCAGGCTTCGTAAATTTCAGAGCTTTGCGCCTTTAGTTCGTCTAAAAATACGCCTGCTTTAAACATAAACATGCCGCTATTCCAGTAAAAATTCCCCGCCGCTATGTAGCTTTGCGCCGCCGCAAGCTCAGGCTTTTCGTGAAATTTTAACACGTCCTCGCCGCTTGCTTCGATATAGCCGTAGCCCGTATTTGCATCCGCGGGCTTGATACCAAATGTCACCAAAAACCCCTGCTTTGCAAGCTCGCGTGCGCGCAAGACGCTGTTTTTATACGCCGCCTCATCTCTAATTAGATGATCGCTCGGCGTTACGAAAACGATCTCCTCGGCCTTTAAGCTCAAACACGCAAGTGCGATCGCAGGAGCCGTATTTCTGCCGACGGGCTCAAGTAGAAATTTCACGCCGCGCGCGCCTAAAACCTCAAGCTGATCGAGCGCCAAAAAATACTGCTGCTCGTTTGAGACGACAAGCGTGCGCTCGCATAGCGTGGAGTTTCGCTCGTAGCTCATCATAAAAAGCGAGCGATCGTCAAAGAGGCGCACGAACTGCTTTGGCATAAGCGTGCGGCTGATGGGCCACAGCCTCGTGCCGCTGCCGCCGCTTAGGATTATATTAGTCATTTAGGCCGTCCTTAAATTCCTCATATTTTTTCTCGACGTAGCTTTTGATCTCGGCCTCAAAGCGCGCGCGCGAAAATTTTAAAGAATTTTCTCTGATTTTTGTAGGCTCAAATTTATCATAATTTTGCTCAAATTTAGCTACGACGGCGAGCAGCTCTTTTGCGTTTTGCTCCATAAAATACAGTCCGCTCTCGCCATCGCGCACCGTCTCGCGGGCGCCGCCGCGCCCAAAGCAGATCACCGGCGTACCGCATGCCTGCGCCTCCACCGGCGTAATGCCGAAGTCCTCCTCGGCGGCAAAAACAAACGCCTTTGCCCGCCCCATTAGATCCGCCATCGTTTCATCGCTCGCAAAGCCCAAAAGTTCGATATTTTTGCCCGCTTTTGATTTGATTTTTGCCATATCGGGGCCATCGCCTATGACGAGCAGCTTCTTATCCGTTTGCGAAAATGCCTCGACGATGAGATCAATCTTTTTGTACGGCACCATGCGTGAGGCGGTGAGGTAGAAGTCCTCTTTGGCTTCGCGCAGCGTAAATTTATCCACGTCCACGGGCGGATAGATGACGTCGCTAGGCTTGCCGTATGTTTTTTTGATACGGCGCGCGATGTAGCGGCTATTTGCGACGTAGTGATCCACGCGGTTTGCGGTGCTCGCGTCCCAAAGCCTAATTTTATGTAAAAAATACTTTGCCAGCACGCCCTTTAGACCGCGATCCAGCCCGCTTTCGCGCAAGTACTTATGATACAGATCCCACGCGTAGCGGATCGGCGTGTGCACATATGCGATGTGAAGCTGATTTGAGTGCGTCAGCACCCCCTTTGCGACAGCATGTGAGCTAGATAGCACGACGTCATAGCCACTTAGATCAAACTGCTCGATCGCGAGCGGAAATAGTGGCAGATAGTTGCGATATTTGTCCTTCGCGAAGGGCAGCTTCTGAATAAAGCTCGTGTGGGCGCGCTTGCCTTTTAAAATTTTATCTCGGTCGGCATCGCTTAAAAAGTCGATGAGGCTGTAAATTTCAAAATCATCCCAGATATCAGTAAAACTCTCGACGCATTTCTCCGCGCCCGCGTAGGTGCTAAACCAGTCGTGGATAAGGGCTTTTTTCATTGCAAATTCTCCATTATTTCGATAATCTGCTTAGCCGAGCGCTCCCAGCTAAATCTTTTTACATTTTCAAAACCTTTAGCGCGAAGCTCGTTTTGTAAATTTTTATCGTTTAAAACAGTTTGAATTTTATTTCTCATATCTTCTATGTCATTCGGATCAAAATAAACAACGCTATCACCGCAAACTTCAGGCAAACTTGCAGCATTTGAGCAAACGACCGGACAACTACACGCTTGTGCCTCAAGCGGCGGAATACCAAAACCCTCGTATAGCGATGGAAATACGAATAATTTCGCCAAATTATAAATAGCGGCGATATCCGCGTCTTTAACATAGCCCGTAAAAAATATACGATTGCCAAGATTTTTTGTCTGAATAATCTCAGAAATAGTGCTATCGCCCGTTATGAAGCCGTCCTTTTTGCCCACTATAACCAAATTGAGATTCGTCTTTTCTAATGCAAATAATAAATTCTTTAAATTCTTATGCGGTTTGACATTTCCCACAAATAGAACGAAATCATTAGGAAGGCTATAATACTTTGCCGCCGCTTCTAAGGTATTTGAATCGCAATGGCGATTAAAGCGCCTCTCATCTATTGCGTTTGGTACAACGAAAATATTTTTACCGGTTTTAGTGTATTTTAATATCTCACTCTGCGAAAAATTTGAAACGCTAAGAACTATATCGCTTCGGTTTAGTGCTTGATTAAAAAGCGTTTTTGCATATATTTTCTGCATAAAATTTAGCGTATCGTAGAAAGCCAAATGGAATACGTCATGGATAGTAACCACTCTAAATTTCGCTCTTATCGGCAGGATTGGGATATTAAAATGTGGAGACCAAAAAATATCACATTCAGGAATTGTTAAAGGCAGTTCAAGCTGCTCTTTTACAGAATAAATTTTGCATTCGCATTCTAAAATTTGAACACTTTTACTCCAAGCATAGTCCTGCATCTCGGCTCTACTACCAAGCAGAATAACTTCAAATTTTTCTACCAAAAAAGGTAGTAGCGATTTGATATATGTACCTATACCGGATGCTTTATGCATACGAAAATCAATTACTAACTTTTTATACTGCATTTATTACTTTCGTTTCGCCTCATCGTTTAGATTTAAAAATATTATAAATGAAATTATATCTAATTTTAAATGATATGTCGTATCTTTTCTCTCCAATCATTATCCTTGGCAAAATTTAAAATTTCAGTCTTGTCGCTTTTACTTAAATCTAGAGATTTTTTTATATATCTTACAAAGTCCTCTTTTGAACTTGCCAATAAAGCAGGACTGTTAAGCCGCTCCAACTCTCGCCATTTAGTTGCTACCGTATGAAGTCCAGCCGCAGAATACTCATATAGTTTTAGAGGGCTTATAGAATGAACCAAATCCATATCCAGTCTAAACGGGATTATACCGACATCTGAAAATTGCAAAAAAGAGGCAATCAAATCATTATCGACATTGCCGTAAAACGTAATATTTTCTCTAGATCGTATTTGATCAAAATTGTCGGGTTTAAATTTTATAGCTCCAATTACTAAAAAATGCACATCTTTTAGCTCTTCGGCGATATAATCTAATAGACTGAAGTCAAACCAGCTTTCGATAGCGCCCACATAAACAGCAACCGGTTTTGTAATCGCGCAAAAAAAATCCGGTTTATCGTATTTTTTTTGAAATTTATTAAAATCAACTCCGTTTGGCAGATAGAGGCAATTTTTATTAAATTTTTCTATATAGTTTTTAAGGTTTGATGATGTATATATCACTTTATCTGCTTTTTTTATTAGATGCTCCTCTGCCTTGATAGCTGCTGCTCCTACGCCAAAGCCGCTAAGATTATCGGTAACCCTAACAATCAGTTTCTTACATTTTATGATGTTTATTAAGGGCAGAAATACGAAATTATCTATCACTAAAATATCTACATTTAAGAAATCATAATTTTTAAGCATATTTTTAAAATTCGGTAAGGTAAAAATATGCCATATTTTTATAATCCAATAAAATTGGGACGGCAAATTTTTAAACGGCGGAATAAGTGCAAATGGGGTATATATAAAATAGTTTTCACAAATTTCATGCACGCCTTTTTTTGACTGAGCCAACCTAGTGGCTTCGTTGATTTTATTATGAAAGGGGGAAACGGGCGGCGCGACAAATAAAACTTTATTTCCATCCTTTGCCAATAATTCACTATAATAATTACAACCTACCTTAAATGGAGATCCATAATAAGAATTTCCGCACCATAGTATTTTTTTAGACATTTTTCATCCTACTGCGATATAAGCTTTTACTTTTTAGGTTTAAACACGGTTTCTCTACAAAAAACCAGCTGATTATAGCGCAACATATAGACAAAATAGCGACATATACTACATAAATGCTGCCCCCCCCCATTACCTATTTGGACAAAAATATTTACAAAAAACATATGGTATATGTAAATACCATATGTAAAATCATTTCCTCGCAAAAATTTATCGAGACCTTCGAAACTGAAAGCAAAAGAAAAAACTAGAAATGAGAATATAAAATAATTTACAAATATATCTAAAAAAATATTATTAAAATAATGGAAGCAAATTATACCGATAACATAAGCAGCAAAATATATAAAGA
>NZ_CALKTT010000064.1 GCF_937997535.1 uncultured Campylobacter sp.
AGAGCGATCTGTTTTCCGCGCACGCCTGCGCTAACGTAAATTTTCTCCTGCGTTAGCGCTTTTTCATCGATGAAGGTGCGGAAGTGTTTTTTCATCCCAAGCGGCGAGCAGCCGCCCCTGATGTAGCCCGTGACCTTTTGTAAATCCTTCAAATCCATCAGCTCGCAACGCTTCGCGCCGCAAATGTGCGCGAGCGCCTTGAGATCGAGATTTAGATCGCCTTGCAGGCAGGCCACGACGTATTCGTGATCCGCCGTGCAAACTATCGTTTTATAGACCCGCTCGATCGGCTCGCTCACGCTGTTTGCCACGTGTACCGCATCTAAATTTAAAGGATCAACCGCGTATTCTTTAATCTCATAAGGGATTTTCAGACCGTCCAGTACGCGTGCGGCGTTTGTTTTTGAGCTCATTTCGCCTCTTTTCTTAAATTTAATAGCGGATTTTGTTTTCTTTCAAAAAATCACGCAGGTCTTCGTATTCGCCCTGATCAAAATAGCGCCATTTGCCAGGCTTTAGCGTTCCAAGCGTCATTCTGCCGAATGCCGTGCGCTTAAGCTCCACGACATCCAGATCGAAATAGCCGAAAAATCTACGCAGCTCGCGGTTTTGACCCTCGTTGATGATTGCTTTTATTTTCGTGTAGCCGCCGCTGCTAGGCATAATGCGGTAGCCTAAGAAGGGCTTAAATTCCATCGATTTTATCTTGCTTTTGGCGTGCGCGCCCTTGCTTGCGTCTGCGGCGAAAAAGCCTTCGCGGATCGCCGTTACGACCTCCTCTTTCACCTCGCCTTTTACCTTTAGATAGTACTCTCGCTCGATGTCGCTGTTCATCAGCGCCGTAGCGATCGCGGGCGCATCGGTTAGCAGCAAAAGCCCCTCGCTTGCAAAATCCAAACGCCCTACGCTAACAAATCTACTAAATCCCTCCGGCAAGCTATCGTAAATCGTCCGCCTGCCGCGATCGTCCTTTTTAGTAACTAACTCACCTTTGCGTTTGTTATAAACGATCATCGTAAATTCCGTCTTGGGCTTGATAGGGCGCGAGCCGATGCGGATCTTCTCCTCGCCGCTAACCTCTATAAAATCGCTAACGACGCGGCCGTTAATGCTAACCTTGCCCTGCTTGATCAGCTCATCTGCCTCACGGCGCGAGTAGGCGGTGTTATGGGAGATAAATTTATTCAGACGCATCTTTTGCATTATTTTAGCCCCAGACTCGTTAGATCATGGATATGCAAGATCCCCACGGGCACGCCATTTTCAACCACGGGCAGAACTTGGATTTTAAATTGCTCGATCAAATTTAGCGCGTCTATTGCGAGCATATTTTTATCGTCCAGCATTTTAGGATTTTTGGTGGCATATTTCAGCGCATCGCCGTTGATATCGAAGTCCTCTCGCATCAGCGCGCGGCGCAGATCGCCGTCGCTTAAGAT
>NZ_CALKTT010000065.1 GCF_937997535.1 uncultured Campylobacter sp.
GCGACGTGCTCATCGCGCTTCCTAGTAGCGGCCTGCACTCAAACGGCTTCTCGCTCGCGCGCAAAGTAATCGCCGAGCTGGGACTAAAATTTGACGATAAGGTAGGCAATCGCGCGCTAATCGACGTGCTTTTGGAGCCGACCAGGATCTACGTCGGCGACTTTTTAAATTTAAAAGACAAGATCCACGCGCTCGCGCACATCACGGGCGGCGGCATAGTGGAAAACCTACCGCGCGTATTCCCTGCGGGGCTTGGCGCAAAAATCGAGCGCGCGGCGATCCGCACGCCTGATATCTTTAAAATCATAGCGCAAAAGGTTGAGCCCGCCGAAATGATGAGGACGTTTAATATGGGCGTTGGTATGATCCTCGTAGTGCCAAAAGAAAACGCTGATTTTGTGCTGGCAAATACCGACGGCTACGTCATCGGCGAGGTTGTAAAAGGCGGGGGCGCACAGCTCGTGTAAATTTGAAGCGGTAAAATTTGTCCCTTTTTACCAAGGCGTAAGGTTGCGTTTAGGCTAAATTTTAAAGCTAGCATCGCGACCGCTTCCAAAAACAGCGCCGATAATTATTATATGATAGGCCTTGCGGACGACAAGTACGACTATAAGAACTATCTGCTTTTTCAAAGACCGATCAGGCTCGGGCGGTACGAGGACGCGCCGCATAACGGCTTATGCGCAGAGCGCAATGGCGACGTATGCTATAACGGCTGCAAGGCGGTGAAAATCACTAGCGAGCTTATTGTTTTTGAAGTCCAAGATAGCGTCATCACCGTGGATATCAGCGGAGTCAAAATTCCCAAACGCTTCATTCAGTATTGCAAAGAAATTTTCGGCGATCTGCTTAGCATCGAGGGGCAAATTTAAATGCGCCTAACGGCGCGTAAAATTTGCCTGGCGACTGCCGTAAATTCTATCTGGAGGACACTTACTCCGCATTCTTTGCGTCCGCTTTTTCGATGAGGCTTTTATACTCGTCCTCGCTTAGATGCTCCATCCATGCTACGTTTTTGCCGTCCTTTTCAAAGGTTACCGCGATGTGCTCGACGTCTTCGTGCAGTCCGGCTCCATGCCAGTGTTTGACGCCCGGCGGACAAAGCACTACGTCGCCTGGGTGAGCGATTTGCACGATTCCGTCCGCCGTACCGGTGTAAATTTTGCCCTTCGTTACGATTAAATTTTGCCCCGCAGGATGCGTATGCCATGCCGTGCGTACTCCGCGTGGAAAATGCACTAGCGCTGCTCTTGCATTTGAGTAAGGCATCGCGCCGAAAAGTAGCGTGACTTTCGGCAGACCGCCTGCAAAAATTTTATCGCTCACCTTATCATAAACGGCGAGATTTTCCTTTTTAACCAAAGCTTGCTTTTCCTGCATCTTTTCTCCTTTATTTATATTTTTCGCAATGCTCTCTTGCGCGCTTAAATTTAATGCCCACGCCATCGCCGCTAAACTCAAAATTTTAAGAATTTAGCGTTTATTTTTATCTTTCATTATGCTCGCTTTAAATTTAATCACAAATTTAAAGCCAAAGTGCAAAAGTCGCCTAAAATTTCGCAAGCCACTCTTTTATCTCTTTTTCGCTCGGCCTCTCGCCGAAGCACTTCCCCGCTAGCCACTCGCCGCCGTTTGCTTTCTTGGCTAAATTTTTATCGCTATTTTCAAGCCCGGAGCTATAAACGGTGCAAAACGGGATCACTTTTTTACCGTTAAAATCGTTGTTTTTTATAAACTCGTCAACCGGCCACGCAGCATCGTGCCACCAGATCGGATAGCCTACGAAAACGACATCGTAGTTCTCCCAGCCTTCGATTTTGGCGTTAGCTAAAGACACTTTCCTAAGCGACGTATCATCATGCTCGCGGCTAACGCGACTTTTTGGATCGTTGTAGTTTAGATCAGCGTTCGTGTAGGGCTGCACGGGCTTTAGTTCAACTATCTTAGCACCTAAATTTTGTGATATTAAATTTGCCGCTCTAGCCGTATTGCCGCCTGCTGAAAAATAGACTACGAGCGTCTTTTGGGGCTCAAATTTTATATTTCCTGCTGCACTTTCGCCCGCCGCGAAGGAGCACATAACAAGCGCTCCAGCCATTATTTTGCTTAATTTTTTCATTTTATTTTCTTTCCTTTATCTCATCTGTTCTTGCCAAAATTTGACCGCCTCATCCAGCCAGCCCTGTGCTGCCGTGCCGGTGCCTAAGCCAAATCCGTGACCTAAATTTGCGTAGCTACGAAACTGCGTTTTAACGCCCGTAGCGGCTAAATTTCGTATCCGTCTCTCCATCACGCCGGGGCTTGCGATCCAGTCGTTTTCGCCAACCACGGCAAAGGTCGGCGGATCGTTTCGCGTAAAATCCGAATAGCCCGTATATTGCATTATCACGGCTGCAGGTCGCGGATGCGAGCCCTGCTCAAAAGCCTGCGTGCCGTAGCTTCCCAGCATCGCCGCAAGCCTAGCTCCGGCCGAGCCGCCCCACAGCGAATAAAACTCCGCTCCCACCTCAAGCTCCTTTGCGTGCTCAAAAATAAAGCTAATCGCACGAGCAAGGTCTTGCGCCCCGCTCCTAGCGCCCGGGCGGTAGATCAACGCAAAGGCGTTGTAGCCCTTTTTAGAAAGCTCAAGCGCGTGCGGGAAACTATCATGCATCGCGCCCACATAGGCAAAGCCGCCTCCGGCGACCACCACTGCAAACGGCTTGCCCCGCTCGCCTTTAAAATAAAAAAGCCCAGTATCATTTTTGCGTGGATCGGCGGCTTTTTCGGTATTTGAGTAAATATCGTAAAATACCTGCTTGCCGGCTTTGGCGCGATCTTTTAGATAGTTTAAAATTTCAACCGTTTTATCGGCATCGATATGCTCGTACCACGTCAAATTTAGCTCGCCGAGCCTACCGCCGCTAAAGTAACCAGCATCTGTAGGAAAAAGCAGCCTGCCGTAATCACAAAACGCCGCATCATGGACGACGTCTGAAATTTTGCTCTCTTTTGTAAAATTATCGTTCATTTGCCCTCCCGCTAACGCCGCCGCAAATAGCGCCGAAATCAAAAACTTTTTCAAATTTAATCCCTATAACCAAAAAACCGCTAAAGACTTTTTAGGGCATCTCTTGCGTTTTGCGGCGCGACTTTTAGTTTGTCCGCATCGCCAGCCGCCGCATAAGCAGCCACGCTAACGAGCGCTAGCTGTTTGTTGCTAAGCGCCTCGCTAAGCTTTGCCGCGTGCGGAAGCTCGTTAAAATTTATCATCGCTTGCTCCTTTGCCGAGCTTAAATTTAAAGCGAATAAAATAGCTAAAACAATTCTAAAAATTTTCACCGCATACCCTTTGTTTTTATTCATTTTTACAAATTTTCTCCGTAAAACTGGGCTAGCTTTTTCATCGCGACGTCCACGTATTCGGGCTTATAGTAAGTGTCAATATGTAGCGCTCCGTCTATCTTAAAGTACTCCTTCTTCTGCGTACCGCTAGCGCCCGCGAAAGCTCGCTCGCTCATATAGGCGCTGTCGGCTTTGGAGCCTACCATCATCAAAAGCGGCTGATTGATTAGATCCATATTGCTCGCAGCGTCGAAGTTCATGAGATCTAGCAGACTACTTTTGGTGTAGGCGAAGGTGGAGTTTGGATGCGCGTGCGTGCGGTGGTAGTATTTTAGCCCCTCGCGGTAAAGATCGTTGGTGATTTTGGCTATCTCCTCGTCGGTTAAATTTGGATCCGGCACGTATTCAACCTCGCCCGTTAGCACCTCTTTGGCGCGTGCGTCGCTAGCGTCTTTTAGTCGTTGCTGGATAGTCGAAATTTGCGCGTCCAAAAAGCCGTTTCGCCTAGCTAGTCCGCTATCAAAAGCACTTAGCGTC
>NZ_CALKTT010000066.1 GCF_937997535.1 uncultured Campylobacter sp.
CTAAACGCGCCGCTTCCGATGCCTACGTATTCGTGATTTGTGCCTACATACTCGTCGCTCATATTTGATTTTTCGCGAGCGAAGGCCCATGCGTTGCTGCGGTGCCAGCTTGCAAATTCCTTGCAGATGATAGAGTAAAACTCCTCCTCGCGGTCTATGTTGCTAACGCCGAGGCTTCGCGCTATTTGATCGCGCATCAAAGGCGATTTCATCAGCGGATACAGCGTGATCTGCTCCGGTTCTACCGCCTTTGCCGCTTCAATGTCGCGAAGTAAAATTTCGCGCGTTTGAAACGGAAAGTTAAAAATCAGATCCAGGCTTAAAATCGGTAGAATTCCGACCGTTCGGGATAGCTTTTCTTGCAAAATTTCGCCCGAGCCGAATTTGTCGTAGCGCGACGCTTTGCGTAAAATATCATCATCAAAGCTCTGCACCCCCACGCTTAGGCGGTCTATTAGCCCGCGAAATCGCAGCAAGCTCTCAGGCTCGATGTGGTTGGGATCGCTCTCGCACGAGACCTCTTTGATGCTAAAAAGCGACTTGGCAAGCTCCAGCGTGCGTGCTAGCTCATCCTCGTCGATGAGCGTCGTGCCGCCGCCTACATAAAGTGTCTCAAAGTCGTAGCCTGCGTCCTTCGTGCGCTGCATCTCGGTGCGTAGCGCGCTAAAATACGCCTTGCACGCACCACGCTCGTAGGCGTATTTATGAAAGGAGCAGTACGGGCAAAACGTGTGGCAGAAGGGCACATGCATGTAGAGCATATATTTTTTATCGGGGTTTGGAATTTTAGCGATGTTCTCTTGCGTGATGTCGATTCTAAGGGAGTTGTATAGGGATTTTTGCATAGTTTCGGCGGCGTATTTTTTGGCGAAGCTATGCACCATTTGACTGATAAAATTCATAAAACTTTAACCTTTTTTAAACTTAAAAATTAATTTTTGAAGTTTATCGAAAACTAACTTATAAATTTATCAATAATTCAATAAAAAGCGTAGCGCCGCCATATATATTAGTGTAGGAAGCGCTATCGTAACGAGGGAATTGCGAAATTTAGCATGCACGACAAACGCCATAATCAGGCAAAGTATCAGCGTCGCCGTTTGCAGCGCGTCCACGCTAAAAGCCCGCTCGCCTGAGAAGCTAGGCAGCATCGTCTTAAGCGCATAGATCGTCAAAACGACCATTATCAAAAGGCCCGAGTTTTTCTGCAGATACGATAAGCTTGGACTCGCGGTCTTTTTCTTAAAAAGCAGCAGCGGCAAAAATCGCGTCAAAATCGTAGCGAGCGAGGCCAGAAAGATATAGGGTAAAATTTCCACTACCTACCCCTTTTTAAGAATTTTCGCAGCCTGCGTCCCGTGCGCGAAGGTCGCTCGAAGTATTTACGAAAGAGCAGCAATACTGCCGTGCCAAAAATCAGAGTGCCGAATAAAAAATATTTTGTAGGAAAGATAAAAAGCCCCGCAAATGCGCAGGCAAATCCTAGCAATAGCACTTTGTATTGCGGATTTGCTTTAAAAACCTCATAGGTTAGCATCGCAAAAAGCGCCGTCAGGCTAAACTCGACTCCGCTAAAATCAAGCTTTAAGCTTGCCCCCAAAACAGCCCCCGTAACGACGCCCGCGACCCAGTAGGATTGATTTAAAACCGCGGTTAGATTATAGAGCAGATCAAGCTCTTTTAGTCTTTGCGGCGTTACGGGCTGCTCGCCGTTAAGCTCCTCGGGGCGCAAAAACGCGCGCGCTTTTAGCAGAGCAAAGGTTTCGTCCGTAAGGGCATACACGGCGTAAATTTTATGACGCACGAAGCGTAGCTCGTCCAGCAGCGACATCGTATAGAAAAAATGGCGAAAATTTAGCAAAAACGCCACGACGAAGGTATCTACGAGCGAGGCGTGAGTTACGATGAATGCGATCAGCACGAACTCCACGCTGCCTGCGTATATAAGCAGCGAGGTTAGCGCCAGCGCCCATACGGGCAGGTCTTGGCTGATGCCGTAGATGCCAAACGCCAGCCCCAGCGGCACGTAGCCCATCATCACGGCGAGGGTCGATCTGAAAATTTCAAATTTACTCATAGCTTTCCTAAATTTCAAAGGGCGATTGTAGCTAAAATTTTATTAAATTTTACAGGGCGCGCAAGCGGGAGCTGCGCCGCTGCGAGCTGGTTTTGCGCGGTTATGCGTCGCAAGAGGAGCTATAAAATTTACTCGGTTTGGCGCCGTAAATTTTAAAATTTCGGGGAGCGGATCTTTAAATTTAGCCTAAAATACGTGGCGTAAAAGCACGAATGCAAACGCCGAAAGCAGCGACGAAACGGGCAGAGTGATGATCCATGCTAGCCCGATCGGCTTCATCAGCGACCAGTTTGTGCTGCGATTTACCAAGCCGATTCCCAAAATCGCGCCTATTAGCACGTGAGTCGAGGAGATCGGAAGCCCCAGCACCGATGCCGCCATGACGACGACGGCGCTTGCGAGCTCGGCGCTAAAGCCCGAGGCTGGGTGGATTTTTGTAAGATTGGTGCCTACGGTGGCGATCACCTCTTTGCCGATGAACCAAAGCCCCGCTATTAGGGCTACTGCGAACATTATCATAATCTGCTGCGGCACGGGAGTGGAGGGATTGATACTATTCGTAGCCATCGTATCGATGATGGCGGCAAACGGACCCACGGCGTTTGCGATGTCGTTGCTGCCGTGCGAAAAGGCAAAGCCGCTAGCAGTGAGTACCTGCAGCCAGCTAAACATCAAAAACGCAGATTTGTTTAAATTTGAGCGGCGCAGGGTTTTAGCGAAAATAAACATCAAAAGCCAGGTAATTAGCGTCGACATACCGATGATGAGGTAGTTGTAAAAATTTGTAAGCCCGAAATTTAGATTATGCAGCCCCTTAAATATCAGCATGGCCGAGATTACGAAGGCTCCGATACCGGCTACGGCAGGGATTCCATACTCTAGGGCCTTGTGGGATTTGAGCTTCTCTTTTTTAGCGTCAAGCTCGATCACCTTTTTATAATACTCGCTATCCAGCTCACTTGGATCAAAATCGGGATCGCGCATCGCGTAAATATCATGATTTAGCGCCTCTGCATAGGCGATCTTTTGAATGTCGTCCAGAGTCTCGAAGGTCTTTTTGTGCAGCTTGCGAAGGGATTTTTTTTCGCGCTTTATGCGGTCGATCTTTATTTGAGCGTAGCGGTTGTAATCCAAAATGTAATGTTTGATGAGCCAGAAAATTCCAAAGGATATCACTCCGCCTAAAATCGGCGAGAGCACCCAAGAGATCGCTATTTTACCGATCTTATCCCACTGCACGAGCCACAATGCGGAAGATTCTGCGGTATTAAGCAGGGCGCCTAGCGTAAGCCCCGAGCCCACGATACCGCCGATGATAGCGTGCGTAGTAGATACGGGCAAACCCTTTCTGCTGGCAAAAAGCAACCATGCCCCCGCCGCAAAAAGCGCGCTCATCATTACATAGATAAAATCCCTAGGATGCACGTCCATTTTGCTAAGATCGATTATGCCGCTGCGGATCGTCGAGGTTACTTCGCCGCCTGCGATTACCGCGCCGCTTGCTTCAAATACCGCCGCGATACAAAGGGCTTGCGCGATGCTAAGAGTGCCGCTTCCGACGCTGGTGCCGAAGGAATTTGCCACGTCGTTTCCGCCGATATTAAAGGCCATAAAGATGCCCAAAAATACCGAAACTAAAAATAGCATTTTATCGCCACTTCCTATAAAACCGAATCCCCAGATAAGAAAATAGATTGTTACGCCGCAGAATATGCCGTAGAAAATGAGACTTATCTTGCTAGATTTCATAGCTCTCCCTTAAAATCCGCGAAATTTTACCACACGCGCCTTAATCCCCACTAAAT
>NZ_CALKTT010000067.1 GCF_937997535.1 uncultured Campylobacter sp.
TGATATCGAAGTCCTCTCGCATCAGCGCGCGGCGCAGATCGCCGTCGCTTAAGATATCCTCAAGCGCACCCTTTTCGTTCACTAACAAAACGGTGCCGAGCTTTCCGTGAGTCATAACGTCGATAGCTTGTTTTAGGCTGGCGTTACGGCTTGCGACCGGTAAATTTTTGCTTTGCATCACGTCTTTTACTTTGACGAAAAGCCGTTTACCGAGGCTGCCGCCTGGGTGAAAATTTGCAAAATCCTCCTTGCCGAATCTGCGCTGCCTCATCAAACAGATCGCTAACGCGTCGCCTAAGCCGAGCGTTAGCGTCGTAGAAACCGTCGGCGCAGCACCTAGCGGGCAGGCCTCTTTGACGATGCTAAGGCTTATGAACTCGTCGCAAACCTTACCGAGCGAGCTATTTTTATCGCGCGCCATCGCGATGATCTTTACGCCGAAGCGTTTGAGGTGAGGTAGGATCCTAACCAGCTCCTCGCTCTCGCCGCTAAAGCTGATCGCAAGCACCATGTCGTCCTTACCGATCATGCCCAGATCGCCGTGCAGCGCCTCGGTAGGGTGGACGAAAAACGACGGCGTGCCGGTACTGGCAAGCGTCGCGGCGATCTTAACGCCTATGTGACCGCTCTTGCCCACGCCGGTGACGATTACTTTGCCTTTGCAAGCCAGGATCAAGTTTACGGCTCGCTCAATTTCGTCGCCGATAAGCTCCGCATGCCGCAAAAGCTCCGCTCCTTCGAGCCTCAGCACCTCTCGTGCCGTATTTAAAATTTCACTCATTAAACCTTCTTTTTAAAATTTGCTTTCATTTTGCGCCTCTTTGCACCACGCTTAAATTTACGCTAGCTAAAATTTCACGCCTTCGAAATTTAAGCCACAAAATTCTAATCTACAAAATCGCACGCCGCTCTGCCTGCTTGCCGCGAGCTTACTGGGCGCTCTTTAAATTTCGCTTTACGCCAAATTTTGCGCTCAAATTTTACTAGCCACTTTAAATTCAGCGTCGCAAAACTCGCCCTCATCGTAAAATTTCACGCCCGAAAACTCGACCGCGCCATAAAATTTCACTCGTCCGCCGTAGATCAAATCCGCCCCGCTCGCTAAATTTAGCCACGCTTACATCAAATAGATTACCGGCACGATGGTCGGATATTTTTTGATCTTTCTAAAGATGTGCTTGCGCACGGCCTGGCGGATCTTGCCCTCCAGCGCCCAGTGATCGAGTAGAATTTCATCTTTTAAATTTGCCAAAAACTGCTCGATGATGCCCTGCATCTCTTTGGTAAAGTGCGCCGTTTGATTTTCGGCGACGAGCCCGTAAGTGATGACGCGCGTCTGAATAAGCCTCTTTTCGTTTTTGTCGATCTGCGCGATGATGACCGCGACGCCCGCATCGGCTAAATTTTGACGGTGCTTGACTATCTCGTCGGATATCTGCTTGTTGATCTGATTATCGATAAAGACTTTGCCCGTCTTGACGGTCTTGACGCGCTTTAGATATTTTTCGCAAACCTCCATCTGATCGCCGTCGTTCATCAGATAGATATTTTTCTCCTCGATGCCACACTCCATCGCGGTTTCTTTGTGCTTTACGATGTGGTTGTACTCGCCGTGCACGGGTAGGAAAAATTTCGGCTTTATCAGGCGCAGCATGAGTTTTTGCTCCTCGATCGAGGCGTGCCCGCTTACGTGTATCTCGCTGAAGTCCTGATACGCGACCTTTGCGCCGCTTTTTAGCAGGTAATTAAGTACGGTCGAGACGCTGCTTTCGTTGCCGGGGATCGCTTTGGCGCTGATGATTACCTGATCGGTGGATTTGATTTTAATGTATTTGTGCTCGTCCGTCGCCATGCGGTACAGCGCACTCATCGTCTCGCCCTGCGAGCCGGTAGTAACGATTAAAACCTCATTATCGGGGTATTTGGAGACCTGATCGGCATCGACGAAGATTTTTTTGTCTAAATTTACATAGCCGAGCTCCATCGCGGTAAATAAATTTCGTTCCATGCTTCGTCCGATGACGCAGACCTTGCGGCCGTATTTTACGCCGCGCTCGATAGCCTGATAGACGCGGTGGATGTTTGAGCTGAAGGTGCTCATTATCACGCGCCCCTTACAGCTTGAAAATATCGTATCAAAGGTCTTGCCTACCGAGCTTTCGGACTTTGTGATCCCCTCTTTGTGCGAGTTTGTGCTATCGCTCATCAAAAGCATAACTCCGCGATCGCCGTAATACGCCAGGCGGTTCAGATCGGTCGGATAGCCGTCGATCGGCGTGTGGTCGATCTTAAAATCGCCCGTATGGATGATCGTACCCGCCTTCGTCGTGATCGCAAGCGCGCTCGCATCGATAATCGAGTGCGTTATGTGGATAAACTCGACTTCAAAATCGCCGATCTGATAGAGCTGACGCTTCTGCACGGGGCGGAAGTAGCTGCGCTCGGCTTTAAGGCCGTGCTCTTCAAATTTATTGCTTATCATCCCCAAGGGAAGCGGCGTAGCGTAGATCGGAAATTGAAATTCTTTGAAAAAATATGGCATCGCTCCGATATGATCCTCGTGTGCGTGGGTGATGAGGATGCCTTTGATCTTATTTTTTATCTTGCGGATATAATCAAAATCGGGGATCAAAATATCCACGCCGAGCATGCTCTCCTCCGGAAAGCTCATACCCACGTCGACGATGATCGCGCTCGTATTGGTCTCAAAAACGGTCATATTCGCGCCGATCTCGCCCAGTCCGCCAAGCGGCGTGATACGCACCGTCTCATCGCTGCTGTTAGCGTCTTTAAGCGGGTGCAGGCGCTCCTCGTGGATCAGCTTATTTTCCGCGATCGCCTCTTCCATCGCCTTTTGCCACGGCTCGTTGCCGGTGAGGCTCTTTGGCATATTTGAGCGCTTTTTGTGCTTTTTCTTTTTCTGCGCGTCCATGGAGCTTGCATCGTCTGCGACACTAGAATTTGCGCCTTTTGCGTTATTGCCGCCTGGTTTTGCGCGGCCGTCGCGGCTTAAATTTGAACCGCTCGCGCCGTTTTCGTTATTTTTTGGATATGCGCCGCCGAAATGCGCACCATTCGCGCCGTCCGTGTCGCCGCGGTACGAACCGCTCGTAGAATTTGATCCGTTGCGAGAGCCGTTTTTTGAACCCTTTGAATGAGCGGAATTTTGCTCGTTTTTCTTGCCTTTATTTTTGCGAGAGCCGTTTTCGTGCTCGCCGCCGAATTTCGCGCCGCCCGCAGAGCCTTCGCTTGCGATAGATTTTTTTAGATTTTCCTTGCGTTTTTTGTAGCGATTGCTTTTTTTGAGTCGTTCGACGCCGTTTTCATTTCTGTTTTCTTCCATCTTTTACCTTTAAATTTTTAAAAATTTCTAAAAAAAGGGTGGAATTTAACTCGTGCGCCCGAACCGTGGGCGGAATTTTCAAATTTAAAAAGATCTCTTCGGCTAAGCCTCTATCAAATTTTACACTTAAATTTTTAATAAGCGTCTTTCGCGGCGCGCTGAAAGATACGCGCAAAAAGCTTTTAAATTTCTCGTATTCATCGAGACTTTGGAAACGGGCGCAACTTTTTGCGCCGAAACTCTCCGCGCTTTCCTCAGCACCAGGCTTGAAATTTTTGCCCTTTACGAGCCTGATCACCGACGAAGTTACCTTCGGCGCGGGCTCGAAACAGTCGGGCTCGACGTCGAATAGAAGCTCGCAGCCGCCTGCAAGATCGGCTAGGATCGAAAGAGCGCTAAAATCGCTCTGCCCGGCTTTGGCGCAGAATTTTAAAGCGACCTCCTTTTGGATCATCACCAAAAATCCGCCGCATAGCTCATCGTCGATCGCCTGCAAAATCATCTTCGTAGCGACGTAGTAGGGCAAATTTGCGACCAAAAAATATTCGCCGCAGCCAAGACCCCGCTGCTGCCAAATCCGCAAAGCATCGCCCAAAACGAGCTCAAGCTCGCTGCTAGCGATCTGCTGTGCAAATTTAGCGCTTAAAATTTGATATAAATCTTCATCTATCTCGAAACTTTTTAATCTGTAAAATTCCAAAAGCTTACGAGTTAAATCACCTAAGCCAGCCCCGATCTCAACGACATTCTGTACATTCTCGGGAATCGCTTGGATGATCTTGCTTAAAACGGCTTCGTCTTTTAAAAAATTTTGCCCGAACTCTTTTTTCGCCCTAATCATCGCGAGAGTCTAGCCAAATTTTACTTATAAAGTCATTATGTTAAGTAAAATTTGGCTAAAATCATAAAAAATTTTATTCTAAAGGGCTGCTTTGAATAGATTTGCAAAACGCATAATCCCATGCCTAGACGTCAAAGACGGACGCGTGGTAAAGGGCGTAAATTTCGTAGGTCTAGTGGACGCGGGCGATCCGGTCGAGATAGCCAAACGCTACAACGAGGAGGGCGCGGACGAGCTGTGTTTCCTCGATATCACGGCGTCGCACCTTGAGCGCGATACGATCGTGGATGTCGTGGAGCGGGTCGCGCGCGAGCTTTTTATCCCGCTAACAGTAGGCGGCGGTATCCGTACGATCGACGATATCTCGCGTCTGCTAAACGTCGGATGCGACAAGATCAGTCTCAACTCCGCCGCGATAAAAAATCCAAATTTGATAGACGAAGCGGCAAATAAATTTGGCTCGCAGTGCGTCGTGGTCGCGATCGACGCAAAACGAAATTCTAGTGAAATTTCGCGCGGTAATTTATATGGCGCGGCGAGGAATTTAAACGGAAATTTACACGGCGACATGCGAAATCCAGACACAAATTTAGGCAGTGAGACTCGAAATTTTGGCAAAATTTTACGCGCTCCGCAGGATGAAATTTTAACTGGGAACGGCGAGTCTTGCGGCTATAGCGTGTTTATAAACGGCGGCAGGCTAGATACCGGCAGAGATGCGCTTGCTTGGGCAAAAGAGGCGCAGGAGCGCGGTGCGGGCGAAATTTTACTCACGTCGATGGACTGTGACGGCGTTAAAAACGGATTTGAGTTAAATTTAACGCGGATTTTTAGCGAGCTTGATATACCCGTGATCGCAAGCGGTGGCGCAGGCAAAATGGAGCACTTCAAAGACGCATTTTTAGCGGGCGCAGACGCATGCTTAGCGGCGTCGATTTTTCACTTCAGAGAGATCGAAATTAAGGCGCTAAAAGAATATTTAAGGCGGCAAGGCATCAAGGTGAGGTTGTAGAATTCCAGCCAAATTTAAATTATATAGCCGAAATTTAGCTGCCGAAGCGGCTAAATAGTTAAATTTTATTTTAAAATTTCATACATATTGCAAGCCCTTTGCCAAAACTCCTTAGCTTCAGAATGATTTTGCACGCCGTAATCATATCTGCCTATATCGCATGTTTTTTTATAATATATCATGGCTTTTTGCTTATCGCCGTAGTTTTCATTATACAAGGCGAAGTTATAGCAAGCAGAAAAAACGTTATCGGCATCACAAATTTTTCTATATACTGCAGCGGCTTTTACTTTATCTTGTTTTACGCCAATCCCATATTCATACGCATAAGCAAGCCCAAAGCAATCGCCGTCATTTTTTTATATTCATTGCATGCTTTTGTATATAGTTCCATCGCTTTTTTGTAGTTTTGTTTCGTTCCGCGTCCATTTTCATACATGAGTCCCAACTGAAAGCAACTACTAAATTTCTCCTTACTATCTTCTTTTGCTTCGCATGCTTTTTTAAAGAATTTTAGGGCCTTATCATAATTCAATTTTACTCCCTCTGCACCGTAGTGATATATTAATCCAGCACCATAGCATTCATTTGTTGTGCCGATACTTGTGCATTTTTTTTCGAGTTCTGTAGCAAAATTATAATCGGTATCTGCAAACACTAAAGACACAAAAGCGACTAAACTTAAAATAATTTTTTTCATTTTTTCTCCTTTAAAAATTTAAATTTCATAGTAATAAAATATAGTATGTTTGTGCTTTTGCTCATTTTTAATTTCTTGCTCTTGTTTTTCTCTTTCTTCTCTTTTATTGGTTACAAAAAATATACAAGAAATGCCAAAAATAGAGATAGCGCTTAAAACGATCAATACCAAAGAACTCAAAGTATTGGCACCAATCCCATTTATAAATAACGTAGTCAAAGCACTCGATAATATTCCCGTAAAGAACGACAACACAAATTTTTCATATTTATCCATACGCTCTCCTTATTTAAATTTTAGTCTCAATAATACCCCTCCCCCCCTGAGAATTTGCTTAAATTTATTTTTAATTTATTCGCTATTTTACCGCGCCGAATTTTAAAATTTAGCCTTAAATTTATTGATATTTGGCTATGATTAGATAAAAATAACAAAGGTGCGATACGCAAATGATAATCTCGGCGGGACGAAACGAAGTATTTCCATTCGCGCTACCTATGGGCGTGGGGCTAATCGATATGAGCATAAATCTGACGGCATTTTTGCAAAAGCGCGCTATGGCAGGCTTTTACGCTAAATATGAGCGCGATTTTGCGGATGAGCGGGCGGCGGATTTAGCGGCTCTGGCGCCTTTTGCGACGCACTCGCAAGCGGACAATGAGCTAAATTTAGCAAATCCGTCCGCCTCGAGAAAGGCGAATTTATCTCAAAATCCCGATAAAATTTTAAATGCATTGCCGAGCGAGATCATTTTCGTGGGTTCTGCAGGGCTATATAAAGAGGGTGAAATTCTAAAAATTTATGAAAGCAGATCGGCTGTAAACTGCGAGATATCGGCGCTTTATGAACTTTCATACTCTCCAATTAACTATGAAATTATAGCTAGGGATTCTGCCGATGTTTCATATGAAACAATAACCAATAGCTCAAATTTTATCACGACCGATAAAAAATCTGCGTTAAAATTCTTTGAGCGAGGTTATTTTTTAGAAAATATGGAATTTTTTGCGGTTCTCAAGGTAGCACAAAAATTTCAAATCCCCGCTTACGGAATTTTTTGTGCGACGAATTTTTGTGATTCAAACGCTCACGCAGATTTTTTAAAAAACCACGCCGCCGCAAAAGAAAATTTAACTAAATATCTAAAAACCAAGGCATTAATTTGAAAAATATCTTTGATTTTACGATGAAAGAGCTTGAAAATTTCATTGAACCAAAATTTAGAGCCAAGCAAATTTACGAATGGATTTACAAAAAGAACGTGGATGACTTTGCACAAATGCTAAATCTACCAAAAGAGATCCGTCAAAGTTTAGCTCAAAATTTTTATTTAGATCCGCTTGAATGCGTCAGATCTGAAACAAGTAGCGATGGCAGTATCAAATACCTTTTCGCTCTCAAAGACGGCAAGACGATAGAAAGTGTCTTATTGCCGATGAAGGATGAGCTGCGAGACGAAAACGAAAAAATCATAAGACACGCGCGCTACTCAATCTGCGTAAGTTCGCAAGTGGGTTGCAAAATTGGCTGCAGCTTTTGCCTGACAGCAAAAGGTGGCTTCGTACGAAATTTAACTCCAGGCGAGATCGTGGCTCAAATTTGGCTCATCAAAAAAATGAACGCGATCCCTTACGAGCGCCGCGTCAATGTCGTATATATGGGGATGGGCGAACCGCTCAATAACCTAGACAACGTTACCAAAGCCGTGCAAATTTTAAAAGAAAACGACGGACTCGCCATAGCGCCACGTCGCCAAACGATAAGTACGAGCGGACTTTCTACGCAGATAAAAAAGCTTGGCGAAATGGATCTTGGCGTGCTACTCGCGATCTCGCTGCACGCAGTGGATGACAAACTGCGTGAAAAACTAATGCCGATAAATCGCGCCTACAATATCGCATCGATCATGCAGGCGGTGCGCGAGTTCCCAATTGATCTGCGAAAGCGCGTGATGTTTGAATACCTAATGATTGATGGCGTAAACGACCGCTCAAGCGATGCCAAAACGCTAGTGAAGCTTCTGCATGGCATCCGCGCAAAAGTAAATCTGATCTATTTTAATCCGCACGAAGGCTCGAGCTTTGGCAGACCAAGCCCTGAAAATATGGTGAAATTCCAAGACTATCTCTGCGCGCACGGCATTACTTGCACGATCCGTCAGAGCAAGGGGCTAGATATCAGTGCGGCGTGCGGACAGCTTAAACAAAGAAACGAGCAAGATAAAATTTTAGATCAAAATGGCGTCAATATGGATAAAATTTTAAAAAGATAGAAAAAAATCGGCTAATATTTCCAGATCACAAAGCAAATCGGCAAAAAATTTATAAAGGAGTAGCAATGGACGCGCAAAAAATAGTGGATGAGATCGGCATCTTCTTAGACAGATCGCTGCTTAAAAAATCCTAGATTACAAAGGCGGAGATTATCCGCTTTATCGAGGCAAAATTGGTGGAGACGGACGATGAGAAAAACCGCGTCTATGCCTCATACATCTACGCGGCGCGCATGGTGAATGAGTACAAATGGGCGGGCGACGCCTCAAATATGCTGTGCTGGCTAAACGAGATGGACAAGCACGCCAGAAGTAATGAAAATCCGCCCTGTGTGAGCGATTATTACAAGGGCGAATGCTGCTTGGAGTGCGGCGCAGAGCAGGAGGCGCTTAAATTTTTGCGCAAAAGCTACGAAGCGAATGAGGAGTACCTTTTCACCCGCAGCCCAAAGGCCGCGGAGTTTTTTAATGCACGTCTTGCGGAGCCTAAAATTTTTCCTAAATTTGAAGATGAGGAATACGAGGACTTTGGTTTCCCACTGCGGCTGGAGTATTTCGGTAAAGCTTTAGAGCAAGAAGGCGAGTTTCACTGCGCGTTTTTAGATGAAGACGGCGAAGAGACGGACGAGCCAAGCCGCATGCACTCAAACGCAATCGAGTTTTTAAAGCAAAATCAGGAAGAAATTTTAACGGGCATCTTAGCTGAAATTTTAAAAAACTACCCAAAATGGCAGGAGATCTACGACTATCCGAGTGGGACGAAAAGCGATTTCATGCCGGGCATCAGCACGCCGCAGGAGCTTAGCGAACTATTGGAGCTGCAAAATATCTATATCCTAGACAGTGCGAAAATCGGCTTTGAGTTTAGCTGCTCATGGGACATGGAGCACGATTTGGACATTATGACGCGTAAAGGCGAGGTCATTAATATCGGCGAAGCAGAAGTAGCGTTTATGGCTATTTGAATTTAGTTTAAAATTGTTTATTTGAAACTTCGCGTAAGTTGCGAAATTATGACGATTATAGAGCATAAATACGCATTTAGCTACATGCTTTATGGCAATCGGATCCGCGTTTATATAAATTTAGCCGCGTGCGATAGCAGCCAAAAATTATTTTCCTAAATTCTAATTTTATTAGAAGAGATTTTAAAGCAGAATTTTTCAAAGTTCTAAAAGGCCACTGAATAAAATCAAGAATTTAAACCAAAATAAAAGACTTATCAGAATGATTAGGTTAACGCGCCGCATAAAAAGAAATTTGTCCTAGCACTATGGATTGCAGCAAAGCAAGTAATTGCTAAAATTTTAAAATTTTATGGCATATCGTAAGGCGTAAAAAACTAATAAAATTTAAAAGCAAAACGTGCTTACAATAAATGTACGTCTAGGCATCTTATCATCGTAGTAGAATTTGTCACCTCACCTCCGCCTTAGCGAATATAATTAGATTTGACTTATTTGATTTATGACGCACGCCATATTCAACCTTTTAGTAAATCTCATTAAAAGCTACGCGAAAATTCCAAGAAATTTTGTACACGCCAAGCTTTTAAATACGCGCACAAAATAAATTCTTAATCTTAAAAATTTATCTGATCCGCTAAAGCATCCAGATTTTATTGAGTTGCTTAAATTTTACCGATTTTTGCGAGATTATAAAACTCTCTTGCGGCGTCAAATTTGCTTTTTATCTCGTATCGTTCGCCGCCTAGTTCGAAGCAAATTGCATTCGCGTGCAGTAGTAATCTCAGCGCTCCCGTCGTCTTGACCCGCTCCGTCTCATCCATCTTTTTATCCAATATCCGCTCCGCTTGCTCTCGCGAAAGCCCATACAGCGGCTCTCCCAGTATCAGCGCGCCCGCGGCAAATAGATGCAGCCTGATCTGATGCTGCCTACCCGTCAGCGGATAGCACTCAATAAGACTAGCGTCCATGTCCGAGAGATATCGCAGCGGGCGGATCAGCGTGATCGCCTCTTTTCCGTCGCGCGATATTTTCATACGAATTTTAAGATCGGCGAACTCGCCGCTAGGAGCGATCGGAGCATCAATCACAAACCCCTCAAAATCCTTTAAAAATTTCAGTTTCTCTCTAAATTTTGCGTATTTTGCAGGCTCAAATTTTTTAAAATTTACACAGCCTGTAGAAGTAGCCGGCATAGATTTAGCCGCAGATAAGGTGCAAGGTTTATGTCCGTTATCCGCGCTACTCATCGCGATAGCGGGTTTAAGCTTATCACTCACGCCGCAGGATAAGTCATCAAATTCAAATCTGCTGCCAACATCGCCAATAGGAGCGCCAGATTTAAATTTAGCCTGCGCGCCGCCAGATAGAGTGCTGCGCCATAATCCCCTACTCGCACCATTAGATAAGATATTAAATCCAAATTTATTGCCTACTCCTTTTAGAGCTAGTGTATCGCGCAGATCCGACACGCTACTTGGTAAACTCACAGCATCGCCCGCAAATTTTGATCCGCAAATTTTATCAAAGCCTAGAGCATAGCAATCCTCTATTTCGCCATTGCAAGCGGCACCTTGCAAATCCCCTCGCAAGCCCTCTCTCAAATCCCCTCGCACGAGCGCTAGATAGCTTTTCATCACCCTACGCTGTTCGAAGCACTCTTTAAGCTCGCGTGCCGCGTCTTTATCCTTAGCGACGATAAGAATTCCGCTGGTTTCTAAATCAAGCCTATGCGCCACGCACGCGTCCTGCCCGTATAGCGACCAGATCTCGTCATACATATTATAAGGCGAGTTGCGCCCGCTTGGATGGCTTAAAATTCCACTCGGCTTGTCAAATGCCGCAAACGCATCGCACTCAAAGATCGGCTTCAGTCCGCGCGGCTCGCATTTGTAATCGATCAAAAAAATTTCTCCGTGCGCGACGGAGCTTTTATGTAAATTTTGATCCTCTGCATCGGTTACGCGGTGCTTGTCACAGATGCGCTGCGCGGATTTCATATCGTATCCGAGGCTAAGCAGAATTTCGTAAATTTTGCGCCCCTCAAAGCTTCCCAGGCTTCTTTTCTCATAACCCATATTAAACTTTCAGCCCTATTTTTATATAATTTTTGCCATCATTATACAAGAAATTCTAACCGAAAGGCTACTAAAATGGTCGAAAGATACGCAAGAAAAGAGATGTCTGAAAAATGGAGCTTGCAAGCCAAATACGACGCGTGGCTAAAAGTCGAGCTCGCGGCGGTTAAAGCGTGGAATAAGCTAGGTCTAATAAGTGACTGCGATAAAGATAAAATTCTACAAAACGCAAGCTTTAGGATCGAGCGGATAGATGAGATCGAAAAGACGACCAAACACGACGTCATCGCGTTTCTAACGAGCGTGAGTGAGAGCCTTGGGCAGGAGAGCCGCTTCGTGCATTACGGAATGACTAGTAGTGACTGCATCGATACCGCCGTCGCGCTACAAATTAAAGAAAGCATGGAGCTCATCATTGAGGATGTGCAAAATTTAAAAGCCGCGATAAAATCTCAAGCCATGAAGCACAAAATGACGCTGATGGTCGGGCGCAGCCACGGTATCCACGGCGAGCCGATCACTTTTGGGCTCGTGCTTGCGGTCTGGTATGATGAGATAAATCGCGCGCTAGAGCTTTTGCAACAAGCAAAAAGCGTCATCAGCTACGGCAAAATAAGTGGTGCGATGGGGAATTTTGCCCACGCCCCACTAGAGCTGGAAGAGCTAGTGTGCGAATATCTGGGGCTAAAGCCCGCTCCCGCGTCCAATCAAGTCATCCAGCGCGATCGCTACGCACAGGTAATGAGCGCACTTGCGATCCTAGCTTCCAGCTGCGAAAAGATCGCTATCGCAATCCGTCACTATCAACGCACAGAGGTTTATGAGGCAGAGGAATTTTTTAGCCCAGGTCAAAAGGGCAGCTCTGCGATGCCGCACAAACGAAATCCTGTGCTTAGCGAAAACGTAACGGGACTATGCCGTATGATCCGCAGCTTCGCAATACCCGCGATGGAGGACGTAGCACTATGGCACGAACGCGATATCAGCCATAGCTCGGTCGAGCGATTTATCCTCCCTGATGGCTTTATAACTGCTGATTTTATGCTAAATCGCTTGACGAGCTTGATCGAAAAACTGCTCGTATATCCCGAAAATATGATGAGAAATCTAAATTTAACCGGTGGGCTCGTATTTTCGCAGCGCGTGCTGCTAGAGCTGCCTAAACGAGGAGTTAGCAGAGAGGATGCTTATAAAATCGTGCAGCGTAATGCGATGAAGGTCTGGGCGGATCTGCAAGAGGGCAAAAAAGCTATAGATGAGCAAGGGCATAGCCTATTTTTGCAAAATCTGCTAGCAGATACAAAGCTACGAGAAAAGCTAAGCGAAAGCGAGATCAAAGAGTGCTTCGACTACGGATATTACACCAAAAATGTGGACGCGATTTTCGCTAGGGTTTTTGGCAAATAGCAGGCACGGCGGCTTACTATTTTAAAGCTCCGAACGGGCCTACAAAATATAGCGAAGCGGCTAGAAATTTATGTTTGCGCCGAAGTATTTTAAAAACCGCGATTGAAATTTTAAAATTTTGATAAAGATAAAATTTTAGTAAAAGCGTAGCGCTTGTGGATAAATCTGGCATCTAAATCCGCAAGAACAAGCGCCACTACTTTTACCGTGAATTTATAAAGGTAAAATTCTACGCTTGCGACTAACATTAAAATCGTAAAAATTTAATGCTTTAAAACGGTAAAATTCCAAAATTCTTAGACGCAGTAGTTTTAGAATTTTACCGCAAAATTTAAGTGCTAATCCCGAAGATGTAAATGCGAGATTTCCATAAAGCAAACAGGACCAATTCGCCTCTAAATCAACTGCCATTAAAGCGCAATCCTTTTACGTGCTCACTTAAGATTTCACATCTGGTAACCAACAAAGTTTTAAGGATTTTATGACATTTCTGCGCTAGGCCAAGCTATGGGTCGCAAGATATCCGAAGCAATTATAAAACAAATTTAAAGTGGCAAATGGAGACATTGATAAAATTCCGCTTTTCAACTTGAAATTATAACGATTCTTAGAAAAAAGCGGATTGAGTAAAATTTCATAAATTCCATCAATTTAAGCGCTTAACAGATAGCACTAAAAATAGGAAATTAAGCTTGCGTAATGATATTTTTAAAAATTTTAAATTTTATATGCGTAAGCAGGTAAAATTTGATGTCTAGTACCGGCAGCACCCTTGATTATCATATAATTGCATCTGAATTGCTCACAAATTTCGGATTAAACAATTCTGCCTGCAATTTGACATCTAATAATTATTTGGAATTTAAAATGGATGGAGCGGGAGTTCGTTCGCCCCATCCTGCGCTAGTACGTTAGAATTTTTAAAATTTAAAGTTATACCCTAGATAGAGCCCATGGTTGGTCTCATATACCTTGTCTACGCCTTCTCCAAGCTTACTAGCCTTGTATCTAGTGTAGTCCGCCTTGTAGCCGAACTCGATCTCGTTATGCTCGTCAAAGCTATATAGCCCGCCCAGTCTTGCGCCGATTACCCAGCCAGGCAGAGTCTTTGAGAGCGAATCGCTACTTCCGTCAGATTCGTCATATGAATAAATTTTATATTTCAAAAATGAAACTCCTGTATATGCGCCCGCTACGAGTTTAAAGCCGTTTGTAATCTCAGGCGTAAAATCCCCGCCTACGAGCAAGCTATGCTTATTCCACTCGTGTTTAAATATGATGTCCTCCTCGTCAGTGCCAGTTTTCGAAGCTTTGAAATCATACAAGTACTCGCCGTACGCCCTAGCTATACCAAAATCATAGCCGCCTTTAAAGCCGAGCGCAGCCTGCCCCTTATTATCTTTATTCGTGCCAGAATCGTCCTCGTCAGACCATTTAGTAGTGATGCTGGATTTAAAAGAATAATCTCCCTCGATACCTAAAAATATCCCCTCGCCAAAGCTTGAACTCACGCATACCGCAGCGGCAAACGCCGCGATTAAAATTTTGTTTTTCACATTTTCTCCTTATAATTTATAATTTCGGGCTTTCCGCCGCCGCCGCTTTGCCATTTTACCGCTTGCTATCTTTGAGCGTCTTCCGCCAAGCTCGCTTACAAGCGCATTTAAAATTTGCCGATTATAATATCCTTTTTTTGAAATTTCGATGAATTTCGCGACAAGACTTGGAATTTTATCTCACTCGCCTTGGATAAAATTTTATCTCGTTTGCTAAGGACAGAATTCTATCTCGCTTGCCTGGATGAAATTCGACGAAATTCTACACCGCCTCCCTTGGGCAGTTAGCAAATTTAATGTCGGGTGTCATTAAAAATAATCTGTGATGAAATTTAAAGCGCTTACTTAGTTGTTCGTTTTTATGTATAATTTAAAATTTACACACGAGATAAGTGCCGTGTTACCGATAGTAACTGCACTTTTAAAAATTTAAGACGATTTGATTTGGAATTTATAAAATTCCCGCCTCATTTTTGTATCATAAGCCAAATCCAAAAAAGGAGTATCTATGGAAGAACACAAAGTGGAGTTACGCAACTCCCGCTTACAAGGACCACTGGACTCAGACGTAGACGAGCTGGGCTTAGACAGGCTCACCGACACCGTGCCGTTTCCTAAGCGCGGCGTCATCATTATGGCGATTGCTGCTGCAGTGGGCTTTGCGCTATATGCCGCGTTACCATTTGAGCCTAATGTCAAAAAAGGCCTTGCGTTACTTGCTTTTATCGCGATTATGTGGCTTACAGAGGCCGTGCATATCACGGTAACCGCGCTTATGGTGCCGGTGCTTGCGGTAGCCATCGGGCTTGGCAAATTCGCTAAAGATGGCACTTTCACGGCTGCCACCATCAAAAGCACGCTTGCAAATTTTGCAAACCCTACGATCTTTACCTTTTTCGGCGGTTTTGCTCTGGCAACGGCTCTGCATATGCAAAAGCTCGATAAAAAGATCGCGATGTGGCTAATCGCCCGCGCAGGCGGTCGCTTGGGTGTAGCTGCGATTTTAATCTGCCTTGCTACGGCGATCCTTTCGATGTGGGTTTCAAATACCGCAACTGCTGCGATGATGCTTCCGATCGCGCTTGGAATTTGCGCCAATATGGACGAGAGCAAAGATCGCGGCACGCTCGTGTTTTTGCTTTTAGGCATCGCGTATTCTGCAAGCATCGGAGGTTTGGGCACGCTCGTGGGCTCGCCGCCAAATTTAATCGTGGCTCAAGCCTTGCACTACAGCTTCGCGGACTGGATGAAGGTAGGTTTGCCGCTAATGTGCGTGATGCTGCCAATAATGCTTGTGGTGCTTTATATAATTTTCAAGCCGAATTTAAGCCATAAAATAGAGATGGATCTGGAGCATATCCC
>NZ_CALKTT010000068.1 GCF_937997535.1 uncultured Campylobacter sp.
TATAATAAAATGCTGAATTATTACGCTGCTTATGGGTATGGCAATAAAATAACGTATGATAAAGTATTGGAAATAAACCGAGATAGAAATGTCTCTTATAATAAATCAAGATATATCTATTCTGAATTACTCAATTTAAAGCCTATTGTTTTGACGCAGGAGTCTATAAGCGTAAATTTAGATAAAAATAGTGCAGGATTTACTACTCCGATAATTCAATTGGTAGGCGAGCATGAGTATTATCTATATAATGGAGATGGCATAATTCTAAATAGAAATAAATTGGCTTTTACCTACATCTATCTTGTTGATAACGAAAAATTTATGGAACAAATAGATAAAGAATTAAGTTGGTATGAGAACTATAAATCAGATCTTAAACAAAATATTAGCTATTTAGAATTTGATAACTGCGGTACTACGAAAACTAATATAGACAAAAGTGTTGAGAGCATGATAAAAGAATTGGCAGATATGCCCCGATAAAGGTCAAGTAGTGCGCAGGATAGTAAACGCGGAGCAAAGGTATAAATTTCACAGAGCGGCGAGATATTTGCTCGCTTAGCGGGTGGTTTTCTTGCTTGATTGGTGGGCGGTGGGCCTAATCGGCTTAGTTTTGTAGGTAGGCGGCGTCTTTTATTTTGGCAGTTCTGCCTTTTGCGGGCGCGCTAAGAATCGCCGTTTTTGCGGCAGAATTTGCGATTTTGGCTTGCGCGCTGTTTTGGTATTTGTTCAAAAGGTATAAAAATTTTAAGCCAAGCAAGCTGTTTGTAAAAAATCTAAATCTTAGTTTACTGCTTTTTGCGGTAGAAAATTTATCGCTCGGCGCTTTTTACGGCGGGTTTTTGACGTGCCTCGCGGCGGGGTATTTTTGGGGCGAGCAGGCTGCTGGCTGGAGCGTGGCGTTTGCATTTGCGTTCGTGCCCTTTTGCCCGATCGTTTTTGTAATTTCATACGTTTAACGAAAAGAAAAGCTAAGCCTATGCGCCTTTCGCGCCCGCTAAATTTTATCTCTCGCGCAGCACGGGTTTGGGCGCGGATTTAACGCGTACGAGCTGGGCGCTATTTAAAATTTAGCTTATCCCGCTTGCTTTAAAATTTTAAAATTCTATCGTCGCAAAAGCTCCGGCGCGGGCTCTAAATTTTATCTTCTACGCGGCGCGGACTTGAGCACGGATTTAGCTCGCACAAGCCGAGTATGAAATTTCGCCGCGGACAAAATTTTGCGAACGGATAAAATTCTCGCTAGCCGCCGCGCTTTAACATTTATGTAAAACGCATTTATGCCACTGCGGCGTTTGCGAAATTCCAAAAAATCGCGCGGAACTTGCCTTTACAAACGGCGATTGCACCGCAGGCTTATCTGCGCGAGCTCGGAGCTTTGCAGCTAACGAAGAGGTCTTATTTTTGCCGCTCTTTAAATCAAATCCAAGCTTCGGCAGAGAAAAACGCGAGCGGCGAATGCAGAAGCAAAACCAAGCGGGCGGGCGTGTTTGCCCCAAATCTAGCCATTTAGCCTCATCATTTTTTCTAAAATTTCATAGACTAGATCAAACTTCGTAAAGCCGTCCCTGTCTAAAAAATGCCCGCCCTTCTCCACCTCGTAAAACTTAGCGTCCATCTGCCCCGCTAGCTCACGGCTGAAGCTAAACGGCACGATATAATCGTCCTTTGCGGCAATCACCGCGCGCTGTTTTGCGGCGGCTTTTATGCGCTCAAAATCAAAGCCTTTATCCATAAACTCGTCTAAAATTTTAAATTGCGGGTCGCTAAGCGGCTTTGCAAGCCCCGAGACCAGCACGATCCCCTCTACTGCGCCGCCCATGGCACTGCTTTGTAAGAAATTTAAGATCGTAGGGCAGCCGAGGCTGTGTCCGACCAGATAGACTTCGTCTTCAAATTTCACGCTTTCTCGCAATGTCTTCAGCCACTCATCAAGCCTTGGGTGCGCAGGCGTGGGCATTGTTAAAATTTCCGCCCTTGCGCCCGATTTTTCGATCTCGCCTTTGAGCCAGGCAAACCAATGGCTTTTAGGCGAAGCATCGTAGCCGTGCACAATATAGACGCACTTTTGCATATTTTTCTCCTTCGAATTTAAGCTCGCCCCAAACGAGGCGGTACCGACGCAAAGTAGCGAAGCTGCGCATGCTAGGCTAAATTTCATCGCATTTCGTCTTTTGCTATTCATCTCTAGCTCCTCTCATTTCTAAAGCGGACATTTTACATCGTTTTTTAAAAAAGACCTCTTAAAACGTTCGCGTAGATCTATAAAGATTCGCGGCAAAGCCGCTTGCGCGCAAATTTTAAAATTTCAATCTGCGCGCTAGCCCCTACAGATCGTAATTTTGTCGGCAAATTTACCCAAAAAATGATACCCCGAGCCTGCCTGCGCGATGATATCGAGCACCGCGTCCGCATCCCGCACGAGCGTGCCGCCCGCAAAGTCCACGCCGCGCTCAAACAGCGCCTGCGGCAGTAGCGGCGTGGTAGGCCCCACGAGCACGAGCTTGGCGCCGCTTTTTTTCAGGCGCAAAAGCCCACCCAGCGTGTCGTTGATGAGCGTCGTAGCCGTGATTATCACGTTATCGGCGCGCGGCACGACGCTGCTAGCCTCGCTTGCAGGTAGGTAAAACGGCAGCTCGGCCTGCTTGAGCGTGCTTTTGTCAAGCTCTAAAATTTTAAAATCCGCCCCTTTTTTCATCAGCGTCTTGATGTAGGGCACCAGCGCGCCCACGACGACGCTAAAGCTGCCGCGCTCGATCCGCAGCTGCTCAAAGGGATCGGCGCCGAATTTCACGTCGTAATCGGCGCGGATTTTATCAAAACACGCCCTGCCGAGCGCATTTAGCGCGGCGAGCGCGAGCGTCTTTTTAAGCGGCGCGGCAGAGCCCAGATCGCGCAGCAGATAGCGCACGCTTTTGCCTGCGATATTGCCCGAATCGGGCATCACGCTTGCTTGCGAGGGGCAGCAAACGGCGCCCGATAGGGACTTTAGCGGCGTATAGCTAAGCCCGCACGCGCCTCCGCTCAGCTTCACGCCGCTAAAAAATAGCCCCACGACCGCGCGCTCGATCTTAAGTTCCAGCGCCTCCGCTCCTAAAATTTCTTTCGCGCACTCCAGCGTCTGATCTAAAATTTCGCTCATTTTCGCTCCTTTGATCTGGAATTTAGCGCCATTATAGCTTAAAATTTCGCCGCCCGTATTGATATAGATTTATTCAGCGGGCGGCGGCCGTATCCATGACAAGTCGCGCTCGCTGCGGAGTTAAATTTTATTTCCTACCTGCCGCAAGGCTAAATTTTATTTCATATCCGCCGTAGGGTTAAATTTTATTTCCGATCCATCGCAGGGCTAAATTTCATTTTCCGATATGCCGCGGGGCTAAATTTTATTTTCGGAAAGCAGGATGTTGATGAGCGGATTTAGCAACGTTTCGCCGCGAGCGGCGCACAGCACGATCTCGTCGTAGTAGTAATCGCTCCTGCCGTAGTTGTGAAACTCATACGCGCCAAAGCCGTAGCCCATCGGCGTGATCTCGACGCGCGAGTACCAAGCGTCCTTGGCGATGATGTATTTTTCGGTGTCTTGCGAATAAACCCACACCACGATCTCATCTTTGTTTTTTTGCCGCATCAGCCACATAAAGACGTTTGCGATGTCGTTGAAAAAATATGTATCGCCGTTTGGCATAACGGCCTGGGCGGTGTTGTACAGATCGTTTATCACCGTGCCGCTCTCGTGGCATAGGTATTTGCCAAATTCGATCTGCAGCGGCTGCTTATCGGTGTTGCCGTGACGGACGGAAATTTTGGATTCGGCTATATCCATCGACGATATGAGCAGCCCCATCACGCAGGCGAGCAAAACTGCGGCAAAAATTTTCTTAATCATAGCAGCGCGCCCCGCACGAAGTAGTATTTGACGACGTAGGCACTGCAGATGAGTGCGTTTAGAATGAGCCAGAACGAGGAGTATTTAAGCAGGTGGGTGTAGGCGCGCTTGGTGATGAGCTCCGTTAAAAACGGCACGATGCCGAAAAATATACCCAAAAATAGCGAGCCCCAAATCGCGTAGCCGACGAAGTAATAATCCTTCAAAAGCATGCAGTACGGGCATTTGTGATTAGGCTGCTCGTAAACGTAAAGCCCGAAAAAATAGGTGATCGCGTAGTATGCGACGAACAAAAAGAGCAAATTCAGAGCAAAGCTCGCCATCGACTGCTTTAAGAAATTTAAGATCAAAATGGCGCCCAATATCGCGTAGAAAAAGGTCGCCAAAAGCGCCTGCGTGTAGCCGAACGGGAGCTTCGGCGCGCGAAATACGACCGAGCAGCAAAACACCGGCACGCGCAGCGGGATATTGATAAAAAATAGAATTTCTAAAATAAACTCCGCCAAAACGCCCGTAAAAAGGATGGTAAAGATCAGATATTTGCGTTTGAGGTATGGAAATTTGCCCGCTTTAAGATCGAGGCTGTTTAAAATAAGCCAGAGTCCAAAGCCGAAGATCAGTAAAATTTTTAAAAGCAGTAGGATGTTGCCGTAGCGGTTCGAGCCCACGACGCCTGCGGAGCACATTGCGCCGGGCACGACCGAGGAGAGCTCGTTCAGGCAGAGCGCGAAAAATATAAACAAAATGATCTTGCACGCTATCGTGAAGAACAAAATGGTGTTGATGAGATAGTTTCTTTTCTCCAGGGCGTATTGTAAATTTGAGGTGGCGTTAAAGTCCCAGTAGCGCATGATCCGCACGATGTGAAACTGCGAGATCGCCATCAACGCTATTACGATCAGCTCCACGGCCAAAAACGCGATCACGCTACCCGATAAAAATACGCTCATGCAGAAATTTCCCCGTCTTTTAAAAACACGTATCGATCTACGAAATCCAGCTCATCAAAGAGTATATCGTGCGTCGCGATCAAAACGGTCTTTTTAAGCTCTTTAAGCTTTGAGAGCATCTCGATAAAGCCGAGCGAGTTTTGTTTGTCTAAATTTGCCGTCGGCTCGTCGGCCAAGATGATCTGCGGCCCCATCACGAGCGCCCTTGCGATAGCGCAGCGCTGCTTCTCGCCGCCGCTAAGGCTAGAGACGATCTGATCTTTTTTATGCGCGATATTAGCAATCTGCATCGCTTCATCTATGCGCGCGCCAAGCTCATCTCTGCTCAGCCGCTCGAGACTAAGCGGCGCAAGGACGTTTTTATAGACGCTAAGCGCCTCAAGCAGGTTGAAAGACTGAAAGATGAAGCCGATTTTTTTATGGCGATACGCTGAGCTTTCGATATCAGCGAGCTTGGAGACGTTTGCGCCGTCCACTAAAACCTCACCGCTACTCGGCTTAGCAAGCGCGCCTATGATGGATAGAAGCGTGCTTTTGCCGCTGCCGCTGACCCCTTTTAAGATTACGATCTGCCCCTCTTCGACGCTTAGGCTTATGTTTTTTAAAGCGCGAAATTCATTCGCCCTGCCCTCATTGTAAATTTTAAAAAGCTGCTTGATCTCTATCTTGCTCATTTGACCGCCTCACTCATATCGCCGATAGCGATGCGCCAGGATGGGATGATGACGAAGGCTAAAAACGGGATCACGCTAAAGACGAAGATCAAAAAGAGCATATTAAAATTTATCGCGGGGGTGAAGGTGATGAAATTTCGCAACTCGCCGCCTAAGAATATATCGCGCAGAAGCGGCGCATCCAGGATAAAAACATAAGCATACGCGCCCGCGACGCCGAGCAGATAAGCGCTTAGCGAGACGATGAAATTTTGAATAAATTTCATCGCGATGATGTCCTTTATACAAAAGCCTATACTGCGCAAGATCGCGATCTCCTTTTTCTTCTCGCCGTACGCGAGCGAAATTTGATTTTTTAGCAAGATGAAAAATGAGATCATCGCCACGGCGTAAAGCACCATAAAAATTCCACCCTTGTAATAATACAGATGCCTCACTTCAGCTACCGCGTCCTCCGCGCTAAGAGCTTCCGTATTGGGGTATAAATTTACGATCTTAAGCGCTACTTCGCTTACTTCGTTGGGGTTGGGCACGCTTACGTAGAGCTTGGTGTATTCGCCCTCCTTCAGGCTTAGCACCTCGCGCGCGGTATCGGGGTTGAGATAGATCACGTCGTTTGAGACGATGCTGCTTTCGTGCGGCGAAATTTTATTTATCTTAATCGCGATTAGGCGCTGTTCGGTTAAGAAGTGAAACTCATCCTCGTAGTACCATTCGCCCATCGCCGCTTTTACCCCCTCGCCTACGATCATTTCGTTTTCATTCAAATTTTCGTCGCCTACGATATGAAACCAAACGCGCTTTTGAGCGAAGTAATACATCCCGTCCACGGCGCCCTGCACTTCGCTGACGCCCGCGATTTTAGAAATGTCGTAGATATAGCCGTCGTGCATCAGATCGCGTTTGCCCGCGCGCAGAGCCTCTACTACGATGTCGGGTCTGAGCTTGATGACCTTTTCGAGATCGTTTTGAATGGAGCCCGAGATGAAAAGCACCGAGCTTAAAATAAAAACGATAAAGGCAAATATCGCGAAGCTAAAGGAGTGGTCGGCTCTGTCTTTTCGCAGCAGGATTACGGAGTAGTCGATAAAATTTTTACTTATCATAGACGAACTCCGCGTAGGCTTTGCTTTTAAAGCTGCTTGAGAGCCGCACGTCCTTTATCTCGCGCGCGAGCTTTTGCAGGCACTGCTCGCCCTTTGCGCGATCAAAGCTTACATAATGCACCGCAATGAGCGCGTAAAGGGCGGCAAAAAAGATCATTAAAGCGCAAATGAGCCTCATAGCCCTTCTATTACGCTCTCTTTGATCTCGTCAAATTTAAGTACGCTCTTACCGCCGTGATCTTTGGCGAAGGTCTTGGCCGCGCTCTCGCTATCAAACGGAATGAGCTCGTCGCCCATCGGTCCTAAGACGTTGGAGCCGAGCACGAAAAAGGCGCTTTTAGCATCGATCTTGTGTAACTTGTAGTAGTCGGTTACGAAAATTTTATCAAAGCCCTTACCCTTTTGGAAGTAGTATTTCATCATATCTTTCACGCCGTCAAAATACAAATTCTCGCCGCCCTGAACCTCTATCATCGCCGCCCAGTTAGGGTTTTTGCCCACTAGCATGCCGCAGACCGGACATTTAGCGCCCTCCGGCACGACGATCTTTTCAGGTTTTTTCGCTTTTGCATCTTTACCGCTGCTGCCTAAATTTACCGGCGCATCCCATAGATACAGCGCCGCGGCTTGTAGGTGCTTGTCGTACTCAGGCTCCTTGCTAGCACCCTTTGCGTCGCAAGTCTTTTTGAGATGAGCTTTGAGCTCGGAGATGGCTTTGAAGCTTTTAGCGTCCGTTTTAGCGCAGTTTGTTTCGTAAAATTCTTTACCGTGCGCGTAAACGCCGCCCTCGCGTTTGGCTTTGATCATCTTGTTATCGCCCTCGAAATCCTGCCCCGCAATCTCGTAGGCTTTGGCGAAGCTCATTATCTCGCCGCCGTTTTCGGCTTGGAATTCCTTGGCGTCGGCTTCGGTTGAAAAGGCGTATTTGCTATTGCGGCTCATCGTACCTTTGACCTTGCTGCCCACGACGTAAAAGGCTTTATTTACGTCGATCAAATTTAGATTTTTCGTATCTACTACCTGTGCATCGCTTGGAATTTTGCCGCCCGTAATCTCGTACAAGCAGTGCAGAGAAGCTACTTGCTTGCCGTTCCAAACGTGATTAGTTTTATAGAATTTAACCAAATTCATTCCGCAAACGGCGCAGTATTCTTTGCCCTCGCCGCTTCCTACAAGCGTAGCCTTGCTTGGATCCACGCTTTGAAACATAGGCTTTGCCGGCTTATTAGCCCCATCCATCGAGGCGCCGCAAACGAGCGCAACAAGCGCGGTCGAAGCTAAAAACGAACGTAAAATCATACTATCTCCTTAAAATTTTGATGTTTTAAATTTACTTACTAATCGAGTTTAAAAATTCCAAATTCTCGCAGCCCATCTTGATGCCGCCGTCGCAGCTTTTTTTGAAAAACTCTTTTGCTTTGGCGTTATCGGACTTCACTCCTTTTCCTTCGGCATACATTATGGCTAGGTTATTGCAGCCGTCGAAGTGGCCGAGGCTGCACGCCTTTTCATACTGCTGCTTTGCCTGCTTATAATCCTGGCCCACCCCCTGCCCGAAGGCGTATAGATAGCCTAGGTTGTTGCAGCCGATGCCGATGTCGCCGCCGCAAGCCTTTTCGTAAAAAATTTTAGCCTTTGCGAAGCTTTGCTCGACGCCCTCGCCCTTTAGATACAGATAGCCCAGGTTGTTGCAGCCCATCATATCGCCGTAGGTGCAGGCCTTCTCATAAAGGCTCGCCGCCTTGGCGACATCCTTTGCAAGCCCGGCGCCGTTTGCGTATAAAAGTCCGAGCGAGGTGCAGCCTTCGTTATCTTTGCAGGCTTTTTCGTAATAAGCCGCGGCTTTGGTGAAATTTTGATCCGCGCCGTTGCCGCTTTCGTAGATATAGCCTAGATTATTGCACGCAAGCGCAAATTTAGCGCTGCACGCTTTTTCGTAGAGGCTGATAGCTTTTTCGAAATTTTTCTCTACGTTGCCGGTGCCCTCAAAATACAAAACGGCTAGATTATAGCATCCCGAAGCTTTATTTTCCAAACCGCACGCTCTTTCGTAAATTTCTGCGAGTTTTTTATGATCGCCGCTTTGTTGAGCTTGAATGCCCTCGCTGATAAAGCCCGCGTTTGCCGCGCCCGCCAAAGCAAGCGCTATTAGAAATTTTTTCAAATTTACTCCTTTATATCGTTTTTACGTCCCTGCCTCTGAAAGCAAGAGCGATTATTAAAAAGACCGCCGCTATTATACAATAAAACGGCGCGGGTATATGCGGTGCGTCTCCCGCGGCATAAGAGTGCATGCCGGTGAGGTAGAAATTTACGCCGAAATAGGTCATTATTATTGAGCTATACGCGAGCGTCGAGCTCACGCAATAAACATAGATCAAGCCGAGTTTAGGGATAAATTTCAGATGCAGCACGATCGCATAGACGATGATCGAGACATACGACCAGGTCTCTTTGCTATCCCAGCCCCAATATCGACCCCAGCTCTCATTCGCCCATACGCCGCCGAAGAAATTTCCGAGCGTCAGCATCGAAAGCCCCACGATGAGACTGATCTCGTTGATCGCCGTTATATATCTGATCTGTGCGTTAAGCCGCTCGCGATTGGCGCCGTTTTTAAGCGCCATCAAAACAAGAGCCAAAAGCCCAAGCAGGCAGCTAAGGCCCAAAAATCCATAGCTAGCCGTGATAACCGAGACGTGGATGCTAAGCCAATAGGATTTTAGCACTGGCACGAGGTTGGTAATCTGCGGGTTTACGAAGCTCATATGCGCTACCAGCATCACGATGCTGGCTAGCAAGCAGCTCGCGCTTAGCGTAAGCAGGGACTTTCTAAAAAATATGATCCCCGCAAGCGCCGCCGACCAGCCGATGTAGATCATCGACTCATAGCTATCGCTCCACGGCGCGTGAGCCGCAACGTACCAGCGCAGCGCAAGCGCAAGGGTATGTGCTATAAAACATATCGCAAAGGCAGCGAATAAAATTTTTTGCGCGAGCATGAAGCGCTTGCCGCAAAGCGCGCCCAAAAGCGCCAATATTAGAGCTACGCCGCCTAGGATCATATAGCAATAAACGAGCTTTTTGAAAACCGAAGCTTTGTTGTAAAACACCTCGGCTTTGACGCGGTTTTCGCTTGGAAGGATAGCTGCCGAGGTGGCTCTTTGGTAGTTTTTCAGCTCCGCAAGTGCGCCGTCCGCTTTAGCCCAATCATTATCCGAAATTCCATCTTGCAAGCCGTTTAGATAGTCGTTTAGCACGCCTTTGATTTGCGGGGCGATACTATAATCCGCGAAGGCGTCGTTCGGCGAGAGCCAGGTATTTTGCGGGTCGTTCGGCACGGGGATAAATTTAAAAAACACCCCTCTAAAGGTCAGATACGCGATGTTTAGCCGCTCGTCGAATTTAATCAGCTCGTTATCGAGCACGCCGCGGCGCGAGGCGCTTTTTTCATTCGCCTCGTCCAGGGCGTGGGCGAGCTTGTAGTTGCCGTTTTCATCAAAGACCGAATTAAAGCTCGCATATCGCTCCTGCGGCGCTAAGCCTAGCATCTTTTTGATCTCGTCGTTTTTAATCTTTATGATCTTTTGATCGCGCCAAAACGCGGGATTTAGGCTCATTCCTAGGATCATCTGCTCAGCGCTTAAGCCGTAAAGCCCCTCCGTGCCTGAAATTTTATTTACGATCTCGCTTGCTTCGGTGCTAAGCGGCTTGATCCTGCCCATATAATCTTGCACCAAAAGCTCCGCGAACGCGCCGTTTGCATGAACGCGCGAGTTGGCTTTAAGGTTTGCTAGATAGTTTTCATCCGCGGCGCGAAGCTCAATGCTGAAAAAAAGCGGCGCAATCAAAAGAAGCGCGGCGGGCGCGTTGTTTTTAATAAATTTAGCTAGCTTTTTAAATCTGCTGCCCGCGGTAAAAAGATTTCCGATAAATCCGACGCAAAGCAAGAAATAGCCGAAATAGGTAGGGATTTTACCCGGATCGCGATTAAGCTCCAGCACCGTACCCCGCTCGTCCGTGTCGTAGGAGGATTGAAAGAGCTTAAAGCCGTCAAAGTTTAGCGGATGATTCATATAAATTTCATGCTCTCCCGCGCTCTTGCCCTCTTTTAAAATTTCAACGTCGCTAGCGTAGGATGACGGACTTTGCGAGCCGGGATAGCGCTCGAGCTTAAATTTCAAAAGCTTTACCGCAAACGGAAGCTCTATGAGCTTCGAGCCCCAGCTTAGCATTATCTCCTCGCCGTCAAAGTTTAAAATTTTAGGTTCCCCGAGCCAGCCAGCGCCGCCGCGCAGCTGCGCTTCTTGCTCGCTTCCGCCCTCAAAGCCCGCCTTTACCGCAAGCGTGCCCTGTTCGCCCTTGGGCGCGGGTTTGTAGGAGCCAAATTTAACGGTGAAGTTTTTAGAATTTATACTTTGCGTGAAGCTAAAATCGTTATCGCCGATCTGAGATAGATTTAGCGGATGCTCGAACAGCGCGTCTTGCGTGCGGATTTGCAAGTATGGCTTGACGCTTACCATCTCGCTTTCGCTCTCGCCCGCTCTTACGTGCAGCACGCCCTCGGTGCCGAAATAGCGCGTCAGCGCCGCGCCGATAAAGATCACGATAAATGCCGCGTGCAGAACGAAGGAGCCGAAGCGGCGCCACATTTTGGTTTTTATGATTATTCCTAGCAGGCTCAGCGTCGCAGCGCCCATGACGCACTCGTACCAGCGCGCCTCATATACTAAAATTTTAGCCGTTTGCGTATCGTAAATGCTCTCTAAAAAGGTTGCTACGCCGGCGCCTGCGGCTAGGATAAAGAGAAGGCAGAGCGCAAATTTGTAAGAGATGAAAAATTTTAATATTTTTAGCGCGCTCATTAACCCTCCGCAGT
>NZ_CALKTT010000069.1 GCF_937997535.1 uncultured Campylobacter sp.
AGTGTGATTTTAATACCCTTAAAGATGGAAGCAACTCCTATAAAAATTGCGTGAACGCTAAAACGGTCGTAGAGGAAAAGAGTATGGCGTATTCGGTCAAGTATTATATGGAACACTTGGACGAAGCCAAGGCTATTATAGAAAAATATAAAGAGAAAGTTCCAGCCGATGAAAATAGTGTCGAAGCTGTTAATTTAAGACATGCCCACGACGCTGTTTTCTTGAGCAGATCTAAGAATCGTCTGGTAATACCAGATGCTCCACGTTCGAATTAAAGAATATCAAAAATAGCCAGGAAGTAATTTTAATATTAAACCCTCCTCCTTTCTTATGTTCTTAATGTATTCTAAATTTACTCTGCGTTTTCGGTGCAGGGTAAATTTACCCTGCGCTCGCCGAATTTTGCCGCATAAATCTCGCCCACGAAATGACATGGCGCGAAATTCTACTTTATGGATTTTGGAATTTCAAATTTTAAAGTCTGCGAGCTTTTGGCTAGCGCAGAAAAGACTTGCGGGCTGCGCGGCGCCTTAAAATTTAATCATTTTAAAATTTACGCCGCGTGGCTAGTCTAAATTTCACTCGGCGGCGGTTTGTGCGGCGTGCTAAATTTAACCTCGCTCGCGCCTCTTATCCGCACCCTATTCTAAATTTAAAATTTCAAATTTTCGGCGCGCATTTAAATTTAATATCCTAGCTCGCTTAGCCGTTTGTAGTCATCGCAGCCGAGCTGATCCCCTAAATTGCACGCTTTGCGAAAATACTCCTTCGCGAGCTTTGCATCTCTGCCTACGCCTCTGTAACCATCATACATATTACCGACGTTACGGCAGCCCCTACTCATGCCCGAATCGCATACTTTCGTAAATAATTCAATCGCTTTTTTATAATCCGCGTCTACCAAACATAAACTACCCAGAACAAGACATCCTAGATTATCCCCCAAATCACACGCTTTGGAATATAGCTCGTTTGCTTTTTTATAATCTTGCTTTACACCCTCCTCACCCCGCTCATACAAGGCCCCGAGATTAATGCAGCTTTCCGTGTTATTTTGCTCGCATTCGCTTTGTAGCTTTTGGATAACGACATTCACCTCAGTAGCAAGCAGGGTTGCCGCACTTAAGAAAATCCAAATCGCTTTTTTCATGATCTGATCCTTATTGAAAATTTCGCTATTTTATGAAATACAGGCTTAAATTTAAAGTAATTTACCAAAACGGTAATACAAATAGCTGCAAGGGCGACAAATAATCGTAATTAAACAATAAGGCGGCGGTGAAATTTCGCAACCTTATGCGTCAAATTTCGCAGTGTGATGTGCTAAATTTCACGATCTCACATGCCGCTAGTCAAATTTTCTCGGAGGCGGTTTGCGCGGCGTGCTAAATTTAACCTCGTTCGCACACTTTATCCGCGCCCTAGTATAAATTAAAATTTCAAATCCGCGGCGAAATTCCGTGATATGACGGCAAAGCGTCGCGGGTCGGCGATTTGTACGGCGCGACCGCGCCCTTTCGCCGCTATCAGCACTTGACGTTTTTTGCCTTGCTATCTTGCATCGCGCGGAAAAATTCCGCCTTGCTTAGCGGGACTTCGTCAGGATGGGCGCTTCTGAAATGGCGCAGGTAGCCCTCGTAATCGCCGAGCCCGATGAGCGGCGCAAGTGCGGCATCCGCGCGCGCCAAAAACCTCGCCACGGCCTTCGGGACTGCGAGCGGATTAAATTTAAACTTTTTCATAAACGCCCCTATCTACGTACTCGCTTTCTGCTAGCTTGAAATATCCCTCGCTCGCGCCGCCCTTTGAAATTTTAAGGCACATTCGGATCGTTTGAGCGATGACGATGATCGTAACGACGACGAAAAGAGCACATAGCACGGCGTCGATGACGTTATTTCTGATGATAGCCTGCGCCTTTTCGATCGCCGCAGGATCGCTTAGGCTAGCGAGCTTGGCGGCGGTGTTTTGCGCGATAGCCACGTGGCTTACAGCGTCGTGCACGCGCTCGCCGTTAGCCGGCATCAACTTCAAGATCGCCGCATAAAGCGTGGTTATAAGCACCCAGATCGCAGGAGCGATCGTAACGAAGGTGTATTTTTGCTTGCCCATTTTAAAAAGCACCACCGTCGCAAGCAGCAGCGCGATACCCGCGAGCATCTGATTGGACGCGCCGAAAAGCGGCCACAGCGTGTAAATTCCGCCCATAGGATCGGTAACGCCGCTGTAGAGCAGATAGCCCCAGCCCGCCACGCAGATCACCGTCGCGATGATGCCGCAGAGGAAATTTTTGGTATCGGAAAAGGGCTTATAGACGTTGCCTAAAATTTCTTGCACCATAAAGCGACCGGTGCGCGTGCCCGCATCGACCGCGGTCAGAATAAACAGCGCCTCAAACAAAATTGCGAAATGGTACCAAAACGCCATCAACTCCTTGCCGCCGATGATCTGATGCAGCAGCATCGTTAGCCCCATCGCAAAGGTAGGAGCGCCGCCCGTGCGGCTCATCATCGTGGTTTCGCCGACGTTTGAAGCCAAGGTGCCGATCTGATCGGGCGTGATGCTAAATCCGATAGAGTTTATATACGCCGCGGCGCTTACCGCGTCTTTGCCAAGTACCGCAGCGGGCGAGTTGATAGCGAAGTATTCGCCCGGGCTTAGGATGCACGCAGCCACAAGCGCCATTACGCCCACGAGGCTTTCCATAAGCATCGAGCCGTAGCCGATGAAAAGAGCGTGGGTTTCGCGCTCAAGCATCTTCGGCGTCGTGCCGCTGGAGATCAGCGCGTGAAAGCCCGAAATCGCGCCGCATGCGATCGTGATAAACAAAAATGGAAATATCGGACCTGCAAAAACGGGACCCGTGCCGTCGATAAATTTCGTCGTAGCGGGCATTTTAAGCTCGGGTGCGACAAAGATTATCGCGACCGCCATGCCGATGATGACGCCAAGCTTAAGGAAGGTGCTTAGATAATCGCGCGGCGCGAGCAGCAGCCACACTGGCAAAATCGCCGCTACAAAGCCGTAGCCGATCGTAAGGAGCGCGAGCGTCTCGCCCTTTAGCGAAAAGACGTCGTGCCAGTACGGATCGATCGCCACGTAATGCCCGCCCCAAAGCGAAAGCATCAGCAAAACAAAGCCGATGATCGATGCCTCGCTGACCTTGCCCGGGCGCAAGAACCTCATATAAACTCCCATAAACAGGGCGATCGGTATCGTCATCGCGATCGTAAAAAGCCCCCACGGAGAGTTCGCGAGCGCCTTTACGACAACCATCGCCAAGATCGCCACGATGATCAGCATGATGAAAAAAATTCCGATCATCGCGATGCCGCCAGTAAGCTTGCCCATCTCATCTTTGATCATCTCGCCGAGGCTCTTGCCTCCGCGGCGCGTGGAGAGCACGAGCACGATGAAATCATGCACCGCGCCTGCGAGCACGACGCCTACCAAAAGCCAGATCATGCCGGGCAGATAGCCCATTTGCGCGGCTACTACCGGGCCTACGAGTGGTCCGGCGCCTGCGATAGCGGCGAAATGGTGGCCGAAAAGGACGTATTTGTTCGTAGGAACGTAATCACGCCCGTCGTTTCGGATAACCGCAGGAGTTGCACGGCGATCGTCCAGCTCAAAGACGCGATACGCGATAAAGCGCCCGTAGAAGGTGTATCCGATCAGATAGATGCACGCGCTGGCCACTACAAGCCAGACGGCGCTGATGCTCTCGCCTTTATTTAGTGCAAGTACGCCGAAACACCACGCCCCTATGACGGCAACCGCCGCCCAAAGGATCTTTTGCCAAAATTTCATGCTCACTCCTTAAAGCTTAGCGAGCGGCTTTGGCGCAATTCGTCGTTTAACAAAACGGCTTGCGGCTTTAAAGCTGGGCTCGTTAAATAAAATTTAGTGCGTATTTTATCGGCGTTTTTATAATTTAAAGCTGAATCGCGAAATTAAAAAGAGCTCTTTCGGCGTTTAAATTTAACGCCTAAATTTTGAATGTCAAATTTAAATAGGCGGCTTGGAGACGCGCGAAATTTTAACATTTAATCGACCTAAATTTAACTCCTCAGCTCTTAGCCGTTATAGAATTTATCGCGGTTTAAGAAATCAAGCGATAAAATCCCATGATAACGATTTTAATTTCTTAATAAAAATCGCGAATACTTTTAGGAGGAAATTTATGCCGAATCAGGTGTGCGGCTACGTACTTTTTCGCGCTGATATCAAAAGCTATGTAAGCTGCAAAAATAATTGCGCCAGCCGCGAGAATTTCATAAATTCCGCATGCATAAATTCCCGACGCCGCTTAAATTTTAAAATATCCGCCGCGACGAAATCTGCGCGTATAGTTCGCCTGGTGGGCTATGAGCTTTAAATTTTATCTCTTTCTAATCGTAGCTTTTATATTGCTTGCTTTAGTAGCCGTAAGTAGCGGTGGGGCGAGCATTTCACTGGGCGACATCGTAAAATTTTTCACCTTCGGCGAGATAGACGAGACCAAGGAACTGATTCTAACGCAAATGCGCCTGCCGCGCCTCGTGCTTGGAATTTTAATAGGCGCGCTGTTGGCAACTTCGGGGGTGGTTGTGCAAAGTGTGTTTTTAAACCCGCTTGCGGACCCCTACATCATCGGCATCGCTTCGGCAGCGACCTTCGGCGCGGTCATAGCCTACCTACTGGGGCTTAGCGACGTTTTTTACGGAATTTTCGCGTTTTTGGCCGCCAGCGGGCTTTCACTCGTGATCTTTAAGCTCGCAGCCCATACCCGCTCAATCTCTACTCTGCTGATCGTAGGCATCGCCGTATCGTCCTTTTTGGGCGCATTTACATCCTTTGCGGTCTATCTAATCGGAGAGGATAGTTTTAGGATTACGGCGTGGATGATGGGCTATCTAGGCGGCGCAAACTGGCAAAAGATCGCGCTTTTGCTGCCGCCGCTGCTGTTTTGCATGGCGTATTTTTACGCAAAGCGCCACGAGCTAAATATCATCTTAAACGGCGACGAGGAGGCGAAGTCGCTCGGACTCAACGTCGAGAAGTCCAAAAAAAGCCTGCTCATCGTCTCCTCGCTCATCATCGGCTTTTCAGTCGCGTTTACGGGGATGATAGGCTTTGTGGGGCTCATCATTCCGCACACGCTTCGCATGGCGCTTCGCACGTCTAGCAACGCCGTGCTGATCCCCGCTAGCGCGCTTACGGGCGGGCTTTTTCTTTTGTTTTGCGACGTCATAGCCAAAAACATCCTCTCACCGGTAGAAATTCCGATCGGCGTGGTGACCTCCTTTTTCGGCGCGCCCTTTTTCCTATACCTCGCGTTTAGGAAGCATGCATGAAAATTTCGGCGCTAAACTTCAGCTACGGCAAGCGGGCGATTTTGCGAGGCATCGAGCTAAATTTAAAACGGGGCAAATTTTACGGGATTTTGGGTCCCAACGGCTGCGGCAAGAGCACATTGCTAAAAAATATCTTGCAAATTTTAAAGCCTGCAAGCGGGATCATCGAAATAAACGGCAAAAGAGCGAGCGAATACGGCCTTAAAGAGCTTGCGGCGCTCATCGGCTTCGTACCGCAAAAAACGGCCCTCGCCGCGCCGCTTAGCGTGAAGGAAATTTTGCTTGCGGGCAGATTTTGCCGATTAAAAAGCGCCTTTAGCGGCTACGATGCGAGCGATCACGCTAAAGTGGAGCAGATGGCAGAGCTTTTGGACGTGAAAAAATTCCTAGATCGCAGCGCGTTTGAGCTAAGCGGCGGGGAGTTTGGGCGGGTGCTGCTTGCCAGAGCGCTCGTTAGCGAGCCTGAAATTTTACTGCTTGACGAGCCCACCGGCGCGCTAGATATGAACTACGCCATCGAGGCGATGAGCATCTGCGAAAGCCTAACGCGCTCTTTAAATTTAACGAGCGTCATCGTGCTGCACGATCTAAATTTAGCCTCGCTTTTTTGCAATGAAATTTTGATGCTAAAAGACGGCGCAGTGAGGTATCGCGGTAGCGCGAGCGAGCTTTTTACGCCGCAGATCATAAAAGAAATTTACGGCTTTGACGCCCTAATAGTAGAAGAAAACGGGGTAAAGTTTATACTACCCAAAAAGGAGAAATTATGAAAAAAATTCTTATAGCTTTGCTTTCGGCGAGTTTTGCGCTCGCCAAAGGCCTGGTAGTGCTCGACCCCGCCGCAGTCGAGATCATCTACGCTTTAGGCGCGCAGGATCAGATCGCTGCGATCGCCACCACTTCGATGAGCAAGATCCGCCCGGAGGCAGAAACCGCAAAACTACCAAGCGTAGGCACCTACGTAAAGCCCAACCTCGAAAAGATCGTCGAGCTTAAGCCCGATCTGGTTATCACGAGCTTTCACTCCGCGGGCGTTAGCGAAAATCTACAAAAGCTGGGACTTAAGAGCCTTGCGATGGATGCAAACTCCACCGCAGACATCTGCCAAAACGTAAAGAAGGTTGCGGCGATCGTAAAAAAAGAGAGCGAGGCGGATAAAATTTGCGCGCGGATGGATGGAATTTTTGCAGATAAACCCGCTCTTCGCGGCAAAAAAGTAGCGCTATTTTTCGGCTCAAACGCCACTATGGCCTTTAACGATAAAACCCTAGTAGGCGATATTTTCGCTCGCCTAGGCGCCAAAAATATCGCAGACGGCCTAAAGGGCAGCACGCCTTCGGTATCCGCAGAATACATCTTGGAGCAAAACCCCGATATTATGATCATCGTAGGCGGCGAGACGGAGGATTTTTTAAAAGCAAATCCGATCCTTAGAAATACCAAAGCGGTAAAATCGGGCAAAATTTTAAAGGCCCCGACGCTCATCTTGCGTGGAAGCCCGCAGATCGGCGAGACGGTGGATGAAATTTACGCGGAGGCAACGAAATAGATGTTTAAAGAACGCATTAAATCCCACCACCGCTCCAAACTTTTCGAGAGCGTTTCTGCGAGCGAAAACGAGCTATTCGACGCGCTAGAGCAGCCCGCCAAAGACAGCGACTGCGTGATCTATCTGCATGTGCCCTTTTGCGACAACATCTGCTCGTTTTGTTCAATGATGCGCTCCAAACTCGGCGACGAGCTGGACGAATACGCTAAATTTTTAATCCGCCAGATCAAAGACTACGGCGAGATGCCCTACTTCGATACCAAAAACGTTAAAAGTATCTACTTCGGCGGCGGCACGCCGAGTGTATTTAGCGAAGCGCACTTTGAAAAGGTTCTGGACGCGCTGCATAAAAATTTTAAGATCGCGGACGACTGCGAGATCAGCATAGAAACCACGCTGCATAATCTAGATACGCAAAAAGCGCTCGCTCTACAAAGCTTCGGCGTAAATCGCTTTAGCATCGGCGTGCAGACCTTCAGCAGACAGGGGCGCGCGCTTTTAAACCGCGTGCATAAGCCCGCTCGCGCAATCGAGCGGCTAAAAGATCTTAGAGAAAAATTTGACGGCATGCTCTGCTGCGACATCATCTACAACTTCCCGAACGAAAGCGTAGAGGAGGCGATCGCAGATGCTAATTACGTAAATGAGCTAGGTCTAGATAGCGCTAGCTTTTACTCGCTGATGTTTTTCGAAGGCTCGGAGTTATCCAAAAAGATCGACACCTCCTACTACAATCTGCCGACCGATAAAAAGCTGCACCATGCCTTTGCAGAGGCGCTACTGCAAAGCGGGAATTTCGAGGTTTTGGAGCTTACCAAACTTGCTCGAAAAGGGCGCGACAACTACGGCTACATCAAGCTAAGCCACAAGGGTACGGATATCCTGCCTATCGGCAACGGCGCGGGCGGACACGTAGCGGGCTTCGGAATTTACGGCGTGTCGGGGCACAAGATGATCTCGCGAATCGATGAGCGCGAGGCAAAATATAGCGTGCTAAACAATCTGTTCCAATACCCGATCGTAAGCTTAAACGAGCTAAAAGAGGCTCTGAGTGCGAGCATTTACGACGAAGCGGTGCAAAAGCTCAAAGAATTTGAGAGCTGGGGGCTTTTGGAGCTAAAAGATCAAAGATCGATCTTAAACTTGAACGGAATTTTTTGGGGCAACAACATCAACGAAGAGATAGCAAACATCATTAGAAAGGACTTTGTATGAAAAAAATCGTGCTTTACACCTCGCAAACGGGTAACACGAAAAAGGTGGGCGACGCGATCGCCGAGCAACTGGGCTGCGAGAGTCTAAATTTCCGCGACTTTGAAGGCGAGGTCGATGACTACGATTTCATAGCCTTGGGCTTTTACGTCGATAAGGGCGAGGCTGAAGCGAAATTTATGCGCTTTTTACGCAAGATTCACGGCAAGAAGCTTGGCGTTTTTATGACTCTGGGCGCGGAGCCGGACGGCGAGCACTCGCGCAAGTGCCTGGATACCTTTGAAGAGGGGCTTAAAGCAAACGGCAACGAGATTATAAGGGAGTTTGCCTGCCAGGGCGCGATCGATACGAATCTACTTGAAATGATGCGCAAAATGGCGGCTAGCGGTAACTCGCCCCACCCTATTACCCCCGAGCGACTTGCGCGCTGGGCAGAGGCTGCGAAACACCCCGACGAGAAGGATCTGGCGGACGCAAAAGCAGCATTTGCGGGGATAGAATAAAATTTAATCGTGTAGCGTCGCCTAAATACTGCGCGACGCGAACAAAATCAAATCATTGCCCGTCGTCCCCTCTCGCGATTTACACGATTTAAAAATTTTATCTTTGCTAAATTTGAACGACGAATTTCATTCTTACAAGCAAATTTGCCGCCGCAGGCGTAGGTCTTGCTCTAGAATTTAAACGATAAAATTTCATTTCACGCGCAACGGATCAAACAATGCCGCCGACCTTGCGTCGCTAATGCGCGCTCTGAGCGGCGAAAAGCCCGTTTTTGTAAGCGACTGCGAGTGCTGCGAGTGCTGCCGTCATCCAATACACCGCCCGCCATTTTGCGACGGCCTGAGCGCGAAAAATCCGCTTCTGCGAGCAAGTGAGCAAGTAGCCCGCGAGCGCTGCGGTCGCGATCATCGGCTACCCCTGTCGTCACGCGCCGTAGGTCTCGCCGTTAGGCGCCGCTCTCCCGCCGCGCGATACCCATCCACCGCTACTAACCGCCCGCACGACAACCCGTCGCCGCTCATCGCCCCGCCGCTTTGTCGCGGTACCGAGCCCAAACCGAACCGCTAAATTTTAAATTCTACAAAAGTCTCATCGCGCGTAAATTTTAATTCGGCAAATACGCAAAATTTAGGTAAAATTCCACGCAAACGCTTTGACGATTAAAATTTAAAGGGGCGAAAATGACGAATTTTGAGTACGCGCGCGGCATTGACGAGGCTGTGGGGCTAGATTTAAGCTTAGATTGCGAAGAGATCGATCTGCAGGATAAGCTTTACGGGCTTTTTCAGTGCTTTATGCCTGACGGTGCGGGCGTGAGAGCGGTGTTTGCGCCGCTGCAAAACGGCGCTGAGCTGCAAGCGCGCATAATGCCGATCTACGCAGTCACGGCGCAGCAAACGCGAGAGGCGTTCGATCAGGGCGTGGCGCCCGGGTATTTTTGCCCGCCGCAGGATCCAAAATTTGACGACGAAGCGCTTAAGAGCTTAGCTTTAGCGTACGTTCGAAATTTAAAAATTTTTGCCGAATTTCTAGGCAAGAGTGAGCTTTTAAAGATGCTTGAGCAGATAAAATCCGCTCGCGTGCAGGAAGGTTTTGATTTTGCGCATAACAAAGATGAGCTTGCGGACGCCGTCTATGAGGCGATCACGGAGTGGATGATAGACGCGCCTAAGCTCGATGCGAAGCTATGGGTGCTCGGCGAGGCGTACTATTCGATCAACTGTGACTACCTGCTATCGGCGTACTTGCAGTATCCAAACTACGCGCAAAAGCCGCAGGAGGACTTTTTGAAGCCCTACTTCGAGCTGTATCTAGCGGGACGGCAGATCACGTTTGAGCGCGGCGAGGTCGTGGTTTTCACTCGCTAAATTTACGCAGGCAAGGAAGCGAATGGCGCCCACGAGCGGCTAAAATCTGAGCCTTTTAAAAAAAGGAAGTGAGCTACGCCCACGAACGGCTAAAATTTAAGTTCAGCAAGTATGGGCACAAATGCTTATCGCATATCCAAAAAACCTGCGTCGTAATCAAGCAATCTAGCAGGTTGTCTACGTTGCGTCAAATCGCTTAAAATATTTCTGCTTTGCGTAGCCGCCGCTTTCAGCACCTTGCTAGAGCAAAATCTCCACACATCGTTGATATTTGGATAATTGAATTTTTTCCATCACTCTGCTGCCCTCACTTTGTATGAGATACCCAAATAATTTACTTGCGCTAATGCTTGCTAGTTAGAATTAATCTAAATTTTAAAGAGGAATTTTGACGCAGAATTTTATGGAATTTCGCTGCTGCAAATTTCGCAAGCGATAAAATTCTATCGATTTACGCTCTTAAATTTACTCAAATCGCCGCCTGTTTTATAAAATTCTTCAGCGTCGATCATAGTGCCGTCAGGCAGCTTACAAACGGTGTAATCCACGCCGTTGCCGTCTTTGCGGACGATCAGCTCGCCGCCATTTTTGATACAAAAATCCCCAGCAGCGCTAGCCTCTGCGCTCACCGAAGCGAAAGCGCCCGCCACAAGCGCTACTGCAAAAAATCTCTTAAAACTCATTTAAATCCTTTCGTTTAATTTTGCCTGTTTTTAGGGTTAAGTTTAAATTTAGGCGCTAGATACGCTAAACCTGCGCCTACATAAATAAACCGCCTTCCATCCTCGAACACCGATAATAGCGTTTTAGATATTAAATCCTACCTATAAATCCCATCAGCGCCAAGTCCCGCTCGCCGCTGCAAAATCGAAGCCATCAGACTTCATCCAATGCAAAATTTTAACATCATAAAATTTTGTCTTCAATAAAATTCTAGCGGCAAAATCCAAGCCGAATCAAAGCTATTTCTGCCGTAAAATACCGGCTATAAAAGCGAGGACTATGGCAAATACTAGCTCAGCGACAAGGTAAGCGCGGATCCTAAACAATCTCGTCTATAAGCGCGAGCCGCGTTCAAACCCTCTAAATTTAACCGCCGCTAGCCGTTTTTGCGCGCAAACTCGCTCATAAAAGTGACTAGTTTTTCAACGTCCTCGTAGTTTATCGCGTTGTAGATCGAGGCGCGGATGCCGCCTAAGACGCGGTGTCCTTTAAGTCCGATCATCCCCTCTGCCTCTGCCTGCGCGACAAAAACGGGCTCAAGCGCGGCGTCTGCGATATTAAAGCTCACGTTCATCAGGCTACGGCTGTCCTTTTGCGCGTGGCCGCGGTAGAAGCCGCCGCTGGCATCAATCGCGCCGTAGAGTAGCGCCGCTTTGCGCTTGTTGCGCTCATGCATCGCCGCGAGCCCGCCGATCTCGTCCTTGATCCAGCCGAGCATTAAATTTAGCATGTAAATTCCGAAGGTATTTGGGGTGTTGCTCATAGAGTCCGCGTCCGCCTGCGTCTTGTAGCGCAGGATCATGGGCGTTTTTGGGTTTGCGCGGTCCAGCAGATCCTTGCGGATCGCTACCATCGTAACGCCCGCGGGGCCGCCGTTTTTCTGAATACCGCCGTAAAACATCCCCACGCTGCTAAGATCCACGGGGCGCGAAAACAGATCGCTCGAGCTATCTACTACGAGCGGACAGCCGCACTGCGGCAGCTGCGGATACTGCGTGCCGTAGATCGTGTTGTTCGAGCAGATGTAGCCGTAGTCCGCGCCGTCAGAGAATTTAACCTCCGGGATGCGGTCGAATTTGCTCTCCTCGCTGCTTGCGACCACGCGGTAGTTTATGCCGAGCACGCCCGCTTCCTTGATCGCTTTGCTTGTCCAGTTACCCGTGTTGGCGTATTCTGCGACGCCGCCTGCGTATAGGTTCATCGGCACCTGCGCGAACTGAAGGCTCGCACCGCCTTGCAAAAACAAAATCGTAAAATCATCCGAAAAGCCGTAGAGATCGCGTACGCGGTCCATCGCACTATGCAAAACTTCCTCGAAAATTTTTGTGCGGTGCGAGATCTCCATTATCGAAAATCCGCGCCCTGCGTAGTTTAGCAACTCCTCTTGCGCCTGCTTTAGCACGCCCAGCGGGATGGTGCTAGGTCCTGCGCTAAAATTTAAAACCCTATCCATTTTGCCTCCTTTAGATGATTTTTGCATTTTTGCTGAGCTGCTGTGAGCAAAGGACGAACTCGTCGCCCGCGGCAAGCTCGCCTAGAGCTACCGTTTTGCCGCCCTTTTGGATTTGAACGAGGTCCTTTGTGATCTCAAAAAATTTCGCCTTTTGCGCCAAAAGTTCGTCCTTGGCGCTTAGCGCGTGCTCTGCGGCGCTTAGCTTGGAAGTCACGAAGCTTTTAAATTTAAGCTCTAAATTTGAAAGCCCCGCAATCGAGCCTGAAATTTTTGGCTCGATAGATTTTGATCTAAGCTCTAAAGCTGCGAGGCTCAGCGCGTTTTGTGCGGATGAAATTTTATCTTTTATCAGCCTATCAAAGGCGTCGCTTACGCCGTCTAAGCTCTGAAAGATCGCGCAAATATCGGGCAGCAGATCGATCATCGCGGCGGTGGGCGTGAGGCTTCGGTGATCGGCTACGAAATCGCTGATACTAAAATCGATCTCGTGTCCGACCGCCGAGATGACGGGCGTTTTGGCTGCGTAGATCGCGCGCGCCAAGACCTCGTCGTTGAAGCACCACAGATCCTCGCGCGAACCGCCGCCGCGAGCGATGACGATCGCATCGTAGCCCTTCGCGTCAGCTGCACGCAGCGCGCTTATGATCGAAGCAGGAGCGCCTTCGCCTTGCACTAGTGCGTTATACATATCGATCTTGCAAAGCGCGAAGCGGTCCTGCGCCGTGCGAAGCATATCCGCTTGCGCTGCGGAGCCCGCGCTCGTGATGATCGCGATGCTTTGGGCAAATTTCGGAAGCTGTTTTTTGTGCGCGGCATCAAAAAGCCCCTCTTTGCTAAGCCTTTCTTTTAGCGCGGCAAACGCCGCTTCCAGCTCGCCCTCGCCGCTTTTACGGATGTTTGAGGCCTGGATCTGATACGCGCCCGTGGGGGCGTATAGCGAGACCTTGCCGCTTACGATGAGCTTATCGCCGACGGCTGGGATGAAATTTATCCGCGCGGCGCTAAATTTAAACATCGCGCAATCGATCGCTGCGCTTGCGTCTTTGATCGTAAAATACCAGTGCCCGCTCGTGCTTTGAATTCTAAACTTAGATATCTCGCCCTCGACCTCAACGAAGCTAAAGCTCGTCTCTAAAAGCGCCTTGGCTTGGGCATTTAGCTCGCTTACGCTAAGCATCGTCGCTCTTTTGCGCGATTTTCTCCGCGATGAAAAGCGTGCTGACGTCGAAGCTGAAGCCCTTTTGTACGCGCAGCTCAAAGCCCGCGTTTTTGAGCTTTTCGCTAAAACTCGCGGCGTCTAGGAAGCTGCCGATGGAGCTTGGCAGATACTCGTAGGCTTCTTTGTTTTTCGAGATGAAGGCGCCGATTTTGGGTAAAATTTTGCTCACGTAAAAATCTCTGATTTTAAACGCGAGCCCGCCGCTTGCGGCTTTGGTAAATTCCAAAACCACGAGCGAGCCGCCCGGTTTTATGATCCGATTAAACTCCGCAAGCGCTGCGTCCAGCTCCACGACGTTTCTTATGCCGTAGCTGATGCTTAAAATATCCATGCTAGCATCATCTAGCGTCGTAGCGCCCGCGGTTGCTTTGATAAACTCGCAGCTAGGGAATTTTTGCCTCGCTACCTCAAGCATCCCCTCGCTCGGATCGATCCCCACGATCCGCTCGATCTGCACGCCGTACTGCGCCGCGCCGTCGCGCCACGAGCTTATCATATCGCCCGTGCCGCACGCGACGTCGGCGATACTCACGAGCCTTCCTTTAAGCTTTTCAAGCGTCAGCTCAACCGCTTTTTTGCGCCACGAAACGTCCACGCCGAAGCTGATGGCGCGGTTTGCCAGATCGTAGGTAGGCGCGATCTCATCGAACATCTTTATGATTTTTTCCTGTTTTTGCACGGGCTTTCCTTATTCGTATGCTTTGATTTTGCGCAGCGATTTTTTTAGAGCGCGCAAAAGAGCCTCTTTTTCATTTAAAATTTTTTCTTCCAGCTCGGCGCGGCGGTCGTTTAAGCGGGCATCCAGAGCCAGCATATACGCAAACGCGACGCCGCTTTTATCGCTTGCTTTTTGATAGATCGCGATAAAATTTTGCCACACGCTGATATCTTGCAGCGCGCCGAAATCCTCGCAGGCGGCCTTGGTGCGTTTAAACAGCTCCCTGACGCAGCCTTCATCAAAGCTTCTTGCAAAAATTTCAAGCGCGTATCGCAGCCTCTTTAGTCCTATGCGCGCGTCGTGAAATGCCTGTAGAGATGAGCCTTGCTTTAAATTTTTTAGCTCTGCGCGCAAGCTTTTAATCAGCTTGCAAAGGCGGGCGGAGGCGAACTTTTTTGAAATTTTTTCATATTCGCTGCGCGCGTAGATGCCGTCCGCGCCGCTTAGAAAGCCGCTAATAGCGCCGCTTAAATTCGTAAATTCCGCGCTAGAAAGAAATTCCAAAATTTTATCCTCCGAGCGCTTCGCGATAAGATTTAGCTGCTGCAAAAAGCTCGCAGGCGCGTCGTCGGCTTTTAAAAACTCCGCAAAAACGTGAAGGTCTCGCAGCTGATTGGTGCGACTCATAAATTCTGCGAGGAGTTTTAAAATTTCATCCTTTTTTTCAGCTTCGAAAAGTGGCGCGGATAGCTTCAAAATGGCTCTAAATTTACGTATCTGCACGCGTAGCTCGTGAAGCGCTTCGGGGGCTAGGTTTTTTTGATACTCGCTTTTTGCGGCACATGCCCTCGTCCATGCCAGCTCAAGCGCCAAACGCGCTAGCTTAACGCTGTCCGCATAGGGCGGAGCGAAAAATTTAACTCGGCTAAATTTTTTAAAAACGTTGCGGGCGTGCGCGAAATCAAGCGAGCGCGGCGGTACGCCGTAGCGCGCCAGATAGCGGCTTTTGTAGCGGTAATCGTCGGTGATCTCGCAAAAATCGGTGCTACCGAAGATTTTTGCAAAATCAAAATTTGCGCTTGCCGCCTCGTTTTGAAATTTCGCTCGTAAAATCGCGAGCGTGCTTAGCTCGCCGCCGTAAAGCTCTAGCCAAAACTCCGCTTCGTCACTGGCAAAGCCGTAGCGGTTCTTTTGCACGACGCGGGCGATCCTGCTTTTTAAAGCCTCTTTGAAATCATCTTTTGAAATTTTAAAATTTAAAGTTTGTCTGTCGAGGTCCTCTTTTTTATGGTGCAAAGAGCATTCGTCATTTTGGCGGATGTAGTAAATTTCGGGATAGAACGAAGTATAAAACCAAGCGATCTTTACCTTGCGACATTTCAGCCCCGCACGCTCTAGCGTCCGCAGAATCGAATCGTCGCTCAATAAAAATTTACGCTTAGTTTGCATACCCGCTCCAAAAATAAAGTGGGTAATAATAGCAGAAAATTCTTTAAACTATCTACACTTTTCGCAGTCTTCGACCGTAGCGGTGATATTTAGCTTGCGGATGAAATTGCCAGCTTTGCGCTCGATGTTTTTCAAAACGTCCTTATTAAAGGCATCATCCATGAAAAGATCCGTGACATTGCCGCATTTTTCGCATACGACGTGGATGTGCGGCATCTGATAAATGTCGTAGCGGCTCTTTTTATTCGGCGCATTGACCTCGACTACGACCCCTTCGTCGAGCAGGGTATTTAAATTTTTATAAACCGTCGCTAGCGAAATAGATGGATAGTCCTCCTTGATCCCCTCGTATAGGTCATCTATACTTGGATGTTCGTGGCGATCTAGCACCTTTAGGATGCACAATCTTTGAGGAGTTGCTTTCAAACCGCAAGTTTTGAGTAGTTCTACGTGGCTCATTTTTGTCCTTCAAAAAATTTTAAAGTGATATTATCAAATTTTACTTTAAACAAAGTTGATATTAACTAATACTTTTTATCACTTAATATTCGCTCGGTTAGAGTTTGGATATCCAAGCCCAAGCTACGCTCCACGTCGGCGGTCTTGCCGTGCGGTAAAAAGATATCGGCAAACTCGAAGCTCACGATCTTTACGTCCGAAATTTCATTTTCTTGCAAAAATGCGCTTAAAATTTCACCTACGCCGCCTTTTTTAGCATTGTCGCTAAAGACGTACCAAATTTTATCTTTGCGAGCCAAGCTTCGCAAAAACTCGCCGTCCAAAGGCTTTGCAAAGACTAGATCCACTACGTCCGCCTCCATCTGTCCCTCCAGCGCCGCAGCCGTTTTATACGCTCTACCCGCTCCGTTTCCATAGCCGATGAACGCTACGCGCGCGCTATCACTGCGCTTTAAAAACACCGATTTTGCAAACTCTACTGCAGACGCGCCAGTCTCATCGCAGTCCAAGATAAAGCTTCCGCGCGGATAGCGGATCGCCAAAACCCCCTCGTGCGCGTAGGAGTACTCGATGATCCGTTTGAAGCTCGCCTCGTCCCGCGGCGCGCACATGCTGACGTTCGGAATCGCATTTAAGAAGCTCACGTCAAAGACCCCCTCGTGCGTCTCGCCGTCCTCGCCCACGATGCCCGCGCGATCCATGGCAAGGACTAAGCTTAGATTCATAATCGCCGCGTCATGGACGATCTGATCGAACGCGCGCTGCATAAAGGTCGAATATATCGTAACGTACGGCTTAAAACCTTCGCGCGCCATCGCAGCCATCGAGCTTAGCGCGTGAGGTTCGGCGATCGCGACGTCCCAGAAGCGGTGGGGAAATTTCTCGATCAGCTTATCCATACCCGTGCCGCTTGGCATCGCAGCGGTCACGCCCACGACGTTTTCATGCTTAGCGGCCAAATTTAAAAGCGCTTCGGCATAAATTTGCGTGGCACTTTTGGCGGCGGATTTTTTCTTAAATTCTCCGCTTTGAATATCGAAAGGCCCTACGCCGTGCCAGCTCTCCAAATAGCCCTCGGCCTTGTCGTAGCCTTTGCCTTTGATCGTCTGAGCGTGCACGACGACGGGCTTACGCGCGCTTTTTGCCGTCTTTAGCGCCGATATTAGATCCTCTAGATTATGCCCGTCCACGGGACCGATGTAATCAAGCCCAAGCTCCTCAAAATACATCCCAGGGATGATGAGCTTTAAGGAATTTTCAAAGCGCTTTGCCATATATGTCGCGCTTTGCGGAGCGTGGGAGAGCAGCTCTCTTACGTGGGATTTAAATTTTTGATAGGTCTCGCCCGCCATCGCTTGGCTTAGGTATTTGCTAAAGGCGCCGATCGGCTTGCTGATACTCATTTTGTTGTCGTTTAGGATGATGATGCAGGGCAGGCGCAGATCGCCGAGCTCGTTCATCGCCTCATAGGTCATACCGCCGCTCATAGATCCGTCGCCGATGAGCACCACCGGCACGCGATTTTCGCGCTTTAGGCTTATCGCTTTTGCCGCGCCCACGGCTAAAGAGATCGAGGTTGAGGCGTGTCCTGCGACGAAGTAATCAAATTTACTCTCGCTAGGCTTCGTGTAGCCGCTGATACCGCCGAACTGCCTAAGCGAGCCGAACTCCTCCCAGCGGTCCGTCAAAAGCTTGTGCGCGTAGCTTTGATGGCTCACGTCGAAGATAAACGGATCGCTCGCGGCGTCGAATACGTAGTGCATCGCCACGATGAGCTCGACGGCGCCCATGTTTGAGCTTAGATGACCGCCGTTTTTACTCACGACTTCGATGATGCGCGCTCTGATCTGTGCACAGAGCTCCCGCAGCTCCTCTAGGCTTTTATTTTTAATATCCACTTAAAATTTCTCCCAGAGCGCCCAAGACGCGATCGTTTTGCCCCTGCGAGCCGATCGTGATACGTACGGCGTTTAGCCCGTAGCTTTTTAAATTTCGAATTATGATGCCGCGGCGCAGAAGCCTATCGCAAAGCTCGCTGCTATCTATTGGCGGGCTAAGTTTAAACGTGATGAAATTTGCATAGCTAGGGCTAAATTCTAAATTTCGCTCGCTCGCAAAATCCTCGAAGCGGCTCATCTGCGCGGCGTTGTTTTGCAAGCTCTTTTGCACAAAAGCCTCGTCTTTTAGCGCCGCAACCGCCGCTGCAAGGCTAAGCGTCGTGATGTTAAAGGGCGGGCGCAGCTTATAAAGTGCGCTTATGATCGCGTGCGGCGCGATGCCGTAGCCTACGCGCATACCGCCTAGGCCGTAAACCTTCGAGAAGGTGCCTAGATAGAGCACGTTTTTAAAATTTTGAATTAAAAATTTTGGATCGAGCTTTTTGCGTTCATCTTTAAACGCCGCAAATTCGTTGTACGCAGCATCTATCACCAAAAGCGTGTTCTCATCCACGCTACGAGCGAACTCATACACCGCCTCCGCATCCAAGCATTCGCCCAGCGGATTGTTCGGCACGCACAAAAAGATGACCGAAATTTCATCTCTGTGCGCGTTATAAATTTTTAAAAGCTCAGCCAGATCGTGCTCCTGCGCGCTAGTTTTGTAAACTTTAGCCTCGCAATGGCTTGCGTAGATGCCGTACATCGCAAAGGTAACGCCCGCCTGCAGTATCGCGCGGCGCGAATTGAGCTTGGCATGCAGCGCAAACTCGATGATCTGATCGCTGCCCGCGCCGATGATGATATTTTGCGGCTCTACGCCGAATTTTAAGGCGAGCGCGCCCTTTAGCTCATACATCGAATCATCGGGGTAAAGATGCGCGCGTGCCGCGTTTTGCGTGATTGCCTCCTGCACCGCCTCGCTCGTACCGAAGGGATTTTCGTTGCTGGCAAGCTTTAGCACGTCCTGCTTGCGGATACCAAACTCCCGCACCACAAGCTCGATCGGCTTGCCCGCTTCGTAATTGCTTAGATTTTCTACAAATTCGTTAAATTTCATCACTCCCCTCCGTTTATATAGCTTCCCAGCCAGGTGACTTCGTGGCCGTTTTTCTGCGCATTTTGCAGCACGCGCGCCACGCGTTCGTCATCCACATGCCCCTCAAAATCGATGTAAAAGACGCTTTTAAAATCCCTAAGCTTGACCGGGCGGCTTTCTAATTTGGTTAAATTTATCCCCTCGTTGCGAAACATCTGCAAAAAGTCCACGAGCCCGCCCGGGCGGTCGTCGGTTTTGGCTAGGATGCTCGTTTTGTTGCGGTCGCTCTTTTGGTTTTTAAAGTCGCTCAGCACGAAAAAGCGCGTGCGATTGGCAGAGTTGTCCTCGATCTTTTGAAACATCATCGGCACTCCGTAAAGATCGGCGGCGATCTTGGAGCAGATCGCGGCGGAGTGCGGCGTGGCAGCTGCCATCTGCGCCGCAAGCGCAGTCGATTTGGTCGCGGTAAATTTAACGCCGCTAAGGCCGTGATCGTCTAAAAATTTAAGGCACTGATTGTATCCTTGCGGATGCGAGAATATCTGATCTACCGTGCTTACGTCGTCGCAGTGGCTCGCAAAGCAGTGGTGGATATCCATATAAATTTCGGCGACGATCTTAACGCCCTCGTATTTTCGCAAGCAATCAAGCGTCGCTCCCACCGCGCCTTCGGTGTTATTTTCGATCGGCACGACGCCGTATTTGGCCTCGCCGCTATCAAGCTCCTTAAAAACGGCTTCGATATTTGAGAGCGGTAGATAGGAGCTTACCGCGCCGAAGCGGCTTTTGGCGGCTTGGTGCGAATAGGTGCCGAAAGGCCCTAAAAACGCGACGATCTGCGGCTTTTCTAAATTTCGCGAAACCGAGAAAATTTCAAAAAATATCGCCTCGATCGCCTCTTTGCTTAAATTTCGCGCCTTTCCGCCGCCCAGCCTGCTGATGATCGAGCGCTCGCGCTCCGGGCGGTAGATTGCGCTGCCCGCGGTCTGCTTCAGCTCGCCGATCTTTTTGACAAACCCCATGCGCTCGTCGATAAGGCGCAAAATTTCATCATCCAGCCTGTCGATACAAACGCGCAGATCATCGATATTTTGCATCACAACCCTCCTTTTGCTCGCCCCTAAATTTCGGCGCGAATTTTAGAAATTTCACGCTGCCTCTTTTGTCGCACGCTTTGAAATTTTGACCTCGCGAACTTAAAATTTCATCGCTTAGGACAGCTGCGCCGTAGCTTCCGCGCACTAAGAAGACGCGATAAAATTCGTCGCAGCGGGATCTGAAATTTAAAGAGGCGCGGTTAAAATTTAAAGCTGGGCTTCGTTCTGGCGTAAAATTTAGAGGCGCATTTTGTTCGGATTTGAAATTTAAAGCGGCGGCGCGTTCAGACTCGGAATTTAAAGCGACGGTGCGTTTAAATTTTAAGACCGTGCTTGCTGCTGCGTTAAAATTTAAAGCCGCTACGCGCTCGGGTTTGAAATTTAAAATTGCGCCATGTTTTAAGCGTCTTGCCGCGCTGATCATACGAGATCCTTTTCGAGCGCGATTAGCTCATCAAAGCTTTCGCGCTTTCTGATCAGGCGGTCCTGCCCGTCGTAAACCGCGACCTCGGCGGCGCGGCAGCGGGTGTTGTAGTTGCTCGACATCGAAAATCCGTAGGCGCCGGCGCTTTTGATCGCGAGCAAATCGCCGCTTTGCAGGCTAGGCAGGCTCGCCCCTTTGGCCAAAAAATCGCCGCTTTCGCAGATCGGCCCCACGACGTCGCAGAGGCTCGCTGCGGCTAAATTTGCGCCGCTCAAATTTTTTTGATCTGCACACGAACCGTTTATTTGATCCGAGCCTCTGCCGCCTAAATTTACTTCGCTCGCATCGGGCTCGTTTAAATTTATACCCTCCGAAGCGCCAACGATCTCGATGGCGTGGTGCGCGCCGTAGAGACTCGGGCGTATGAGATCGTTCATCGCGCCGTCAACGATGACGAAGCGCTTGCCGCAGTTTTGTTTTTCATAAAGCACGCGAGTAAGGAAGACGCCCGCTGCTCCCGTGATGAAGCGCCCCGGCTCGCACACGATCGTGACATCTAGACCGCTTAGGCTCTTTAAAATCCCTTGCGCGTAGTCGTAGAGCACGATCTGTTTTTCATCCTCGTAGCGGATGCCGATGCCGCCGCCCACGTCGAAAAATTTTATATCGATCTCAAGGGCTCGCAGTTCGCGCAGCAGATCGCTTACGATCTTTGCGGCGTCGCAGATCGGAGAAATGTCTGTAAGCTGGCTGCCGATGTGAAAGTGGATACCGACGGGATTTAAAAATTTGCTCTTTTTGGCGTAGATATACATCTTGCGCGCGGTCTCGATGCTGACGCCGAATTTATTCTCATTTAGCCCCGTAGAGATGTAGGGGTGGGTCTTAGCATCAACGTTCGGATTTACGCGGATGCTGATGCGAGCGGGCTTATTTAGATTTTGCGCGATTTGCTCGAGGCGCAGCATCTCGGCCTCGCTTTCTAAATTTATTAGCAAGATGTCCGACTTTAGCGCAAACTCGAGCTCGCCATCTTGCTTACCGACGCCTGAAAATATGATCTTATAGCTCTTTGCGCCGATATACAGAGCGCGGCGCAGCTCACCTATGCTGACGCAGTCAAAGCCGCTGCCCAGATCCGATAGAAATTTTAAAATGCTTAAATTAGAGCTTGCCTTAATCGCGAAGCAAACGAGCGACTTGCGCGCTACGAAGGCCTCTTTAAGCGCTATGAAATTCTTTTGTATCTCGTTAAAATCGTAAACGTATAAAGGGGTGCCGTATTTGCGGGCTAAGCTTGAATAATCCATAGAATTTCCACCGATAAATTTTGCGCCATTCTAACAAATCAAGGCTTAACGATGCTTAAAAACTAAAAATGCCGCGAAGCCTAATAACGCTGTTATGGGCACGATAATGCCAAGTTCTGGGATGATGACGCCGTTGAGAGAAAACCTAATCAACACGAAAAGCACGCCCCAAGCGCATAGCGTAGCGATAAAAAATCCAAAGCTTAGTAGCGCGAGATTAAAAAATCGCCCCGTAACGGGCAGGTAATAATACAGAACCAATACCGCCAAAGGCGCAAATAACGGAAAAAATATCATATTATAAAGGCTTGCTTTTATAGTGGAGATATTCACGCCTTGATGCGAAAAGGTACGGATCGAACGCAAAGCATCCTTGATCGAATATACATTACTCGTATCATAAACGCTTGCAATTGAGCTTGGATCAAAGCCCTTAAGCGCCTCGCTCTGCGCGCTAAGCTTACTTTTTAATCCACTTCCTCCAAGTTTAAGCTGCGCTGGTAAAGTAGTGGTATTTACGTCGCGCAGATGCCAAATTTTGCCTGCGTATTCGCCAGAGCTTGCATGCGAGCGCGAAGCAACGGAGTTATCCCCTATATCAAAGATCGTTATATCATTTGCGTTTTTGCCGTTTAGAGCTTTGATGTAGATATATTTACCCTCAAATTTCAAAAACATATCTCCCCCCGTAGGCGATAAATCGGTTAAATTCTTTTGAAATTTTAGCGCGTATGCGAACGGGGTGGAATTTAAAGCTATAAAGCTCGCAGTAATTGCAAGTGCAATCAAAAATGGAGGGATTATCAGAGCGTTTTTACTAACCCCAAGCGCATAAAAGCTCACCAGCTCGTTGCTACGGATCATATTAAAGCCCATCAAAATAAGCGCAAAAATAAGACTTAGCGGTAGCGTGTAGCTAAGCGCGACCGCTGCGGTTAGAGCAATATACAAAAGAGCAGTATTCGCGCTTGAGGGAAAATCTTTGAGATTGGTAAGCACATCAATGCCTACGTAAAAGCACTCAAGAGCTATTAGCAGGATAAAAAAATACTTCAGATAGGAAAGAGCCGCGTATTTTACGTATAACTTCACACCCTAGCCTTTTTAATCGTAAATTTTTGCGCGATCTGCTCTATATCCGAGCAAATGAGCTCCTCTACTGCGCGCGCGACGTAGGGTAAAATCTCGCTCAGCTTCTCGCGCTCGCTTTCGTTAAAATTTCCGAGTACGAAATTTGCCGCGTCCTGCCCCTGCTGTTTTTTGCCCACGCCGATACGCACGCGCTCGTAATCCGCGCCGATTAGCGCGTCGATCGATTTGATCCCGTTGTGCCCGCCGCTACTGCCGCCTTTTTTAAATTTAACGGCGCCCAGATCCAAATCTATATCGTCGTGCACTACGATGATGCGCTCGGGCTTGTAAAAATCATTCACGGCCTTCACGGAGTTGCCGCTTAAGTTCATAAAAGTTTGGGGTTTTAAAAGAAGCAGCGAGCCCTTTTTAAAAAGCTCGCCTTGGAATTTAGACGCACCAAGCTCACTAAAGCCGCCCGTCTTTAAAATTTCGTCGATTAGCATAAAACCGACGTTGTGTCTGGTGTCTGCGTATTTCTGAGCAGGATTCCCAAGTCCTGCGATCAGTATCATAGGCGCCCCTATTTAGCCGAAGTAACTCCGACTACCGCTACCGAGCCGTCTAGAATGATGCTGACGCCCTCTTTTACCGGAATGTCGCGGATCAAAAGCGAATCGCCTACGTCAAGATCGCTCACATCGAGCGTAAAATCGTTTGGTAGATCTTTGCCTGCGCATTTTACGGCGATACGGCGCTTGGATTGCACCAAAATACCTTTGTTTTTTAGCCCTTTAGCGACGCCAGTTACCTTAACCGGCACTAAATATTTGCTTACGACGTCATCCTGAACTACTCGCAAATCTACGTGAGTTAGGGTATTTGTAACGGGGTGCTTTTGGTATTCTTGCACTATGACGCGATATGTCTTACCGCCCACGCTAACCTCGAAAGGAAGATCTTCTTTTGCGCGCATAGCTTTGATAAAGTCGTTTACTTTAAACGCTGCGTTAATATTTTCAAATCCTTTCGCATAAATATTAGCGATTAGATAACCATCTCGTTTTAGGGATTTTGAGGCCCTTTTACCGATACTATCTCTAACGATACCTTCTAACATTAGGTTTCCTTTGTGAAAAAATGAAGCGTGATAATAGCTAAATGTTGCTTTAAATCTATTTAAGAAATATGGGACTTTATGCAGATCGATCAATAGTGGAATTTATTTATGCATGTTAGGATGTCTTTTGTGCACTGCAATATAAATTACGACGATAAGCCTCTATGCCGCAAAATTATCATAATCAGCCGCTCCCCCATGATTTCATAAAAATCCTTTTTGTATTCGCTCGCATGCTTTCGCAACGCGTCTTTGAATTCGTCGTAGAATTTTAAGCCGCATTCGCAAGCTTCAAAAAATCTCAAAAGCGCGCTGTATCTTATGACCGAATAGCGTCCATACTCATCAAATTTCGCTAACTCTTTATCTGCATAGCTATAATCAGGTAGAAGCAAAAAGCACTTTGCTCTGCCGCCTGAATCCTGCTGATCGGCAATCTTTGAGTATTTATCTAGCTGAGAGCGCACAGCATCGCTTGTAAATCGTGTCTTATCCCGTTGATACCGGATTTGATCTTATTTTCGATGACGATTGCGTGGTTTTGATCTTTTATGAAAATATCTATATTTTTGTATTCTCTTAAAATTTGCGCGTCCTCGCTTATGTTTAGCCGTAAAATTTCGCTCGCAAATTTTAAAAATAGCTGCGCATCGTTTCGCAAATAATAGACTATCCAATTTGAAAAGCTTAACTCATCGTCCATCTTGCCGATTATCTCTAAGATATTTTGCTCTTTAGCTTTGAAATTTAAAATTTCATTTAGCCCGATCCGCTTCGTAGTATCGTTCTCTTGCCAAAGCTCGGGCGCGAAAATTTTATCCAGCGCGCTTTCGCCCTGGACATATTGCTTTAAAGATTGCGAGGAAAAATTTAAATGGCACTAAAAAATGCGTTTCGTCTATCAGTTTCTCATCATCAACGATGTAAAATTTAAATCTTGGTTTTTTAAAATTCGACGTCTCAAATGTTATATACGCCGCATTGGGGCTATCGTTTTCGCTTTCAAATAGCTCGTTTAGAGGCACACCGCCGTAAGCGATATTTTGTGCTTCAATCATTTCGGATTGTCTTTTAAGCTCCTCTTTAGCGCCACGCTTTCTGCCGCTAACAAAAAGTTCATCGCCCAAAAGAAGCTTTAACTCGCTAGCGCAAGCTAAAATTTCAAAACAATGTTTCGAGATAGCACGCACTAAAAGGACTTTGTGTGCATCCTTCGCATCCTCGTTTATCGTGCCGTAAGGATTTACGTAGATGTAGTGCCTGCCGTTGTCTGCCTTAAAAAGATTGATGATTTCGTGCCCCAAGCTCTCGTTCAAATAGCCGCCCGAAAACATTCGATTTATAATTATCATCTCAGAATAAATTCCTATCTATATTTTTAGCGCTAAATTTACGCACGCATTCTCGTATGGCGTTGCGTACTTCGTCGCGCTTTTGTTTATCGTAAAAATATAATCCCGTCGAGCCGAAGTTTCCTAAGACGTAGAGATAATATCTTGTTTGGATGTCATTAATGCGCCGCCCCAATCTAGCTGTTTTAGCATTTTTGGAACTCATCCTAAAAAATTTAGTCACCGCTAGGAAAATTTTAAAAATATTTGCGCTTTTTACCTCTTTTTTCTCTAAGCGCATATCCTCGATTTGATCTGCCGTGACGGTTCTGCTGCGCATTAAATTCCAATACGGCGCGCAGAGCAAAACGGCTACAATGCTATTTTCAACGTCGCTTCTAAGGAAGGTGATTTTGCCCGTTTGCATATTGATCAGGTATCTTTTGTTTTTGTTGTAGATCAAAATGCTTTGAAACGGCAAAAGCACTAAAATCACGGCACCCACGCCTAATGGTAACAGCAAAATTCCAATGAGCAAAGTCCATTTAAAATTTTTAAAAACGATCTCTAGCGCGGTATGGACGTCGATTATTTCATATTTCATAAACTTCTCTTGCGATGAAATTTTAAAATTTTATTCATTTGGTTGTTTGCACGATTTAAAATTTATTAAAGCGCCGAGAGTTTCGGCTCGCAGCGCTTTAAATTTTAATCTTGCACCCAATTTCGGCGCGAGATCACTACTTTTTACGACGCTTTTTATCTCCGGCTCTTTGAGCGGGAGTTCTATAACTTCCTGCTCTTCCTCTTTTATCGCCGTTTTTTCCTACTCTATTTTTTGGTGTCGCCATCTCCTGCTCCTTATAAAAGATATGTGTAATTATACCCCCCCCCCCCCCCCCC
>NZ_CALKTT010000070.1 GCF_937997535.1 uncultured Campylobacter sp.
CGGGTCGATGCTTAGCACGAAGTGCGGCTCATGCGCGCCGTGCACCGTAAAACCGCGGCGCTTGCCGATCGTGTAGTGCATATAGCCCTCGTGAGTGCCGATGGCGTTGCCCGCGCGATCGCGCACGATGCCTGGCATTTTGGTACCCGTATGACGGTTTAAAACGTCGATGTAGGTGGTGTCCACAAAGCAGATCTCGCTGCTTTCGCTCGCAGAAGCGATCTGCGAAAGCTCCGTATAGGCGCGCGCAGCCTCTTTGACGTCCTTTTTATACATCCCTCCAAGCGGAAAGAGCATAAACTCAAGCGCGGCGGGATCGATGTTTGCTAAAAAATAGCTCTGATCTTTGCTAAGATCTGCGGCGGCTTTTAAAAGCCCATCCTCGATACGGACGTAATGCCCGGTAGCTAGGCGCTCAAAGCCCTGCTCGCGCGCAAATTCCAAGAGCTTGCCGAGCTTTATGCGGCGATTACACAGCGCGCAGGGATTCGGCGTAAGACCGCCTATATAAGCCTGCACGAAGGGCTCGTAAACATCGCGATTAAAATCATCCTGCAGATCCAAAATGTGGATTTTTATACCCAAAAACTCGCCCACCTTGCGGACTTTGGCGATGTTTGCCTCATGATAGCCGGGCTTTGCGTGCAGCTTCATATAGCAGCCCTGTACCTCGTGCCCCGCGTCCTGCAGCAGCTTCGCGCACATCGAGCTATCCACGCCGCCGCTCATCGCGACTAAAATTTTCATTCGTTCTCCTTGCGTCGCACATCCGCCAAAATTTCATCCACGCTGTCGCAGAGCTTGAAATTTTGCAGATCGCTTTCGTTTATCGCGCCAGATTTTAGCAGCGAAGTGCGGAAAAACTCCATTAGCGGCGCGTAAAATTCCTCGTCGTAAAGATAGATCCGTGCGCGTTTAAAGCCCGTCTGCACCAGCACTAAAATTTCAAAAAACTCATCCAGCGTCCCAAAGCCGCCAGGAAAGATGACGAAAATTTCGCTGTTTTCGATGAGAGCGCCTTTGCGCGGTGCAAATGCCGAAAATTTCGCCCCCTGCGTCAAAAAGCCGTTGCTTTTTTGCTCAAACGGCAGCATGATGTTAAAGCCCACGCTGTGCGTTCTTGCTCTCGCAAATGCGCCTCGGTTGGCGCCTTGCATAATGCCGCCACCGCCTCCGGTGATGATCGAGTATCCTAAATCGGCGAGCCCTTCGCAGAGCTTTTGCGCGTCTTTTACGTAGCGGTTGTCCTCGCTAAAGCGCGCCGAGCCGAAGATCGTGGCGCTTTTGCCCACGTTTTTGAGATTGTCGCGGGCGATTTTGATGTCTTTTAAAATTTCTTTCAACTGCATGATTAATCTATCTTTTGTGTATATTATTTAAAATTTTAGCTTTAAGAATAGCATTAAATTTTTAAAATTCCGTTTAAAATAGTAGAATTTACGTGATTTAAAATCTTATCGTAAATCATACTAGGTTGCTAAGCTTTCGTAAAAATCCGCCGACGCCGCGGTAAGCGCTCATATCGATCGGCTCGCAGCCCTGCTTGCTTAAAAATCGCGAGACGCTCTGTCTAAGCGCGATGGTAGCGGGCGAAAACGGGCGGTGTGAGTTGAAAAGTACGCGATTGTGCGCACACTCTGCGACGTCTTTGCAAAACGGCACGAAGCCCAGTAGCTTGAAATTTAGCTCGCTTATGTTTTTCTGCGCGACCGCCTTTAAATTTTCGTAGATCATCACGGCGTCCTCCTCGCTCGCGGTGAAATTTAGCAAAAACAAAATCTCTTTTTTGCTCGCCCCGAGCGTCTTTAAAAGTGCGTAGGTATTACTGATCGCGCAGGGCTCGTTTGCGCACAGCACGATGTTGTGATCCGCAATCTGGGCAAAGCTTTTTAAATTTTCAAGTCCCGCGTCGATCAAAATAAAATCGAAAATTCCCGCTTCTTTCAGCTCGCTTATAAATTTAGCGGAGTTTTCGCCCGCGCCGTCCACAGGCGAGACGAGAGTTAAATTTTGCGAAATTTTTACTGCGACGGCGCTTGGTAGCGAAATCCTCTTTCTTTGCAAAGCGTTTAAGATGATCTCTTGATTGTTTAAATTCGGCGCTTCTATGATCGCCGTGCGGTAGCCCTGCTCGCTTAGAATTTCGGCGAAATTTGCTGCAATCACGCTCTTGCCGACTCCGCCCTTGGCGCTTAAAAAATTTACGATTTTAGTTTGCATATCAGTCCTCTTTTAAATTTCATCTCTCCAAGTGGCAAAATCACGCTTATGCGCTCGCAAACACCCGGATGCGGCAGCATCAGCCGCTCGCAGGCACGCACCTTCGCGCTTGCATATAAAATATCCACGTCCAGCGTGCGCGGCGCGTTTTTGAAGCTTCTTTTGCGTCCAAATCGTAGCTCTGCGCGCTGCATGATTTTGAGTAATGTAAGCGGCGGCAGAGAGCTTTGCACGAGCATTACGGCGTTTAAAAAATCGGGCTGATCTAAAAAACCAAACGGTCTGTTTTTTAAAATCAAGGAATTTTGCGCTACGAAAAAGCGCGCGTCGCTTTGTAAAATGCGGTAAAATCGCTCGAAGCGTCGCCTGACATCTCCTAAATTCCCGCCGAGCCCGAGCAGGTATAAATTTTTAAAATTTTCGCGTTCGCAGCGCCTCATCGGAAAAACGGCGCTTTTTACGACGCACAGCGCGTCCGCGCACTCGTAAAATCCGTTTTTCTCAAGCCGCACATTCATCGGGTCTACTCGCTTAAAATTTCAGCCCCGTTTTCGCGCACGACCACGACGTCCTCAATGCGCACGCCAAACTCGCCGGGCAAGTAAATCCCAGGCTCCACGCTAAAGACCATCCCCTCTTTTAGTACGGTATCTTCGCGCTTTGAGATAAAGGGAAGCTCGTGAATATCGACTCCGACGCCGTGTCCGGTGCTGTGAAAAAACGCTTCGCCGTAACCCTGAGCGGCGATAAAATCCCTAGCCGCCGCGTCAATCTCGCGCGCCTTTTTGCCGGGCATAACCGCCGCGATCGCAAGGGCCTGAGCCTCTTTTACGATTTCGTAAATTTCTTGCCGCTTGGCGTTTTTAAAATTTTGCTCCTTGCCGAAGTTAAAATTTTCGTCAAAGCACGCCGTGCGCGTCCTGTCAGAGCAGTAGCGGTTAAATTTAACCCCCGCGTCAAGCAGGAGCAAATCGCCCCGACGTAGCCGCTTTTTGCTCGGCAGAGCGTGCGCTTTAGCGGCGTTTTCGTTGATCGCGACGATAGGCGAAAAGCTAAGCGCGAGCTCGCCCTTTTTCTTAAAGATGAGCTCAGCGTTAAAAAACAGCTCCTCTTCGCTCATGCCTTCGCCCTCGGCGCGCACGAACGCGGCAAATTCGTCAAATCTTTCCGCGCCTAGCTGCGCCGCTTGCTTTAAAATTTTTATCTCATCCTCTGATTTTATTATGCGCGAAATTTGCGAAAAATTCGCCCGCGCCTTAAATCTTATCCCAAGCCCTTTGCTTAGCGCCTCCCACTCGCCCGCGGCAAAATCGTACGGGTTGTAGCTAAGCTCAGCAACGCCCGCTTTTCGCAAAAACAGCCGCGCGTCTTTTATCAAATTTCGCTCGACCTCGATCACTT
>NZ_CALKTT010000071.1 GCF_937997535.1 uncultured Campylobacter sp.
TGAAAAAGCCGTAAAAAAGGGCTTTTAAAAAAATCAAAAAACTAAAAATAGGGGGAAAATTTGGTGGGTGGTGTCCTGCGTTGGATTCGAACCAACGACCCCCTCATTAAAAGTGAGATGCTCTACCTACTGAGCTAGCAAGACATCGTAAGAAGTGGCGCGACGAATGGGGCTCGAACCCACGACCTCCGCCGTGACAGGGCGGCATTCTAACCAGCTGAACTACCGTCGCACCAAAAATCACACTCGCAGCGCAAGTGCTCAAAGAAGTATGAAATCCAATGATTTCAAAATGGTGGTCGCTGTAGGGATCGAACCTGCGACATCCACCTTGTAAGGGTGGCGCTCTACCAGCTGAGCTAAGCGACCATTTGGGTTTAAAAAAGAAATGTGATTATATATCTAATACGATTAATTTTCACTTAAACAATGATGAAAAGACTGAAATTGTGCTATACTTGCGACATAAAATTTTATCAAAGGCTCGGTAAATTTAGATGAAAAAGTTGGTTTTCGCCCTGTTTTTAGCGCTTCAAGCCCCCGCTTACTCGCCGAACGAGATCGTAAACGCCATCGCCGCAGTAGCGCAAAACGAAGGGGTAAAGCCTGAAATTTTATACACTATCGTCAAAATCGAAAGCGACTTCGAGCCCTACACGATCTCCTTTTTGACAAACAAAGCAAACGCCGATTATTTCGCAGGTCTGCGCAATCAAAATATCCGCATCAAAACGAGCAACTATAGCCTAAATTCCAGCAAATGGGTCGTTACGATCATACCGGCAAACGAAATTTACGCCGTGCAGATCGCAAAGTACCTGTACGAGGATGGCTTTAGCATCGACGTAGGGCTTGGGCAGCTAAACGCCGTAAATTTCAGCCAAAATGAGATCGATTATATATTCAACCCGATGTACAACCTCACCAAATGCGCCAAGATCCTGCGCAAATGCTGGAACGCCAAAAATAAAAATATAAAAGACACGATCGAGTGCTACAACTACGGCATGCGAAAACGCTACTCAAACCCTTACTACAAACGCTTTTACGAGCATTACGAGAAATTTTTCGGCAAGCCCTATTAAGAGTTAGTAAAATTTCGCTAAAATCGTGCAAATTTTAAAAAAGGATATTTCATGATACTGATCGCAGGACCCTGCGTGATCGAAAGCCGCGAGCTGATAATGCAAGTTGCGGAAAGTTTGCGCAAATTTAACGAAATGAGCGGGGTGGAATTTTACTTCAAAAGCAGCTTCGATAAAGCCAACCGCACCAGCATCTCAAGCTTCCGCGGCCCGGGGCTGCAGCGCGGCTGCGAAATTTTAGCCGAAGTAAAGGAAAAGTTCGGCTATAAAATTTTAACCGACATCCACGAAAGCTACCAGGCAGAGCCCGTCGCGCGCGTCGCCGACGTGCTGCAAATACCTGCGTTTTTGTGCCGCCAAACCGACCTACTCGTCGCCGCAGCCAGCACGCAAGCGGTAGTAAACATCAAAAAAGGTCAGTTTTTATCGCCACAGGCGATGAAACACAGCGTCGAAAAGGTGCTGCAAACCCGCAGCGCACGGGCTTATACTCCGCAAAGCGGTGCGGCATCTAGCGATACAAAGGCCGCTCAAAACAGCGCCTGCTACGACGATGCCGAAATTTGCGGCGCGCAAAGCGGCGCCCAAGGCGGTGCGGATAGCGGATCTTCGGCACTAGGCGCGCAAAATTCTTGCGGCGCACGATCGGACGCACAAAATTTTATTCATACTTGCGGCGCTAAAAGCGGTGCTGAAAATGCTGCTAAAGGTACGGCTACACCTTGTGCCGCACAAAGCGATAACAAAAGCGAAGCGCAAAGCGCTTTGCAGCCAAACTTCTCTCATACTTGCAACGCGCAAGACAGCTCGATAAGTGCCGCGCAAAACGCCTCGCAGCCGAGCGGCGAAGGGATGCACGATCTGGCACGCCGCCACGGCGTTTGGCTCACCGAGCGCGGCAGTACCTTCGGCTACGGAAATTTGATCGTCGATATGCGCTCGCTGCCGATTATGCGCGAGTTTGCGCCGGTCATTTTCGACGCTACGCACAGCGTGCAGATGCCTAGTATCGGCGCTACGAGCGGCGGCGACTCGCGCTTCGTACCGTATCTCGCGCGAGCGGCGGCGGCCGTGGGCGTGGACGGTTTTTTTTACGAAACGCACCCAGATCCCGCTCACGCGCTTTCAGACGGGCCGAATATGCTAAATCTACAGCAGCTAGAGCGCATCGTAGCGCAGACGCTCGCGATTCAAAAAGCGCTCGGATTTTAGAGCGGGCGGCTATAAAATTTCAAATTAGGCTAGCGAGTTTAAATTTTAATTTCGCACCGTTGCGCACGCTAGCCACTTTTTCGCACTTTGCGCTAACGAATTTTATATTCGTACGGACGAGCTTCAACCGTAGCGAGTTTGCATATCGCACGCTAAAAATTTCAAATGTATTGCGATAAAATTTAGTGCATTTATAAATTTACCCTGCGAGCTTCATTAAGCCTTAGGGCTTTGATAAAATTTATGCGACATAGGGCGATCGCCAGGCCACAAGCGGGGCAATTTCGCTGCGCTAAATTTACAATTTTAAAAGCCTAGTGCGCAGAATTTAACCATAAATTTTGCGCTGAATTTCGCAGCCGACAAAGTAAAATTTAATCTAAATTTACGCACAAATTCCGATTGCCCAATCCGCATTACACGAGCTGCCGCCGCATAAAATTTAAGTCAAGATTAATGAGGCGGGGATATAATTTAAGCCTAAAATTCTTTTAAAGGATATTTATGGGTTACGTAGAGTCTAACCTTCTAAATAGCGAAAATGTGATTGCTAAAGCCAAAATTTACTGGGCGGTTTTTATCTCCGCTATCGTCATATTGATTCCCGCGATAGTTGGAATCATAAATAAAGACGATAGACTTTCATTCATATGCTTTGGCGGTTTTATAGCGGCGCTAATTCACGGGTTTATTGTTTTAAAAACAAACGAGCTCGCTATCACGAATCAACGTATAATCGGCAAAAAGGGTCTTATTAGCCGTGAAACGGTGGAGCTAAAATATGAAAAAATCGAAAGCATATCCGTAATGCAGAGTATCTTGGGGCGAATTTTAAAATTCGGCACCATAGTGGTGCGGGGCACCGGCGGCACCGCGGTTAGCTTCCAATTTATCGCTAATCCCGTAGCGTTTAAAAACAAGGCGATGGAAAAGATAGGCTAGGCTTCACCTT
>NZ_CALKTT010000072.1 GCF_937997535.1 uncultured Campylobacter sp.
AGATGAACCCGCAGCAAGGCTACCGCACCCAAACAATGCTAACCCTAATTATGGGTATTACGGGTATGATCAGCGTGTGGGTTTTGTCGCTGTTTTTGATATAGCGGCTCTGAATTTAAAACAGCTCTAAATTTAGGGCAATAAAAGCCCGCCCTCGCGCTTTAAATTTTACTGCGCGGGCGAGCGAGCTATTTTTTTGCTTTAAAATTTTCTGCGAGCCTGAGTGCTCCTCTTTCGCCGCTTAAATTTTACCGCACGAGCGCGCCTTGCCGTTTAAAACGGCAGCAGTTTAAAATTTTCCTCATTTACCAGTGCGGCGACGCACAAACTCCTCAAAGCTAAATTTAGGGCTAAATTTATTAAAATACCAAATTAAAAAGCGGCTTTCGCAAGATCTGCGCGAGCCCCGTCTGAAAGGAATTTTATGAAAGTTTTGGTTGCGATCGATTCATTTAAGGGCTCGCTTAGCTCGCTGCAAGCGGGCAACGCCGTAAAATCGGGCATCGAAAAGCTCTGCGACGAGGTAGTAGTTAGGCCGATCGCGGACGGCGGCGAAGGCAGCGTCGAAGCCCTCGCCGACGCGCTCGGAGCCGAATTTCAAGAGCTAGCCGTGCAAAACCCTCTCGGCGAAAAGATCACCGCGCGCTACGCTCTTGCGGGCGAGCTCGGGATTTTGGAGATGGCGTCGGCATCGGGGCTCACGCTCATCGAAAAATCGCGCCGAAACCCGCTAAAAACAAGCACCTACGGCTTTGGCGAGATGATCTTGCACGCCGCAAGCAAGGGGGCGCGAAAGTTTATCATAGGCATCGGCGGAAGCGCCACGAACGACGCGGGCACGGGCATGCTAAGCGCTTTGGGCTTTAAATTTACGGATGCGCGCGGCGAAACGCTTGCGGGCACAGGCGAAAATTTGATCAAAATAGCGGCGATTTCGGACGCGGACGTGCCGCAAAGCATCAAAGATAGCGAGTTTCTCATCGCCTGCGACGTGGATAATCCGCTCTTCGGCGAAAGCGGCGCGGCGCATGTTTACGGACCGCAAAAAGGCGCGGACGAAGCTGCAGTAGAGGCGCTGGATGCGGGGCTGCGAAGCTTTGCGGGCGTCGTAAGCAAGAGCCTCGGAAAGGAGCTTTGCAGCGAAAAGGGCGCGGGCGCGGCAGGCGGACTGGGCTTTGGCTTCGTAAGCTTCCTGCGCGCGCAGCTAAGGCCCGGCATCGATATCATCACCGAGCAGATCGGGCTGCAAAACGACGTGCAGGGCGCCGATCTGATCATCACCGGCGAGGGCAGGCTTGACTTCCAAAGCCGTATGGGTAAAACTCCAAGCGGCGTGGCGAAGATCGCCGCGCGCTACGGCGTGCCCGTCATCGCGCTTGCAGGCTGCGTCTCGCCCTGTGCCGGCGGCTGCAACGAGCACGGCATCGGCGCGTTTTTCAGCGTTTTAAACGAGCCGATGAGCCTTGAGCATGCGATGGAGCCCGCCGTCGCAACGCAAAATTTAGCCCGCGTCGCCGAACAAGCGGTGCGATTGTTTCTGCTCGGACGCG
>NZ_CALKTT010000073.1 GCF_937997535.1 uncultured Campylobacter sp.
CTCTATCTCTTGCGATTTTTAGTACCTCCATTACATCGTCAAATCTCCAAGCGATTCCATAAATTCCATACCCTCCCTTAAGCGTATACCGCGCTCTAGCAGATCTTGCGGTACGATATTTACGTAATCTTCATCTATAAATGACACAATTCGCTCCTTTTAAGTATAAGATTATTGCCATTGCCATTTTTCTATTTCGTCTTTCTTTACGAAATACCCTCTTTCGCCGCAAGGATAGTAAATTTTGCACCACTCATCGCCACAGCTTTCGATAGGGAGGATGCCGCCTACTCCATCCAAAACTTTTGCGGCCATAAAATTTCCCTTTCTTATTATATATATCGAAGCCCTTACGCCATCCCTGGTTTTGAGCTGATAAAGCTTTTCTTCGCCTATAGGATAATTACCTCCGGAGCGCATTTCGCAAGTACTGGTATAGAAGTCGCCCCTTTCCCCATAAGTAATAAAATGGTTGTATATAAAATATTTCTTACAACCACCAAGTATTGCCATAGAAAGTATGGCGAATATTAATACCGAAGCTCTCATCCTGTTTCTTCTCCTTTATCGAAATTTTATTTGTGGCTCCGCCTACTTAAAATGCGCTCTATCTTTTATTTAGATCCCCAAGTCTTTTGACCGTTAGGCCAAAGTTGCTCTATCTCATCCTTCTTGACATAATACTCCGTATCGCCGCAAGGATAGTAAATTTTACACCATTTATCGTTACAAGATTCTATCGGAACCATAGTCGATGTGCCATTATAATAGTGAGATAAAGTCTCTACTAGCTTATATTCATATTCACCGCTTTTTTGGCTTTTAGCTCTTGAATATATATCTAAAAAATCCTCAAGGTTCCTCGGTACGTAAAGTTTATCATGAGGTATATAGTCATGAAAAATAAAACCGCAGGCAGTTCTATATCCATTCGTACTCGGAGCAAAAAAGCGATTACTTAGGCTGCACCCCGCTAGCAAAGCAACATATGCCAATGACAGCATAACAAATTTATTCATTTCTTTTTCCTCTCTTCTATAATATTTTGTATCGCGTCTTGTACTTCTTGATGCTTTTGACGCTCCCGCCGGCGAATTTTAGCAAAATATACGCCTTTGTTCATATGAGAAACCCCTAATGCGAAAAAGCCCCTAATAAGACTCCTAATATTTCGGAAAAGATTATATCTAAAATAAAAATGAAAGAGGCTGGAACGACTAAAATTTAAGATAGGTGCCTGCGCGCAAAAACCAAATGCAACTAAAAGAAGTGATTAAAATTTAAAAATAGATAATTGGTGGAGGTGTGCGGGATTGAACCGCAGTCCGAAAACAAACGACCAAAGCCTCTACATGTTTAGCAAAAGTGAAGTTCTCGCGCAGGCTCGCTCACTTTCCAAAACGATCCGCCGGCGCAAAGACTAGGATTTCACCCTACGGCTCGTCACGCCGCAGAGCTACGCTATCGCAGATTACCCGCCGCCGCGCTTAGATAGTATCGGCGCGGAGCAGGGCTCGACTGGACTTACGCAGCTTTAGCGTAAGCAGGAGCAAATTTAACGTTGTTTGCGTTTAAATTTAGTTTGGATTTTATACGCTGTATCCAAAGCGACATGCAGCCTTGACCCATCCGTTCCCGTCGAAGCCAAGTCACCCCCGAAAGAATGCGCGCGCATTTTACTTCAAAATTTTATAAATGTCAAATTCGGCTTATGCTAGAATTGCGTTTAAATTTTAACTAAATCAAGGATCCAAAATGTCAAAAATCACGCTTTCTAAATTATACGAGATGAAAAAATCCGGCGAAAAGATCGTGATGATCACTGCCTACGACGCGCTTTTTGCTAAAATTTTCGACGACGAGGTTGATATGGTACTCGTAGGCGACAGCCTAAATATGAGCTTCGGCGGGCACTCCGAGACCCTGGGCGCAAGCGTAGAGCAGATGACCTATCACGCATGTGCCGTAAGACGGGGGCTAAAGCGAGCGTATATGGTCGTGGATATGCCGTTTTGCTCGTGCGCGACGCCCGAGCTCGCGCTACAAAACTGCGCCAAAGTCTATGAGAACACCGGCTGCGACGCCGTCAAAATCGAAGGAGGTGCGCATATGGCAGATACCGTGGCGCTGCTTAATCGAAACGGAATCGCCGTGATGAGTCACATCGGGCTAAAGCCGCAGTTTTCGCGCTTTACGGGCGGCTACAAGGTAAGCGGGCGCGGCGAAGAGGGCGCGCGCGAGGTCTTAAACGACGCTAGAGCGCTTGTCGAGGCGGGCGCAGTGCTGCTGCTGGTGGAGGGCACGATCTCCGCGGTCGCAAATCAAGTGGCGCTCGGTACCGACGTGCCCGTCATCGGCATCGGCGCGGGCGCCGGCGTGGACGGACAGGTGCTTGTGTGGAGCGATATGTGCGGATTTTTCACGGAGTTTCGGCCGAAATTCGTCAAGCGTTATTTAGGCGGCGCCGAGCTGGTAAAAGGCGCGGTGCGCGAATACGCGCGCGAAGTCAAAGAGGGGAGCTTTCCGAGTGAGGAGTTTGAATACAAGCAGTAGCGAGATTTGGGCTAAATTTTAAAATTTACGCGCCGAAATTCCAGCGATAAAGCCCCGCTTGCCTTAAAACAATGCTTCGTTTTCGCGCGTCGCAAACTACGTAAACAGCTCGCCAGCTCGCGCCGCTTAAAATTTATTCGGCGCGAACGATTGCGAGCGCTTTACCTAGTGCGAGAGATCGCAGGCGCTTTGGGCGAATACTCTGCGCGGTATTTTATACGGGGGCGCCGTGCGAGAGTTTGCGTGCTTCTGCATGCGAGCGCTATTTCTTTCGCCGATTGCAACGCACGAACGCTTTTCATGAACGCTTTCGCGCCCGCAGCTCTAAAATACGCTGCAAACGATAAATTTTACGCACGCAGCCGTAGAATTCTGGCATAAGTCAGCCGCCAGACCTAAACGGCTTATAAAATTTAAGGAGAAAATTTGGCTAAAGCTTTAAAAACCTTCATAGCCGTAGTTCTGGGCTTGCTCTTTTGCGTAAAGGTACTGCCGATTTTGGCGGTATTTTTTGCGTTTAATTCTTTCTTTGATAAAGATGATATGGAGCTGGATAAAGCCCCGTTAATGCAAAATTACGAGCAAAATCGTGATAAATTTCTAGACCTGTTAGCTTTTGCAGGTCGCAACTTCCCTAAAAATTTGCGCGTTACGATCCAGAGCACTTATGGCGATGAGTATATTTGGATCGATTTGGACGGCAACGAGACAAAATTTTATTCAAATTCCATTTTCAGGAATAATGCGCCGGGTATCGGCGAGGGGTTAAAGCTCATCGGCTGGGACAAAAAGACGTTTGCAGAGCTAAAATCAAAGCTCGCGGCGATAAACGCTAGAACCATCGTGCTAAATAGAAGCGGCGATAGCGGGGTGCCTTGGGCGGAGATCACCTACCGATACGTGGAGCACTTCACCGATAGCTATCAGTTTTATGCCCCTGATAGCCCGAAGCTTGCCAAGCTGCACGCCAAGGGCTGCTCGAAAAAATTTGAAAGCGACGGCGTAGTATTTTTATTCGAAAGCACAACGTCCGGCTCATATAGAGCGTTCTGTAGCAGCGATAATAATAAGAGCGTTTTGATCGAAGAGCACGTTTTGTAGAACTAGGCTCGCGCAGGAAAAATTTAGCGTCTTAATTTGGGGCGCGATCGATAAGGCGGCGCGAGATTGCACGGCTAAATTTAATCGCACGAGCTGTGTTGAGCTTAGCGGTAAATTTTACAATCCGTGCTAAATTCTAAGTCGTCTTGAAAAACGAAATGTCGCGCGAAATTTTACCTAGCCGCGCAAGGCAGAATTCTGCATAAAATTCTACGCAGAATTTCTTGCGAAATTTTGACCGATTACGCGAGATAAAATTCTAGACGGCTGCGTGCCGCAAAGCTTGAAGCGTAGAATTTAAAGCCTCGCTGCCGCAAAAGCGAAATTCTTTTTAAAATTCTACGAGGTAAAATTTCGTCGCAAAATTTCGCTGCAAAATTCCAGACGCTGAATTTAATATCGCAAAATTCCAAGCGTCAAATTTCGCGTCGTAAAACCATGCGAGTATTTTCAAACGGCTAAATTTTGCCGCTAAATTCTATGCGCTCAAATTTCGCACCGCCGCTCGCGAACGCCTAAAACCTTAAATTCTACATACTAAATTCCGCGCCGTAAAATTTAGCGCAGTTAGCGACCCACGCGCTGTTTGGGAGCCGCTACGACAAAATTTCACACTTAAGGCATAGCGGGCGTAGCGGCATGAGTATAGTCTTAAAACGTCGCGCTAAAATTCCGCAGTCTTTCGCGACGGGTGCTCTGCTTTTTAACCCCAGCCCTAAGCGCGTACCGTAAAATTCCGCGCCGCGAATTTTATTTCCGCTCGCAAAGATCCGTCCCTTTAAAATTGTCAAAATTTAGCCATTTTTCGCTACACTTGCTAAAATTTTAAAAACGATTAAAGAGAGATTATGGACAGAATTGTAGAGATCGAAAAGATGCAGCTCGATGAGAGCGTGGAGAACTCGCTGCGCCCGTCGAGCTTCGAGGATTACGTGGGGCAGGAGAAGATCAAATCGAACCTCGCTATCGCGATCGCCGCGGCGAAAAAGCGCGCCGACGTGCTAGATCACGTGCTTTTTTACGGGCCGCCGGGGCTCGGCAAAACCACGCTAGCGCACATCATCGCCGCTCAGATGGGCGCCGCCATTAAGGTCACCGCCGCGCCGATGATCGAAAAGGCGGGCGATCTGGCGGCGATTTTAACGAACCTGCAAAGCGGCGACGTGCTTTTCATAGACGAGATACACCGTCTAAGCCCGGCGATCGAGGAGGTGCTGTATTCGGCGATGGAGGACTTCCGCCTCGACATTATCATCGGCTCGGGTCCCGCCGCGCAGACTATCAAGATCGACATTCCGCACTTCACGCTCATCGGCGCCACGACGCGCGCGGGCATGATCTCGGCGCCGCTGCGGGATCGCTTCGGCATGCAGTTTCGCTTGCAGTTTTACACGCACGCCGAACTTGCGCGGATAGTGCAGATCGCTTCGGTCAAACTCGGAAAAGAAAGCGCGGCAGATGCCAGCGCCGAGATCGCGCGCCGCTCTCGCGGTACTCCGCGTATTGCGCTGAGGCTACTGCGCCGCATACGCGATTTTGCCGAGGTGCGCGACGAGGGCGCTATCTCGCACGATCGCGCGCGCGAAGGGCTTGAGGCGCTGGGCGTGGACGAGCAGGGCTTTGATGAGATGGATATAAAATATTTGGAAATTTTATTTGACGCTAAGCGCCGTGCCTTGGGGCTTAGCACGATCGCGGCGGCGCTTAGCGAGGATGAGGGCACGATCGAGGACGTCATCGAGCCCTATCTGCTCGCTAACGGCTACATCGAAAAGACCGCCAAAGGCCGCATCGCAACCGATAAGGCGCGCGAGACGTTCGGTCGCGTGCTAAAGACCGCGGAGAGAAATCTGTTTGAGGAGTAGGGCGGATGAAATTTTATACTTCACGGCGCTGAGCCAATAGCTACGCAGGCGGAGACCCTATCGTGGCGATTTTGCATGTTTGGTCTTTGAATTTTGCTTAGTTTTAAAGTTTCTGTAGATTTAAAATTTAAAGCGGGAGATTTTGTAAATTTAGAGCAAATTTATTATCGGCTCAATAAAATATCCAAAAGAATATGAAGGGAAATTTTATGAAATTCATAACAAAATATATAAAAAGGCTCTTCTATTATTTTTACGATGTATTTTACAGACGTGTTTTTATCAGGGGAGTTTCGCATCCGCCGGCACAGGTGGCTAGCATAGGCTGTTATGGTTTGCTTTTTGTCCTGTGCGGAACGCTTTTACTATTTATAGAACGGATACGTCGCCCAAACAATTGAATGAGCTTGAGATAGATACCGGAATTTTAAGAAGCGTTTATTATTATTTTCGCGGAAGCGGCGGACGAATACACATAGAACTAGAAAATGGCAAGAAAAAAGTTTATGAAATAAGCAAAAGCGATAGCGATATTTATGAAAAGCTAAAAGGGCAAAAAATCAAAATTTATGGCGAGCCAAGCCCGGATATATTAGGTAATAATGAAATTTTACAGCTTGAAGATAAAGATGGAAAAATATATAAGGAATATAATTTCGATCATAGATTGTTAAGACCATATTTGATGACCGCACAGTTTAAATTCTTTTTAAAAGGGGTAGTTTTTCTACTTTTATTGATATTTTTTATAAATTTTTCAGATAGAAATTTGATTAAAAAAATCCAGAAGAAGGAGCAAAAAATGAGTAACGGGTTGGGTATTATTAGGGATGCGCTTTCGCATGGTCTTGCTAATGCGGCTGCAGCGCAAGCTGGAGCGAAGTTCTGCTTTCATATGCCTATAGAGGCGGCTATTATTCTCACTCTCCATTGAAAGTTAAAATTTAGTCTATTCTCGCATCCGTTGTGCTCATTATTTTATAAATTCGTATTCTTTTATCCTACGTGGATTGTTGTTTGCGATTATTAAGGTACATTGATTTTCTAAAAAATAGCCTGTCACCCGCTTAACTTTTGCTTCACTCTCGTTTATCGTACCGATTTTTACTTCGCTTCTAGCAGACGCATTCGCTATACATTTTTCTTTTCCGCGTGAAGTTGCCATTGGGCTTATTGTAAGAGTTGCGACGCGAGTATATCCACACATTGGACGAGCGCAGCTTTAGGTTTTGCGGCGCAACGCGCGCGTCTAGCGCCGACATGTCGGCTCTGCCTGCCAAAGTGCTAATTTCGTCAAATTTAGCCGCACGCAGCCTGCGCGTTCGTATCGCGCGCGCCGATCACTACGCGAGATAGCCCGAGCTCTGCCAAAAGCTCGGCGCAAGACGGGGTCTTGCTGCGGTGCGCGCAGGGCTCGAATGCGGCATAGGAGCACACATCTAGTTTTGACGTATGTTCGAGCTATGCGCTATTTTCATAAATTAGGCACGATCCGTGTACATGTCGTATAGCGCGCTGTATGTGAAAACGCGTGAGAACGCTGCTTGTAAATTCGATTAAATTTCAAAATTTAATCGAAATCTGATAAAAAAATTTATAAAATATGTCATCAAATTTCAAAAGGACAAAATTTGCCGACGTCAAAAGATAATGCCCCAAGCCGCAACGAAGACCTGGCTGAAAAGATAGCTCAAAATAACGCTGAGAATAACGCTAAAGGCGAGGCTCAAAATTTCACTGAAAATCAGACTGTAAATAACGCCGAGATTAAAATCAAAGCTGCCGCCGAAAGCGAAGCGGTCGTCAAAAACAAAGCCGAAGCCGCTGCCGAAAATCAAAGCGAAAGCATAGCCGAAACGGGCAAAGTCGCCGGAGCAAATACCGACGCTGATAAAGCAGGCGCAGCTGCGCTAGACGCCGCGGAAGGCAGGACTAAAACTGCCGCCGAAAATCAAAGCAAAAACCGGGTCAAAACCGACAAGGTCTCATCTGCTGGTGCGGCTGCATTTAGCGACGCCGCCGAAGCCAATGAAACCTTCTCGGCTAATGCTTCCGCATTAGGCGACGCCGCCGCTTCCGGAGCCGCTGCGGGCATGAAAGCAGGTCTTGCCAAGGCTAGCGGGCGCGCAAAGACGAGCAAGATATTTTTTATCGGCGCTACTTTGCTGATGTTTTGCTGCGTGATCTATCTGTTTTCGCCGTTTTTGATGGTGATCGCAATCGGCGTACTGATGGCAGTGGCGACCTCGGGTCTGCACACTAAAGTAACGAAGCTGTGTCGCGGCAGGCGCACGCTAGCCTCGGTGCTTAGCCTGTTTTTGCTCTGCGCACTTTTTTTCGTGCCCTTCATCTACGCAGTGATCGAGATCGCCAAAAACGCCGCGAGCTTCGATATGGCGCGCCTAAACGACGCGCTTAGCTACGTTCAGAGCCTAAACATCAAGCTGCCAGGGCCTTTTGAAAAATTTGATACGCAGTTTCGCTCGTTTTTGGCAAACCTAGACGTCGCAGGCTTAGCGAAACAGATCATCTCCTACCTCTCGGTCGTTGGAAAGTCCAGCGCAAAATTTATCGTCGATATGGTGCTTATCGTCGTGTTTTGCTTTTTTGCATACCTCTACGGCGAGAGCTTCAAGCGCTTTTTCAAAAAAATTCTACCCGTCGAGCCCGCGCAGATCGATTATATCTTTTCCGAGACGGCAAATACGATGAGCGTCGTGTTTTACTCGACCATCTTCAACGCCGTATTGCAGGGCTTTTTGTTTTCGATCATCGCGGGGATCTTCGGGTTTGACGCGCTGCTGATGGGGGTGCTTTTCGCCTTTTGCTCGCTCATCCCCGCAGTCGGCGGCGCGCTTATCTATGTGCCCACCGCGCTATACGTGCTAGCGGGGGGTAGCACCTCGGGCGCGATCGTGATAATGGCGTATTGCGTGATACTGATCTCAACGCTCGCGGACAGCTTCGTAAAGCCGCTCGTGATAAAATTTATCAACTCGCGCCTAGTCGAAAACCCCGCAAACATCAACGAGATGCTGATCTTCTTCTCGATGCTTTCGGGCATCAGTACGTTTGGGTTCTGGGGCGTGATCTTGGGACCCGCGATTTTAACGCTATTTATTGCGGTGCTAAATTTATACGATTATCTAAAAAAAATAGAATTTGAGTAGGGCTTGCGCCGCTTGGCGCTTTTAAATTTATGAAAATGCTGCTCGTAAAGCGCAATGCCTAACATGTCCTGGCGGCTTTTTGTCCGTTCGCGCCATAAATTTTTAAAATTTAGCTTCGGCGCGGAATTCCTACGCCTAGGAATTTTAAAATTTATGCTCTTGTTTTGAAATTTAAAAACCCTCTGCGCGCCGCAAAGCCCATGACCGAACGAAGGGCTGCGATACTAGAGAGTAAATGCGCGCTAAATTTAGCGTGTTTGATGGCGCCCAGGCTAAGCTCGATGTTTTACTGCGGCGCATCTCAGGCTACGCGCGGAAGTAGTTTATGTCGGCGGTAGGCGCCCCTGCCGCCGTTTTTTATAGCGGCATCCCAAACAAACGGGCGTCGCAGCGGCTATAGGCTGTGGCGCCGGACAGCAGTCGCTACGGCACCGCCTTTTATGCGGCGTCTGATTTGGTACGGCATGTTTTTTATGCGACGTAAAGCATAGCGCTGCGCAGAAATTTCATAAATTTAATTCGTCCGTCGCTTTTTAAAATTTCGCATCATCGTGGGGCTTAACTGCAGATTAGAATTTCACAGACGAATACAAGGCGGCGTATCAAAAGCTTAAAAATCGGCTAAGGGTGCAAAAGCGGCGTCGGGCTAGAGATACAAAAACAGGCTAGAAGTGACAAAGATGAGTTTGAAAATTTCAAATTCCGTGGGCGCAGATAAAATTTATAAGGAAAATTTACCTAGTAGTGCAGAAACTGCCAAAAATAACAAAATTTAAGCGAAAAGCACCAATAGAGCGGTGGCGGCGATTTAGATCCGCACCTTGCCGCCGTATTTGATCTGACTCGGGTCTTTTTCGTCCAGCTCGCGCATTATCTGCTCGCCGTTGTCGGAGTTTGCCGCGGCGATATCTGCGTCCAGATCGGAGTATGAGTAGATCATCATCGCCTCGCTTACGCCCTCTATGGCTTCTATCGCGCGAAATGCGGCGATCTCGTTCTCGAAGCTCTCTGCGCTAATCGTGGCTACCGCCTTGCGGTCCTCGCATGCGACGAACTCGCAGCCGCCGATACTTTGCAGCTGCTTGCGAAACGCCGCTACGTCGGCATTTGCGCTCAGATAGATTACGACGCTTGAAATATTCATTTTAACTCCCAAAAGTAGATATATCTATTGTATCCCGAGCCCACTAGATACTCTCCTTCGAAAAGCAGATAGTTGATGATGTCGTTGTCCAGCTCAATGCTGCGGACGATCTCGCCTGCTTTATCGATTACGCGCACGCCGTTATTTACGGTGAAAGCGCCCAGCTCGGGGCTTAGCGCCACGGCAAAAACTGCAAAATGGGCGTTATAAAATTTAGCGAAATCGCCGTTTTCGTAGTAGCACGATCTTTCTTTGTCGTTCGAGCCGCTCATCATACGATCGCCAAGCAGCGCCACGGAGTAGATCCCGTCCTTGTGCAGGGATTTTTGGCTCATAAGCTTTTTCGCTTTCACGTCGAAATAAAACACGATGCCGCCTTCGCACGAGATTAGTAGCGTCCCGCTAGCGCGGTCGTAGGCGCTGCCGCCCAAAGACGCGATGGTGAGCTTTTGCTCGAAGCTTACCTTGCCGCTAGACAGGTCTAAGTATAAAATTTCGCTACCAAGACCTAGCAAAATCACGGTGTTTTCGTCGTAGAAATAGACGTTTTTAATCCCCGTCATCGGTAGCTTGTAGTGCGTGATCTTGCCGCCCGCAAACACACCCAGCATCTTTTCAAACGCGTCGCCGTTATACAAAAATGCGTATTTTTCGCCTAGTTTATCAACGTCGAATATGGTAGCGCCCATCGGCTCGTCTAGGTAATTTTTGGACGAGGGCAGGGCAAAAATTAGAGTCTTGGAGATTACGCTCGGCACGGAATTCCGAGCGGAATTTAATGCCGTAGAATTCTCGGCAGAATTCTGCTTCGCGGAATTTTCTAAAGAATTTACGGCAGCGGAATTTGCGGTGGAATCTCCCGTGGAATTTACGCTTGCTTTTGCATTGAAATTCTGCGCCGCATTGGAATTTGTGCTTGTGACGGAATTTTGATCTGCAAAATTTTGCCTGGCGGCAGAATTTTGCATGGAACTCTCCGCAGAGTTAATGGTGATTTTATAGAGCTTGCCGTTGTCAAGCCCTGCGTAAATTTCGCCGTCTAGATTTTTTAGCACCGCGACATTTGCGTCAAGCTCTAGTATGAAGCTAGCGTGTTTGATCTTTGCAGGCGCATCTATGCCCACAGCGCCACTAGGTATTGCAACGCCGTTGCCGGCATAGATGAAGCAGGCGCAAAGTAGCAGCGATGGTAAAAATTTCATCTCGCGCTCCTACTCAACCTCGGCACCTTGATTTAGCGTATCTATGAGATTAGAAGTGGAATTTGCGTCGCTAAACCTGCTAAAATCAGCCTTAAAATTATTTTTCACTAGCGGATTGGTTTGGGCTTGCGGTACGTGGCATTGCGTGCAGTTGAATCGCTGCTCGGCTAGCGTGCCGTTTAGATCCGCGCCTGTGCGAAAGTCTACCAAGTGGCTTTTTGGAATCGGGGTAGAGCCTACATCCTTAGCGACATCGGGCATATGGCAGGTTACGCACATATTGTTATCCTTTGTGATCGGCACTAGCCCGTCTAGGCTGTGCGGTATGAGCGGCGGAGCGTTTTCGAAGCTGCGCTCGATTTTCGAAGCGGCGCCCGGAGCATCCTCGCTATATTTGAAATCGGGCAGGGAATTTTTATTTTGCGCCGATTCGTCCACACTTTTTATAAAGCCCAAGCTGTCGGCATCTATAGAAGCCGTCTTGTCCGCGGCAAAGAGCGCCGCACAGCATGCAAGAGCCAAGCCTAAAACCATTTTTTTCATTTTTTCACTCCTAATATACTAAAATTTAACGCATCGTCGTCGCATACGTCGATGCAGCGTCCGCAGCTGATACACTCGCTGCTAACGCGCCCGTTTTCGCGTCCGACCATCTTAAGTACCTGCACTTCGGGGCAGACCATTTTGCATTTGCCGCACATCGTGCATTTATCAACCTCGTGGCGAACGCGAATGACGCTAAAATAGCTAAGCACAGCCCAAAATCCGCCGAGCGGGCATAGCCGCGAGCAGATAGTGCGATCGCCCGCGAAAATTTCAAAAACTACGATCAGTAGCGCGATTGCAAACGCACTGGCACTCAGCGATATGACGGCGCGCGCGAAAAGCGAGATAAAATTTACGCTCTCAAACGCCGCAAAGCCGAAAGCTCCGCTGCAAACAAGCGCTAGCGCCGCTAGGACGTAGCGAGCTTTGCGATTTACGTTTAAAATTTTGGTGTGCACGCCGAGTCTTTTACGAAGCCACGCGGCAAGATCGGTTAGTAAATTTATCGGGCAAACCCATGAGCAATATGCTCGCGGCGCTATAAGCGCATAAAATGCTCCTACGATAAGCGCTCCGACAACCGCCGTAGCGCCCAAAGAAAAGCTGGCTAGCAGCATCTGCGCCGTCGCAAACGGATCGCTTAGATTAATCGTGCCGAAAAGTTTCGACGAGCTTAGATTACCCTTTAGAATTCCTGATAAAACTCCGTTTTCGCTCGCGGCTTTGAAGGCGAAATTATTTCCTAAAATAAAAAGGACTAGAATAGAAATTTGGCTCAAACGCCTTAAAATAGTATATTTCATTGCCTCGCCCCCTCCATTAGATCGTCCTCGTTTAAGTAGTCCCTGCTTTTTTGCGGATCAAGCTTGATTTTGGTATCTGCATCCTTTAGCTTCGCGTCGTCGCCCTTGATCCAGCCTTTGACGTAGTTGTCGTTGGAAATTCCTATGACGCGCTCGCGCTCCACGACGCTGATAGCCGCCTTTTTCGTGACGCAGGCATGCTCGCACTTACCGCAACCCGTGCAGTAGTCGCTATCTACGACGGGCACGAGTAGGGCGTGCTTTTCGGTGCGGTTGTTGTGACGATAATCGATCCTAAGCGCCTTGTCCATTACGGGGCAGCTTCGCACGCACGCGTCGCATTGGATACCGGCGTAAGCGATGCAATGCTCGGTATCTATGACCGCAACGCCCATTTTGGATAGACGCACGTTAAGCTTGGAGTCTTCGCTTACCAGGCTTTTATCTAGTGCGTCGCTAGGACAGGCCGCGAGGCAAGGTATATCGTCGCACATATAGCACGGAATTTCGCGCGGGATAAAAAACGGCGTGCCGTTTGCAATAGCATGATCGCAAAAGCTCGCAAGCTTAAGCGTATCAAAGGGGCACGCCTCGACACAAAGTCCGCACCTTAGGCATTTGCTAAGAAATTCTTTCTCGCTTATAGTTCCGGGCGGGCGGAGTCTAGCGTGCTCGCCGGAGTTTGCGACTCCGAGCCCCAAAACGCCTACGCCCGCAGCTAAAGAAAGAATACCCAAGACCTCACGCCTATTCATAATTTACGCCTTGTAAATTTTAACCGCGCATTTTTTGTAGTCGGTCTCTTTTGAAAGCGGACAGGTATGATCGAGCGTGACGCGGTTGATATAAACCTTCTCGTCAAAAAACGGCACGAAAATAAGCCCCTTCGGCGGAATGTTACGTCCGTGGAAGTCCACGCGCGCTTTTACCTTGCCGCGGCGCGACTCAATCCAGACGATTTCGTTTTGTTGCACGCCGATTTTGGAGCCGTCGGCTTCGTTCATATAGCATCTTGCTTCCGGTACGGCGCGATAAAGCTCCGGTACGCGCATAGTCATAGTGCCCGTATGCCAGTGCTCTAGCACGCGACCCGTACATAGCCAGAAAGGATACTCCTCGCTTGGCACTTCTACAGGATCCATATATGGACGGAAGAAAATTTTAGCTTTATTGGCAAGGCTTGTTTTTTCTTCGCCTGAAGTAGCGGATTTCAGATCGCCACTAGGAAGCGCTGCTTTGGCGTTGCCATAAAAGGCAAAGTCACTATCCGGAGCCGCTTTTTTAGCATAAGGATCGTATTGGGCGTTAAAGCGCCAAAGCGTTTCTTTGCCGTCTACGACCGGCCACCTAAGACCGCGCACTCGGTGATATGTATCGAAATCGGCTAGGTCGTGTCCGTGACCGGTGCCGAATTTTCGGTACTCCTCCCAAAGATATTTTTGGATGAAAAAGCCATATCCTTTAAATTCTTTGCCGTCGCTGCCGATTACGCCGCGTGAGTCGCCGTTTACTTCAGAGTTATCGAAGCTTGCCATAATCGGATCTTTTGCCGCGAAAGCCTGAGCGTCTTTGTTTGCAAAGAGCACTTCAAATAGTGTAGTCTCTGGCGTATAGCCGAATTCTGAAATTTTATCTAATACGTTTGGAAGCGTAAGCTTATCATTTACTTTAACCTCGCCCCAGAAATCCTTGAGTTTGAAGCGCTTGGAAAACTCTAGCATCTGCCACGTATCGCTCATCGCGTCGCCCACAGGAAGGACCTGCTGTCTCCACCACTGCGTTCTGCGCTCGGCATTGCCGTATGCGCCCCATTTTTCGTAGATCATCGCGGTTGGCAGGATTAGATCAGCTACCTTTGCGCTTAGTCCCGGATACGGATCGCTTACTACGATGAAGTTATCCATCTCGCGCGCCGCTGCGATCCAGTGATTTGCGTTGGCGATCTGCTGCCATGGGTTATTTACCTGCACCCATAGCCATTTTATCTTGCCGTCTTCGAGATTGCGCAGAGCCTGCACGTAGTGCGCACCCGGTTTCGGATTTATCGTGCCCTCGGGGAGTTTCCAAATTTTTTCGGAAACCTTTCTGTGCGCCGGATTTGCCACGACCATATCGGCAGGTAGGCGGTGAGAAAACGTGCCCACCTCTCTAGCCGTGCCGCAAGCGCTAGGCTGACCGGTAAGCGAAAACGCTCCACAGCCGGGCTTAGCTTGCTTGCCAAGAAGGAAATGCACCATGTAACTTTGCTCATTGACCCAAGTTCCTCTTGAGTGCTGATTAAAGCCCATCGTCCAAAAGCTTACTACTTTGCGATCTTTTTCTATATAAAAATCTGCCAGCTGCTTTAGCTTGGTCTTAAACGCCTCTAAATCCTCACTTTCGTCACCCTTAGCTAAAGGCGCTACAAATTCTAACGTGTAGGGCTCCAGCGCTTTTTTAAATTCTTCGAAGCTTATGAGCCAGTGAGCATCCGATTTGTCAGAGTGTTTGTTTTCGAGTACGTCGCCCTCTTTCATACCCAGATATGCTAAGGTAACGCCCTCGGATTTGCTTAAAATTTTGGATTTTTGCTTAGCCGCGGTGTCAAGCTCGGTTTTGCGGTATTTTTTATGATTTATATCTTCTCGTAGGCCATAACCGATATCCACAGGGCCTGTAGCGAATACGCAGTGCTCTTTAATAAATTTCTCATCTATCATATCCGGGTGGTTGTAGACGATCTCCCTTGCTATGTAGTTCCATATCGCAAGATCAGTATTCGGACGGAATATAATTTCGATGTCGGCGATGTTTGAAGTGCGGCTAGAGTAGGTCGAGAGATTTATAACTTTTACGCGGTCCGGGTTGCGAAGCTTGTGGTCGGAGACACGAGACCAAAGGATAGGGTGCATCTCTGCCATATTCGCGCCCCAGGCGATGATGGTGTCGGTTAGCTCGATATCGTCGAAAACGCCCGCAGGTTCGTCGATACCGAAGGTTTGCATAAAACCTACGACGGCGCTGGCCATGCACTGGCGAGCATTAGGATCGAGATTATTGGAGCGAAAGCCCGCCTTTACTAGCTTTGCTGCAGCGTAACCTTCCGGGATCGTGTATTGACCGCTACCAAGTACGGCAAAGCCCTCGGGGCCGCCTTCGTTATAGGCGCGTCTGAAATGCTTCTCCATTTCGTCGAACGCTCTTTGCCAGCTGATCTCGATAAATTTTCCCTTTTTATCGAATTCGCCCTTGGAATTTACGCGCAAAAGAGGCTTGGTAATGCGATCGGCGCCGTACATGATCTTGGCGTTAAAATAGCCTTTGATGCAGTTTAGACCGCGATTTACAGGCGCTAACGGATCGCCTTTGACCGCTACGATCTTGCCGTCTTTGGTGGCTACCATGATGCCACAGCCGGTGCCGCAGAAGCGACAGGCCGCCTTGTCCCAGCGCCAGCCTTTTTCGGCTTCGTCCGCAGCGCTTAGTCCGCTAGGCAAGCTGATGCCCGCAACGCTACAGGCAGCCGCTGCTGCAGAGCTTTTTATAAAGTCTCGTCTATCCATGAGATTAACCTTTCGTTTAGAATGTAAATTTCTATTAATGTTTTGGATAATAGCATAAAAAAACGGCTTAGTCTAGATTAAAATCAAGGTTTTTTCTACATAGATTTCAGATATAAGATAATAATTTTATAAATTTTAAATTTAGTGGCTTAAATTTTATCAGGACAGCGAGTTTTTGATAAATTTTAATATAGATTTTCATTTAATTAAATTAATATATTATACCGATAAATTAGCATTAAAATTTCATAAAAATTTAATCGTGCTTTGAAATAAAACGGAGCGTAATATAATTTCAAAATTCTATTAAAATTATAAAAGTTAGCTTAAAAAGCGTCTTTTGCGATAAGCGATAAATTTTGCGCTAAAACGCCGCTATTACCGAAGTAAAAGCGTAAAATTTAACTATTCAATTTAATATGCGATATTTGCATATTGCTTAAATTTTGCTTAAAAAAATTCACTAATTTAAAATTTCTTTTATAATCTAGAAAGTATAATAGCCGTGCAAACCAAAATTCTTGAAAGGAATATTATGCAGTCCAGAGAAAAGATTGTCAAAACGACTTGTCCTTACTGCGGCACCGGCTGTGGTATCGATCTTATCGTAAAAGACGGCAGGATCGTAAACGCGCGCCCTACGCAGGCCCACCACGTAAATGACGGCGAGCTATGCTTAAAAGGGATGTTCGGCTGGGAGTTTGTAAACTCTCCAAAACGCCTTGCCAAACCTATGATCCGTAAGAAAAACGGAGTATTTGATAGAAGCGGTAAGCTTGAGGAGGTAAGCTTTGAAGAGGCTTATGATTTTGTAGCGTCTAAATTTAAAGAGACCGTCGCTAAATATGGCCCAAGCTCAATAATGGGTTTTAGCTCGGCGCGCTCAAATAACGAAGACAACTACGTTTTTCAGAAATTTTTCCGCGCTCAGGGTAGCAATAACGTCGATCACTGCGCCCGTCTTTGACACGCTCCTACAGTGGCAGGTCTTGCCAACACGCTAGGAAACGGAACGATGACGAACGATTTGGTCGAATTCGCTACCGATACGGACGTATTTTTACTCATCGGCACCAACACGAGCGAGTGTCACCCGATCATCGCTATGCAGATGCAGCGCGGGCTCCAGCGCGGCGCCAAGATGATCGTCGTAGATCCGAAGCGCACAGATATGGCGAAAAAAGCCGATATCTATTTGCAAATCCCGGTGGGCGCGAACATTAAGACGCTAAATACCATTATGAATGTTATCATTGCTGAAAATCTGCAAGATGACGAGTTTATCAAAAACTACGCTCACGGCTACGAGTATCTAAAAGAAGCGGTTAAGGACTTTACACCTGAGCGCTTCGAGCGCGAGACCGGCGTGAAAAAAGAGCTCGTAATCGAAGCTGCTAGAATGTATGCTAAAGCAGGCGCAGCGGCGATCTGCTACACGATGGGTATCACGCAGTTTAGCGACGGTACCTCAAATGTCTTTTCGCTTTCAAATTTAGCTATTTTGACGGGAAATTTAGGTAAAAGAGGCGCAGGCGTAAATCCTTTGCGCGGTCAAAACAACGTCCAGGGCGCATGCGACATGGGCGCGCTACCTAATGTCATCCCGGCAGGCGCGGTAAATTCCGCTTACGCTCAGGAGCAGGCGCGCAGAGTATGGCACTTCGAGCTAAATCCAACTCCAGGCTTTAAGCTTACGATTGCTCCCGATAAGATGGATAGCGGCGAGCTGAAGCTGCTCTACGTTTACGGCGAGAACCCCGTAATGAGCGATCCTTGGACGGAGCACTTCGTGCATGCAACGCACCATCTGGATTGCTTTATCGTGCAGGATCTTTTCTTTACCGAGAGCGCACAGAAGGCCGACGTCGTACTACCTGCTGCCGGATGGGGCGAGAAGGACGGTACCTTTTTAAACACTTCCCGTCGCGTCCAGCGCACGCGCAAGGCAAGCGAGCCGGCTCCTGGCGTAGAGCCTGATTGGAAGGTAGTTTGCAATATCGCACAAAGAATGGGACTTGAAGGGTTTGATTTTTTAAGTGCGGAAGAAATTTGGAACGAAGTGCGTGCATTAATGCCTAAATTTTTCGGCGGTATTAGCTACTATAGGCTAGATAAGCTAGGCGGCATCAGCTGGCCATGCCCAGACGAAGATCATCCGGGCACTCCGGTTCTTTACGCAGATCATAAATCGATGCTGCCTGATGGTAAATTTAGAATGGTGCCGGTGCTTTACGTGGATGATAAAGAGGGGCGCGCTAAAGCTGAGGCGGATTTTAGAGCCAAGATGAAAATTCCTGATGATTATCCGGTGGGAAGCGGCGCGCTTAGCGAGATTCCGGATGAAATTTATCCGTGCTTATTTACGACTGGGCGCAAGGTTTATCACTACCATACGGGCACGATGACGAGAGAGTGCCGCGCGCTAGAGTACGGCGCGGGCGCAGAAGGCGCGCTCATCGAGGTAAGCCCGGACATCGCACGCGAACGCGAGCTTACCGAAGGCTGCTATGCGCTCGTCAAAAATAAGCGCGGTCAGATCGCCGCGAAGCTTCGCATAAATCCGGATTTGAAAGAAGGCACGATATTTACGACCTTCCATTACAGCGAGGCCGACGGCAACGAGCTCGTGCATGCGGGCGATCTAGATCCGCTATCAGGTATCCCGCCGCTAAAAATGACGATCGCAAATATCAGAAAGCTTAGCGAGAGCGAGTTTATCGAGTTCAGAAGACAAAACGAGATGTCGATGCACTCCGAGAAACCTTATCTATCGCCGGTGCATAGGTAGTTTGGGCGGCAAGCTCCGCCCGCTTTACATAGATGAAATTTCATCGCGGCTGCACGTAGCGGCAAAATTTGATTAAATTTCATCTCTGCGGGCGCTTCATAGCCGCTTGCGCGCACGGTGCGAGCGGCTCGTGGAATTTTCCACGCGATTTTTTAAATTCAAAAATGCGAGCGATTTAAATTTACGCACGCTGCTTCAGTACTACGGCTTTACTTCGGCGAATTAAGGCTATTTAAGCAAAATTTCACTACGATACGGGCGAAATTCAAACAAGGAAGGTCTATGGAGCCGATTTATAGGGCGGAGATAGTTAAATTTAAAGGTGATGAAAGAAGGATCGTAAGCGATATCTTGGTGCGCGAGATTAAGCTTGAAATTTTACTAAACGACAAGCGTTTCGGTGCGCTTATGGCGACTCCGAGCGATTTAAAGGCGCTTGCGGTAGGATATTTGCTGAGCGAAAATTTGATCTCGGACGCAAGCGGTATAAAAAGCATCGAGCTCGCGCCCGACGGGCTTAGCGTGAATGTATGCGGCGAGATAAACGAAAAGCGACTAAATAGCTTCGATGCCGAAAAGGTCATCATTAGCGGCTGCGGGCGCAGCTCTACCGCAAATATCGATCCTGCAGCGATGGCGGCGCGCAAAGTCCGCTCGGACGCTAAATTTCATAAGAATGAAATTTTAAATTTGATGAGCGAGTTTTACACGCAGTGCGAGCTTTATGAGATGACGGGCTGCGTGCACACCGCAAAGCTCTTTACCGCGGGCGAGTATTTTATCGGCGAGGATATCGCCCAACACAATACCATCGATAAATCGGTCGGCAAGGCGGTCTTGGCGGGGTGCCATACGCAGGGCTCGCTTCTTTTGGTAAGCGGCAGGCTAAGCTCCGAAATGGTCGCCAAAGCCGTGATGAGCGGCGTTAGCGCGCTTGTTTCGCGTACGGCTCCTACGAGCCTCGGCGTCGTGATCGCGCGTAAATTTGATCTTACCCTTTGCGGCTTCGCGCGCGGCGAAAATTTAAACGTTTATAGCGGCGAAGAGAGAATTTTGAGTTAAGAAGGCGGCATGGAGATAGATATCAAGATAGACGATAAAAAAGCAAGCGAGATCAAAAGGCTGATTTTAAATTTACTAAATCCAAGCGGCAAGCTTGATTGCGGCGCGGCATTTAAGATCGCCGCTAAATTAGGCGTGGACGCGGGCGTAGTAGGAGAGCTCGCGGCGCGCGAAGGGATACGGATAGATCGCTGCGAACTCGGTCAATTCGGCAAGCTGCAATGTAGCGGAGGCAGCATAAAAGCACTGCAAAAGCTAGATCCGCTTTTGGATGAGAAAAGACGGATTTTTTGCCGTGACGCCCGCGCCGTAGCTAGCGGCGGTGTGGGGTTCGATACGGTGCGCTCTACGCTTAAGGAGCACGGCATAGACGTGAAATATTGTCAGCTGGGCTGCTTTAAGGAGAAGAAAGGCAAAAGAATGAGGGTAAAAACAAAAACTTGGATCGAAAATGCGCAGGGCGAGCTCATTTTCGGCAAGGGCAAAACCGAAGTGCTGGACGTGATCGCTCAAACGGGCTCCATCTCTAAGGCCGCCGAGGTTTTGGGGATGAACTATAAAAAGTGCTGGAGTCATCTACAAATTTTACAAAAAAATCTGCAAGAGGAGCTTTTTAGCACCAAGCAAGGCGGTGGCAATGCCGCAGGTACGACGCTAAATGCGCGCGCCTATGAGCTGATCGCCGCGTATAAGCAGCTGCAAAGCGATATAGAAAACTATGCAAACGAGCGCTTTAAGGAGCTTTTTTTGAAAAAAGAGGGCGAGAAAGACGCAAGTAAAGCGAAAGATAAAAACCATTAAATTTAAAGGAGAAACGATGTTTGTAAAGCTAAACGAACGAACCTATCTAAACAAAGACAGGATCACGCGCATCAAGGTAGATAGCGTCCAAGACGGTATTAGAATTCGCTTCTATGAGGGACAGTTTCAAGTCGCCAAAAGCGGTAGATTTGAAAGCGAAGAAAAAGCAATGGAGTGGCTGCAGAAAAATTTTATCGGCAAATAGGCGCAAAGCGCACTTCATAGCCGCGCGAGCAGCTTGAGAACAAATCCGCAAAATACGCTCTTCGTGATACGGTAGCGGCTCGCCGGCTCGATGATGGGGTTGTGAGCGATCCATGCGTTTAAGAGAGCTCGCAGAATTTTAAAAATTTCGAAATTTGCAAAATCTTACGGAGCCGAATTTTTATAATTTTTAAAATTTGGCATAGTGGAATTTTGTCGGCTATATAGAATTTGGCGGCCGAAATTTTATTGTGCGGAGCTTTTAAATTTACGTATCGCAGCGCGATCGTAATAAAAGTCGTAGTAAAATTTTCATTTTGTAAAATTTTACTACGTTAAATTTTATATCAGCAGGCATTAGCTCATTAAATTTGCTCGCCGAATTTTATTACGCAAAATCCATTCTAATGAGGTTTTGCAGCTAGATTTCTCCGCCGCGCCGCGTTATTTTATGAGCGCTGGCTAAGGCGCAAATTATTCACGAAAGCCTTAAATTAATCCAAATTTCACTATAATTAATCACTTAAATTTTAAAGGCCGCGAATGTTAAGCTTAGACGAAATACGAAAAAATATCATCTTAAAACAAGGCGTGCATTATTTTGATTTCGCGGCTTCGGGGCTTGCTTACGAGCCCGTAGAGCGCGAGATAGGCGAAATTTTAAAAACCTATGCCAACACCCACTCCGACAGTAGCTCCAGCGCCATCATCACGCAGCGGCGCTACG
>NZ_CALKTT010000074.1 GCF_937997535.1 uncultured Campylobacter sp.
TTGTAAGAGATGAAAAATTTTAATATTTTTAGCGCGCTCATTAACCCTCCGCAGTTTTACATTATTATATCGTAAGTTTGTCCCGCGTATAGTATAAACATTCTAAGAAGTAATACCCCAACCACGCTGGCAAGCGCGCTCGCGTAGAATGCAAACGCAGAGTGAGCGATCTTTTTGCCCAGTGCGAAATTTAAAACGAGCGGTACGCAAAAACCAACGCCTACGACGCCTAGCCAAAAAAGACGCGCGTAAATTCCCTCGCTGAAGGCGACGCTCGCGGCTTTTTGTACGTCGCTGCCCGTTATTAGCGAAACGAAAATCATGCCGATTAGTAAAATTTCCATCGCCAAAACCGGCCATTCGACCGCGTGTAAAGTTTTTAGATCGCCTCCGTGCAGCTCCGCTTTAAAGAAAAGCGCGGCTATCAGGCTAGAGCCTGCGATGCCGGCAGATAGTCCAGATGCCACGAAAAGCGCAGGCAAAACGGCTGTATTAAGGATAGGAAATCTAACTAAAACCGAGATCAAAAAGCCGGTATAGGCGCAGATCGCGACCGCAAAAACAAGCGTAAGCGCAAGAAGTAGCGGGCGAAGTGCGTTTAAAATTTTCATCACAAGCTCGAAAAGGCCTTTTAAAAAGCTAAGATTGTGCGTCAAAAACTCTCTAAGGCAATCTTCAAACGCATAAAGACAAGTTACGAAGCTAAGCGGGATATAGACGCAAAGCGCCGCCACGCCCACGGACATAACCGAGGTAAAGTTATAATTAATCAAAATTTTCCAAAAAAGTAGCGGCCGCTCCAAATCGGCTACGAGGCAAACCATACCGAGCAAGATCGCTACGAAAGATAGCAGCGACGCAGCTTTAAATAGCGGCGTGCTTGCGGTTTGCTTTTTATAAAATTTAACGAGGATCGCGACTACTAAAGCGCCGCCGCTCATACCCGCTAGCAAAAGATAGACCGCGATCGGCCAGCCCCACTCCACGCCGTGCGAGAAGGTCGCAGTGAAATTTATGGCTCCGTTCATATCACACCCCTAGTTTTACCGCAGGAATATAGCGAAGGCTCGGCTTCGTGCCGCACTCAGGATGCATTCGCAGGCTGTCTTTTACGCGAAGTAGCTTGCTGATATGCGAGTTTTCGTCGTTTAGATCGCCAAATACGATCGCCTCGTATCTGCACGCCTCGATGCAGGCAGGCTCGTGACCGTCCTTTAAATTCGTATCCAAGCAGAAGTTGCAGCTCTCTGCGGCTCTTGTTTCGTGATTTATAAAGCGCACGTCGTAAGGACAGGCGACGATGCAGTATTTACAGGCGATGCAGTCGTCGGTATTCATCGTCGTGATGCCGGTTTTTTCGTCCTTATGACAGGCTTTAGTCGGGCAGACGTTCACGCACGGTGCGTCCTCGCACTGCTGACAAGATACTCTGACGTAGCGCTTTTCTTTCAAATTTAGCGGATCGGTTTTATCCTGGATAAAAAGCCTCATTTGGCCTTTTGGGACC
>NZ_CALKTT010000075.1 GCF_937997535.1 uncultured Campylobacter sp.
AATCTTGCGCCAAAACCTGCTCGATTACGCCTGCTACGTAAACATAGCTAAGAAGCGCAAGCTGCGACTGCGTGGCGTTTTGGATAAGGAAAATTTCGGCGCCGTCTTTATTCGAGCTGCTCGCGCCGCCTCCTGCACCATTTGGGCCGCCTACATTACTTGAGCTGCCGCCTGCACCGCTTGCTCCGTCGCCTGCACCGCTTGCTCCGTCGCCGTTATTTATAGCGTCGCCTGCACTACCCGCGCCGTTAGCGGAGGGGCTCGCATTGACGCCGCCGCTAGTATTTCGGATATCGCCTGCGCCGTCGATAGGGCCTACATTCGTATCGCCTGCCCCGCCGATTAAATTTACGCCGCCTTGATCTGCGCCTATGTCGCTTGCGCTGCTGCCGGTATCTACTCCAATGCCGCCGCCAAAAGAATTTGCGTTGCTACCCGCTTCCGCGCCGTTGCGGTGCAAACTCTCGCCGCTTGCACCGCCTGCGGAGGCGTTTATGCCGCTCTCCGTGCCGGCGTCTGCGCCTCTGTCCTCAAGCGGACGGACATTTTCGCCGCCGCTAGTATTTTGGATATCGCTTGCGCCGCCCGCGAAGGAGCTTTCGTCGATAGAGAGGTTTAAATTTATGCCGCCGCTTGCGCCGCCGAGCCCGCTCAAGGTGTTTTGAAATTTGGCCGCAAAGCGCGGATCAAAATACAAAATGCTCTCGATCTCGTGCGCCCTAAAATCCTTCCTCGCGCTCCCTAAGTCCGTGTAAACGCGGGTTTGCAGGTATTTTGAGCCCAAAAATCCGTCGAGCAGATCCCGCTCGATTTTTGAGCCCAGATCGCTTACGAAGCCCACCTTGACGGGCTTTATGTCCATTCGCATCGCGTATCCGTAGATCACGACCAAAATTAGCGGCATCAAAAACGCGATCACGAGCGCCGATCGGTCCTTTGCGATCTGCGCAAATTCCTTTTTTACGAGGATTTTTAAAAAGGTAAAGTTCATCCGCCCTGCCCCTGTGCTCGGATTTTGCGAAACTGCGCCGTTTGCGGTAAGCCTCTAAATTTTGATCGCGCAAATGCGGCGACTATCGCGCTTTGAAATTTTAGCCGCGGGGTCGCATTTGGCGCGCCCCTAAATTTTAATTGCGAAAGTGCGGCAACCGAGATTTGAAATTTTAGCAGTGCAGACCGACTGCCTGCGCCCATTTTACTCATCGCGCCCTGAAATTTTAATCGCGCGAGCGCATACGGCGAGCTTTGAAATTTCAAGCAGTTGCGCGGCACGGTCTCGCTGCTAGATTTTTGACGTAAAAGCTCTACGGCGGCGCAATATCCGCGATAAAATTTTTGCATCAGGGTTTTAAATTTACAAGCTACTCGCAGACTGACCGCCATTTTAAATTTGCGATCTGTTTGCAGAGCGGTCGCCCTTTTAAATTTATTATCTATTTGCGAGCTGCTCGCGCTTTGAAATTTATGGCGCAGATGAAGCGGGCTCGCTTTGACGCAGAGCTCGCGCAGTATCCGTCTACAAAATTTGCGCCGTGTCCTGCTGCGCGATGTCTCATTCAAAATTTCGCCGCCATTTAAAATTTTACTATCGCTCCAAATTTCGCCGCTGCTAAAAATCCCGCCGCCGCTTGGAATTTTACCGACGTTCAAAGCCCGGTCGCTCAAAATCCAGCCGCCGTTTAAAATTTCATCGCCCCGCAAGAGCCTTTCGCCGCTTAAAATTTTACCGTGCGGGCGCGCAGCTTTTCGCCCGGCTCGCATAAAATTCGGATCAAAAATCCTAGCCGCTCGCGCAAAATTCAGATCAAAAGCCCTCATCGCCCGCCTCGCTTCTAAATTTTTGCACCTCGTTTATGAAGGCCTGCTGCACGCTAAGCCGCCGCCCGTGCTGCACGCAGACCTCGTCGGGGCTGCCTAGCGCTAGGATTTTGCCGCGATCTTGGATCAAAAACCGATCGCAATACTCCGCCTCCTCCATAAAATGCGTCGTCACGACCACGCTCACGCCGGTGCGCGCCAGCGCGTTTATGCGGTTCCAAAAGAGCCTGCGCGAGAGCGGATCGGCGCCGCTGGTGACCTCGTCGAGAAACAAAATCTCGGGGCAGTGGATGAGCGCGCACGCCATGCTGAGGTTGCGCCCCGCGCCGAACGGCAGGTTTTGCCACGTCTCGTTTCGCAGCCGCTGCAAGCCAAACTCGCTCAAAAGCTCCTCTATGCGCCGCTTCAGCGCTACTCCGCCGATGCCGTAGCTGCGGCCGAAATACTCTAAATTTTGATAGCAGCTTAGCTTTTTATAAAGCGAAAATTTCTGCGAGACGTAGCCGATGCGCGATCTGATCGATGATTTGGCGTAGCGCAGATCCTCGCCCATGACCGAGATCTCGCCCCCGCTCATCCCCAAAAGCGCGCAGATCATGCGAAAGGTCGTCGTCTTACCCGCGCCGTTTGGGCCCAGAAGGCCGAAAATCTCGCCCTTTTTGACCTCGAAACTCGTATTTTCCACGGCGGTGAATGAGCCGAATTTTTTACTCACGTCGCGCACTTTGATGACGGTTTGAGCCGCATCGAAGCTCCTTTTTTCGTAGCCGAAGTTTGCCGCGCCGATTTCGGCTCTATTTAAAAAAATATACGCATCCTCTAGGCTCGCCTCGCGCGGGCTCAGTTTAAATTTAGCGCTTTCGCTCTCGTTAAATTTAATGCCCTCGTTGAATTTCATGCTTTCGTTTGAAATTTTAAAATTTTCGTCGCCTCCGTTTTCGCGCTCCGTGCTTTCGCTGCCTCCATTTTCGTCGCTGCCGCTTAGGCTCGCGTTTAAAAACTCCTGTAGATCGCGCAGGCTTATCGGCTCTTCACTTAGCAGATCGACGCTGCCGTCTCTGGGGCAGATATCGATGAGCGGGGAGTTTTTTAAAAATCTTTGCGTCTTAAACATAAGGCGGCGCGCCAGGCTCTGATAATCCTCGCTGCATATGCGAAAGGTGCGGTCCCGCAGCGCCGCGGTGATCTTTGCGGCACGCTCCTGCGCTATGATCTTGCCGCCGAGTAAGATCAGCGTCAGATCGGCATCCGCCGCCTCGTCGAAATACGCCGTCGAAAATATGCATTTCGCGCCGCTTTGATCCAGGTACTCGCGCACGATCGCCCACAGCTCGCTGCGCGAGAGCGGATCGACGCCGACGGTGGGCTCATCGAGCACCAAAAGCCGCGGACGAGCTGCAATCGCGCACGCAACGCCAAGCTTTTGTTTCATCCCGCCGGAGAGCGAATCCACGGCGTAATCTTTAAAGCTCAAAAGCCCCACGCGGCGCAAAAGCCCGCGCAGATACTCCTCGCCGCTTTTTAGATCAAGTCCTTTTAGGCCTGCGAAGATGTTTAAATTTTGCCAGACGCTAAGCTCCTCGTAAAGCCCCAGGCTCTGCGACATATAGCCGTTTGCGCGGACGAATTCTTTATTTTCGCCGCTAGGGATGAAGCCTGCGAACTTTATCTCGCCGCAATCGGGCGCGATGATGCCGCAGATGAGCTTTAAAAGTGTGGATTTGCCTGCGCCGTCTGGGCCCGCGAGGCTGATGAGCCGCGGCGTATCGTCAATTCGTAGATCAAAATTTTCAAAAACGACGTTTTTGCTGCGATCTTCGCGTAGGTAAAATTTCTTTAAATTTACGATATTTAGTAGATCCAAGCTTAGCTCCAAATTTTATTGCTCGCCCCGTCGCTTGGCGCGACGAACGAGACCTACGCATGCCTAAAAGGCACTCTTTGTCGCGGCGTCTTGCTTCTGCAGCCGCCGAGACGTCGTGGTTTTGCGGCCGCTACGGCATCTCGGTTCTACAACCGCCGCGCGCTTTAAATTTCGCAACGCACGCCGAACAATTTCGCCCAAACCTCGCATAAATTCGACGCAACTTACCGCAAGCGCGCGAAATCAAGCCCTATCGCGTCGGGGCGCCCTGCAATCGCCCGCTCGAATTTTGCGTGCCTGCACGATCGGTGTTGCTTACGGCTCGCGCCGAATATTCCGCGCGACGCCCGATCCGGTCTTGAGCGTGTGCTATAGCATCGGCTAGCCACGCCGCTAACAATGCGCACACAACGCGCATGGACGGGGCGGTCTCCAAAACATGAAGCGACCCGTAAGTATCCGCGATAAATTCGCTTCAAAACGCAAACAAAAGCGAGTTTTTAGACGCCTGGCGAGCTGTGAGCGCCGAGCTCTCTATCTGCGCTACGCCTTTTGCGGTGAAATTTTACCGCTGCCCGCCCTTTGGGTAAAATTTCACTTCCGCCTGCTTTTCGGGGTAAATTTACCGCCACCATCTCTTTTGGCGAAATTTTACCTAGTCTCGGCTTTCCTTAGCATAGTACCGACTTCGGCTACCGCGTCCTTTGGGCAAAATTTTACGCCGCTCGCAATCGACATTAATCGCGTCGCTTGTTTTGTAGCGAAATTTTACCGCTATCCGCAGTCGGCACTCAATTGCCGCTCGTTTATCGCAAAACGCCAGCTAGAAACAAAGCCCGTTACCTGCTATGCCGCCCTGCTTGTACTCGTTTCCGAGCCGCAAATTTTAAATTTAACTCACACTGCTTTGCGCCAAAATTTCGCCAAAATTTTACTCGCCGCCGAGACGATGTATTTTAGGAGCGGTGCAATTTCATCGCCCTACTCTCTGCCGAACAGGCGCCGTTTAAATTCCGCCTCGAAGCGCGTTTTTAAAATTTCATCAGGTTCACACCGTATGCACGGCTCGCGCAACATTGCATAAAATTTCTCGGACAGCGAGCTTGGCTATCCAAATTTTGCCCGCAGTGTTCGAAGTGCCGTCCGCGCGCTAAAATTTCGCTCATGCATTAAAATTTCACTCGCAGCGCTTGCATGTTAAAATTCCACGCTGATCGGCTGACCTAAGCGAAACTGCCCATCTTCGTCGCTAAAATCGGCGCGCGCCTCCCACACGAGATCGGCGCGCAGCTCCTCGGTCTGCACCGTGCGCGGCGTGTACATCGCGGTTTGGCTCACGTAGGCGACCTTTGCGCTCGCGCTAGAGCCGTCCGCAGCGATGATCCGCACGCTCTGTCCGGCACGCAGGAAGCGGAGCTGATTTTCGCTCAGATAAAATTTCGCGCGCTTGTTTTTTACTTCGCTGAGCTCAAAAACGCCCACGCTTGGTATGCTGATGTCGCCGAGCTCCTTAAGGCGCGCTCTGATCTGCCCGCTAAATGGCGCTTTTAGCACGCTTTGCGTCTCGATTTGGTAGTTCAGATATTTCAAATTTTCCTCGCAGCTTGTCAAATTTGCACGGGCGGCGCCGACATCCTCGCCGCGGTAGCCGCTTTGAAGCTGGCGCAGATTAGCCTGCGCGCTCTGCAACTGGGCTTGCGTGCGCTTCATCGAGTAAAACGCCTCGTCGATCTGCTGCTTGGACGCGGAGTTGGTTTTACCTAGGCTCTTTAGGCGCTCGTTCGTCAAAGTAGCGAGCTGTAGGGCGTTTTGCAGCGCGCTTACGTTCGCCGCCGCCATCTCGATCTCCTCGCTACGAAAGCCGCTTTGCAGCTTTTGCAAGCTAAATTTAAGCCCGTCGCACCTCGCGATCTGAACCTGTCTTTGAAAACTCAGATCCGCCGTATCCAGAGCCGCCAAAACATCGCCAGCCTGCACGAAATCGCCCTCGTCGCGGTAAAGCGCGCTAATGCGGCCGCTGCGCTCGAAGCTAAGCGAACTCTGCCTGATGTCGATGATGCCGTAGGCCTTGTGCGCGACCTCTTCGCGCCTATCGAGATTGAAGTAGATCGCCGCGGCGAGAGCGACCAGCGCAAAAACGACGAAAATTAGAAGCCTTTTCATAGATCGCCTTAAATTTTGATATACGGTTATTATAAAATAACTTTTCTAATGCGGCGCTGATATTTGAAGTTCGGGCGGTGATTTTATAACTTGATCGCATTAAATTGCCGTATTGAATTGGTCGCCGCGAGCGGGCTAGATTTTGAGCTTGGGAGGATAAAATTTCATCCTATCCGCGCGATTTTAAGCGGTACGGCTTGTAAAATACGCGACTTTTTGAATTAAAAATTTTAAAATTTTGACGAGGAGACCCCGCTCGGAAGCGGAGCGCGGAATTTAATGGCGAAATTTAGCGAGCATTGGGCTTTATGGGCCCAATGCTCGCTCGGTCGTACAAAAATTGAAATATTTAAAACTCGCCTTTAACCGCGGCGATCCATTTATCAGCCCTCGCCTGCCAGTGCTCGTCGCCTTTAAAATCGATCGTAAGACCTACGAATTTGCCGTTTATGAAGGCGCGCGAATGTTTAAATTTATAGCCCTCTGCGCCCCAAGCGCCGATGAGACGAGCCTTTTTAAGCACCGGCAAAAACGCGCTCATGCCGCTGCAAAAATCGCTGCCGTGGCGCTCGACATTGCCGACGCCCACGAGCGCAACCTTTCTGCCATCGAAGTCGGTTTTATTCAAAAGCTCCAATTTGTCGTCAAATTTAGCCTGGATCTGTCCGTCGCCGTGCGTCGAAGCCGCAAAAATAAACGCGCTAGCGCCCGCCAAATCCTCCTCATTTAGCTCTTTGGCTTCCTTGATCTCAAAGCCGAGCTTTGAAGCGATGTATTCGCTCACGACCTTCGTATCGCCGCCTTTGGTGGCGTAAACTAGTAGTTTTTTCATTTTTTCTCCTTTAAAATAATAACGATTCTAACAAAATAAGATAAATTTTGAATGAAATAAAAATTTTATAAGGCGCCTAGATACGGCGCGATGCCTCGTATCCAGCTAATTTTAAGCGGCAGCGAGCCGGTAAATTTTAACGCCGCCGCTTAACCGCTCGTATAAAAATCCGCAGTATAATGTCGCCAAGCTCATTACAAGGAGAGGATATGCGAAATTTTACATTATGTTTGATCGCAGCGATAGCGCTTTGCGGCTGCGCGACCCCGCAGGATCGATACGGCGGAGATATTTATGACGCGAGCGAGACGAACCGCATGAGGCAAAGCGATCGGATCGAGATCGTCGATGTCCTGCCCGCCAAAATAAACGTAGAGCGCTCCGAGGGCAATACTGGTAAAATTTTAGGTGGCGTCGCGGGCGGCACTACGGGCGCCATCATCGGGCATAAGCTCGGCAAACATAGCAGCAGTAGGCGTCTAGCCGAAACCGTGGGGCTCATAGGCGGCGCAGCAGTGGGCGCGGTCGCCGGAGATGCGATCCAAAACTCCCAAAAGACGGTGCAGGGCTCCAACATCATCTACAAGCTAAACGACAAGGAATACTCATCCGTGCAAGCCGATCCGCCGTGTAGATTTAAGCGCGGCAAAGCTCTGCTGATCCACACGGGCAGCGAAACGCGGGTGCAGCCGAACTCGGGATGCTAAATTACGGCCGCCCAAAGCTTGCGGTGAAATTTTAAAATTTCACCGCAGCGCTTAAATTTAATAGCGACGTTTAAAATCCCAAAGCGGCGCGGCTTACAAAAATAGCGCCGCTAAATTTAGCGGTGATCGAAATTTTAACTATGCAAAATTTTAAGAGCCCGCTAAAATATTTTAATATATAATCGCCGCTTAAAAACAGGGGGCGGCGATGAAAAAATTCTATCTTTTAAAATTTCTATACTCGTTTTTATAGTGGTATTTGCGGCGATCCCCGCTGCGGCGGCGGAAGGCTTGGATTATTTATTAAAAACCAAAGAGGAAAAAGATTTAGCGATTGCTTGCGATAGCGGCGAGGGAAAATACAGCGCATGCACGAGGCTAGTCGAAATTTTATCCAAAAAGTGCGACGGCGGAGATTACGAAAGCTGTGGGGCCGTCGGGATGATATTTACGGATTTGGGTCAATACGAATTTTCATCCGCTCCTTTGATCAAAGCATGTGAAGCAAATATCATGTCTTACTGCTCCTATCTTGCCATTAACGATATACTTTTTACGGGAAATCTTGAAAGAGCCGCTAAGGTTTTTGACAAAATTTGCAAAGAGGGAATTTCAGAGGACAAAAGGCTTGCTTGCAGCATAAGGAAAGAGATTGAAGACTGCTCTAAAGATGCAAAGTGCGATCCGCTAATGAAAGCCAAAGAAATTATCAAAGGACTATAACCATGAGAAAAATTTTATCATTAGCGCTACTTTTATCTATGCCTTTGCTGGCAACAAACGATATAGACATTGATATCTCTGCCGCAATAAACGATACAAACTTAAAAAATTTAGCGAATAAATGCGATTGGAACAAAGGCGATTATGAAGCTTGCTCGATATTAAAAGATACTTTATCGGCAAAATGCGACGAAAAAAATTTTGAAAGCTGCGGTGCATTGGGAATTTTATTAATATATTTGCGCAGAGATGAAGACTCAACAAAAGCGTTAAACAAAGCTTGCGATGCCGGATTATTAAATTTTTGCCTAAATGCAGGAATGCACGATTTGTACTATACGGGCAACATAAAAAGAGCATTTGTAAATCTTAAAAAGGTATGCGATGCGGCGATAGAGCCTTCGAAGAAAAAATTGGCTTGTAAGATGAGCTATGGTTTGGAGCCATGTTTAAATAACGACGAATGCAATCCTGTTAAAAAAGCTAAAGAACTTTTGGAATAAGATTAATTTAACAGGATAAAAGAACGGCAATAATTTATAAAGTTTGAAAAGATAAAAGGTCGCGGCGGGCAATTTGAATTAATACAACCCATCAAAAAAATAATGTAAGCAGTTGGCTATATAATTTTGAAATTCTAATCCAGAAACTTTGTATCTTACCTATAAAAATTTCTAAATTTTACTCTTGCAATTTTTTAATCATAAATTTATTCAAGCCTTTTAAATTTCCTCTAAAACATCTCTTGCGTATTTCATCCCCAAATCATACGCCTTTTCATTTAGCGCACGGGTTTTTTCAGGCACAGAGCGGAGCATTTGCTCTTTTACTAGTCCTGAGTCCATACAGCGGCTAAGCTCTACTGCGATCGCTAAAGCCACGACACTTTGAGTGATGACATTCCCAACTTCGTATTTTGCGATGGTGATGATCGGAATTTCATAAATTTTAAAGTTCATCCTATCCTCATCGCTCGGCGCTACTAAATTCGGCTCAATTACGATCACGCCGCCTTTTTTCACGCCATTTTTGAAAGCATCGTAGCTACTCTGCGCCGTTGCGAGCATGAAATCGATCTCGCCCTCACTCGCGTAAGGATATAGAATTTCTTCATCGCTTAAGATAATATCCACTTTCGTAGGTCCGCCGCGTACCTGAGAGGTATACGTAGATGCCTTGATTCCATAGCCGCCGTGTGCGATCTTTGCCGCAGCTAGAATCTCACCTGCTAGGATTACGCCTTGACCGCCCACTCCCACAAATCTTAATTGATTCATCTTATCTTAGTCCTTCAAAATTTATCGCTTCGCCGCTTTGTGCCGCGTCTATCACCTTTTGATACGCCTTTGTGTATTCGGTATGCTCATTATCTTCATGTAAAACCCCAAGCGGAAATAGCCCCGCTCGCTCATCCTTGCTAAGAGCGTCAAATTTTGCTTTGGAAATCGTGCGCGAATCAAGCCACTTTAGCATTTGCACTGCCTCGCTCATTTTATTTTTACGACCCAAATTTACGTGGCAATTGCTAAAAATATCAAAAAAACTATAACCCTCGTGCTCAAAGCCCTTGGCTAGAAGTCGCTCGATTTTTTCGGGATTTGTCACGCTCTCGCGTCCGACAAAAGTTGCTCCGGCAGCGATCGCAAGTTTCGCCGCATCAAAGCTGGGATCGACATTGCCGTATTGTGCCGTAACCGTCCAAAACCCGCGCGGTGTCGTAGGACTCGTCTGCGAGTTCGTAAGCCCGTAGATGAAATTGTTTACTAAGATATGATTTAGATCGATATTGCGGCGGCATCCATGGATCGTGTGATTGCCCCCTATCGCAAGCCCATCGCCATCGCCAGTGACTACTATTACGTGTTTGCCTGGATTTGCAAGCTTGATACCCGTAGCATAAGCTATCGCGCGTCCGTGCGTCGTATGGACGGTATTGCAGTCTATGTAACTCGACATCCTGCCACTACAGCCGATACCGCTTACCACGCACACATCGTCCATACTCCAGCCTATGCGGTCAATCGCGCGGATGATCGCTTTTAAGATCACTCCGTCGCCGCAGCCCCAGCACCAAAGCGTAGGCATCTTGTCCGTTCTTAGATATTTGTCGTAATCAAACGCCATTTAAAGCTCCTTTACTTTCTCGATAATCTCGCTAGGGCTGATCGGTCTGCCGTTTGCCTTAAGAAGCGTCTTAAAATCATCCCTCAAACAAGCGCGCTGCACCTCTAGCAGATACTGCCCTAAATTTAGCTCGGCGATCAAAATTTTATTAAATCTCTCCCCTAGCTCTCTTAGCTTGCGCACAGGGCTTGGCCACAGCGTGATCGGGCGAAAAAGTCCCACACGCACGCCTTGTCCTCGTAGCTTTAAAATCGCGTCTTTTGCTGCCAGGCTAACGCTGCCGTAGGCGATGATGCAAGCATCAGCGTCATCTAGCATAAATTCCTCATATTGCACGATCTCATCTTCATGCGCCGAAATTTTATTAAAAAGCCTTTTTATAGAGTGATCCACGATCTGCTCGTTTTCGGTCGGAAAGCCCTTCGCGCCGTGATGCAGCCCCGTTATGTGATAGTGATATCCCCTAAAAAATGGATTTAGCACCGCAGGCTTATCGGGTGCAGCGTCGTAGGGCTCATAATCTTTCGGACTACTTTTAAATTCCGCCCTGCGTTCGATTTTTAAATCCGAAATTTCAGGCAGCACCGCCTTAGCCTGCATATGCCCAAGCGTCTCATCAAGTAGCAAAAATACCGGCGTCATAAACCGCTCGGCTAGATTGAAGGCGCGCACGGTTTGCGTATAAGCCTCCTTTAGTGAGCCAGGGCACAGCGCGATGCTTTGAAAATCGCCGTGAGTGGGGTTGCGAGCTTGCAAAATATCGCCCTGCGCCACTCGCGTAGGAAGCCCGGTGCTAGGACCTCCGCGCATAACATTTACGATTAAAAGCGGAATTTCAGCGATGAAGCCAAGCCCGATCTGCTCTGATTTCAGCGAAATTCCAGGACCGGAGCTTGCCGTCATCGCCTTCGCACCGCTCATAGACGCGCCCAAAGCTACAGAAATGCCCGAAATTTCATCTTCCATCTGGATAAATTTACCTCCGACCTTAGGTAGCAAGCGACTCATCTCGTGCGCGATCTCGCTGCTCGGCGTGATCGGGTAGCCGCCGAAAAAATTACAGCCACAATCAATCGCCGCACGCGCAATTAAGGCGTTGCCTGTGGAAATTACCTCTCTCATTATGCGTCCTTGGGTTTCATAAAATTATTGTTTTTGATCTTTTCAGCCATCTCTCTAGCCTGAGAGCTTATACGAGCGAATTTAAAGCCCTTGGGCGCGACGAAAATCGCAAAATCTGGGCAGTGCAACTCGCACTCCCTACAGCCGATACAGGCGCCCTCATCCACCACGTCGATCATCATGCCCTGCACGGCGCCCTCGTCCTGTCTCATCGCGATCGCGCCGCTAGGACAGACGCTTACGCAGATGTTGCACGCCTTACAGCGGCTCTCATCCGTCCATACGGCGCGCTGGCTCTCATTTTCGCTCATATTTTCTCCTTAATTTATCAAAATCCGCACTAAATCCCGCTTCGCGATTTATTGAAATTTTGCGGCGTTTAAAAATTTTACGTCACGCAGAATTCTGAGCCAAAGTAAAATTTTAATCTACGAAATTTCACAGCGAGCAAAATTGCGCAAATTTTAAAATTCCGCAGCGAATGAAATTTTACGCTGCAAAATTCCGCGAGCTTAAATTTCTTGCCAAAGTGAAATTTGATGCTGCAAATTCTATCACAAGAATTCTGCGCTTTAAAATTTTAGCTCTGTAAATTCCGCGTCGCGTCAAATTCGCTTTATTTCCACTAAAACTTTAGCTCCGCTATCCGCTCACGCATCCGTTCAAGCTGCTCGTAAAACTCGCCCGAGTAGGCGAAATTTCTCTCTATCGCGCCCATTTTGCCGACGCTTACGAAGCGCCCCAAAGGCACTCCAGATCTATCCGCGACGCAGCAGGCAAGCGTGCCGCAGGTATCAAAAAGGATGTATTTTATGATCTTTACGATGCCCGCTGCAGGCGCCAAATACGCCGACGTACCCAGTAGCTCGCCGATCTGCGCGCCGGCGCATTTGGTATTTTGCACCGCACGATCAAAAATTTCATCCGAAATTTCAAATCCCAGCTCGTTTTTAAGCGCGATCATCTCTTCGCTATGCGGACCCACGATCGCGCTTCTCATTGATGAAATTTCCTTGCCGCTTGCGCGCGCGAGTTCAAATTTAAGCCGCGCGCCGTCTAGCTCGCCCGCCATGCCGATGACGCGCTCCTTTGCAAACCCGCTAGCCTGCAGCGCCGCATAAACCATCATATCAAGCGGATTGGTAACGACGACGATAATGGAGCCAGGCGCGTATTTTGCGGCATCTCGCGCGCATTGCGCGACGATGGCGGCGTTGCTGCCAAACAGCTCCTCCCTGCTCTGCCCCGCCTTTCTTGCATGCCCCGCCGTGATCACGACGATGCCTGCCTCCGCTATGTCGCCGGGCTCCGTACTGCCGCTTATACGTAGGTCGCGCTCATAAACCGCCGCCGTATGGGCTAGATCGAGTGCCTTGCCGCGCGCGATCCGCTCTACAGCATCCACAAGCGCAATGCTATCTATCTTTTGGCTCAAAGAATCGCTTACGATAAGATCGTTCGCTACCGCTGCGCCGATGTTTCCGGCGCCGAATATCGCTATTTTCATTGTTATCTCCCAAATATCGGCCCGCATTTTTATAACTGCGGGGGTTAAATTTTAAAATTTAAAGACGAAATCTCGTTTTTTAAATTTAATTCCGAAACGGCCTTAAATTTTACCTCTGCGCCTTTACGTTGCGCTCGTGCTCGGCTTGCGTGCGCGCAAAATCGTGAAGTCCCGTCTTTTTATTTCGCATAAAATACAGATACTCGCTCTTTGCAGGCGCGAAAACGGCGCGTATCGCATCGCGAGAGACCACGCACACGGGCTCTTTGGGAAGTCCGTCGTTGAGGTAGGTATTGTAGTGGCTGGTGTCGGTGCGGATGCGCTGCGGAGTGATCTTGACATGCGAAAACTCACCGTAATTTAGCGTACCGTCCATCTGAAGGCGCATATTTTTGGCTAAGCGGTTGTCGATGACGGAGGCTACGAGGGGCATCTCATCTGCATTTGCGGCCTCTTTTTGAATTACAGAGGCTTTGATCAGCACCTGCTTCCACGCCGTGGCGTTATATTCGCCGATAAGCTCGCGCGACAATCCTTCGTGGAATTTTTGTGCGCTTGAAACAAGGTGGTCGATGATATTTTTTTCGCTTTCGTTTTTGCCTATTTTATAGGTTTCTGGGATCAAAAAGCCCTCGTAAAACGGCGCTGTGGCGTTGTATTCGCGCTCAAGCTCGCTAAAGCTTAGCCCGCGATCTTTCGCAAGCTGTTTTAAAAACACGATCGTAGTCTCGCCCGGGATCAGCTTAATCTCGTTCATCACGGGTTTTGCGACGCTTAGCTCATATAAAAACTGATATTTGGGCAAATTTTCGCCGCTAAGCTCCAGCTCGCCGGTTTTTGCGCCGCCGTAAAAAGAAAGTAGCCTCGCATCAAATTTCGTAAATTTAGGATAGCTCTTTGAGAGTTGCGATAAAATTTTCGTTGAGCTGCCCTGACCTATCTGCACGGTTTTTGCGTTGCCGACGCGCTCGTGCAGATCAAAGCCCACGGCCAAAAGGACGATAGCCGCAAGCTCGATACAAACGCACGCCGCCTTGATGAGCTTTATAAAGAATTTCATGCGTTCCTTTCAAAATTTAGCTGAAATTATAGGCAAATAAGCCAAAATTTTGAATAAATTTCATATTATAAGCGCAGTTTTTCGGCACGCCCGATTTGGTTTTGGGGCGGAGTTTTTTGATGAGGCGATGATGTTTAGAACTTTGGCTAGATTTTTTTTGTGCATAACCATACTTTTTATAGTCTGCGCGGTAGGCCTAAAACACGGTGTTGCGATTTCGCAGCTGGACGTGGGCTTTGCAAAGCTTGAAAGGTTTTATCTCAAGCTAAATAAAGGTCTCGTGCTGCGCATCAAAAATCTTGAAATTACGCAAAATAATACACAAAATTTAGAGCAAAATTCCACCGATCTGCGCACGCAAAGCGAGAAAATTTTAGAATTTAGCAAAAAAATCTCGCTCATCAACTCCTTTTTTGAAGAGATCGATGTGCAAAATTTGAAGATCAAGGGCGAAAGCCTAAAGCTAAAATACAAAAGCGACGTTTTTTACGCCGACACGCGGTTTTTTAGGCTAAACTCGAAGATCACGCCTGGCGCAAACGGGCTAAACTTCGATCCGATCGAGCTTGAACTAAATGATTTTAATCTCACTTTGCACGGCACGGCGCGGGCAAATTTTAGAGCCGATACGTATGATTTTAACGGCACCTTCGCTTCACACGAGATCGCGGGCGAGCTTGACGTGCACAATATCGGTTCACAGCTAAATATCGAAATAAACCGCGCCTCGGCCTTGAGTCTGAAAAATTTTATGAATGAGCTGGGCGCACTTACGGGGCTAAATCCTCTTGCGAACGAGTGGATCTACGGCAAGGCGGTCGCGCAAAACTACTATATCGAAAATCTGCATGCCAAAGTCGATCTGAAAGATCCGCGCCCGATCGCCAAAAATGTCAGCGCCACGGCTTACGCGCAGGATCTTACGATAAAATTTCAGCCGCAAATCGAAGCCGTAACGGTAAAAGATGCCAACATCACGCTCAAAAACGATTTTCTAAGCTTCACGCTAAATGAGCCTAAATTTAAAGGTAAAAGCCTGGAGGGAAGCAGCGTGCGTATCGGCGGACTCTTTGAAGAGAGGCCGGTCGTATATCTGGATCTGCGGACCAAGGAGAGCTTGGGCAAGGACCTTGTGGATATTTTGCAAAGCTACGGCATAAACGAGCCCGTATATCCGCTAGGCGGCGGAATCGATGCGCGCGTGCTGATAGACGTGGACGTCGAAAAAGAAAGCGCCAAGGTGGATGCGAACGTGACGCTAAAAGACGCCGATCTGATGATCTCTAAAGCGAAATTTCACTCCAAAGCCGCGCGGGTGCATATCACCGAGAAAAAAATCGACATCAAAGACGCGAATCTGCAAAATGAAATTTTTAACGCCACTGCAAGCGGCAGTATCGATATCGCCACGCGCAAAGCTAAATTTAACGGCGTTATTCATAGCTTCAATCTCTCCCCGAACGGCAAAGAAATTTTAAAATTTGGCGACGCGCGAGATAATATAAGCCTTGATTTTAGCGGCAAAGCGCCGGTGCTGAGCTCGCAATTTTTAGGCGCGAAGATGAGCTTCGGCGAGCGGATCGAGATTAGCTCGCCCGATATTAGCGGAATTTTGCCCTTTTCTAAGACGCTTAAAAACGCGGGCATTAGCGGCGGAGATCTTAAAATTTTAACCAGCGATTTTACAAACTTAGATATCAGCAGCAGCAATCTCATCTTTGATTTCGGTCTGCTAAACAAAGACGGAAGCCATTATAAAAACGACTCTTTCGTGCTTCGGGTGCGCGGCGGCGATCTGGACGGCTCTAGCGGAAGCGGTAAAATTTCTCTTAAAATAAACAAAGGCGGTAACTTCGTCTCTTTAAAAGACGTGGACGTCGCGATCAATACGAGCGTGCAAACCAGCGAGTTTAATAGCGGCACGAAGGAGCGCTCGCCGATAAATTTCAGCGGGCAAAACTCTTCCATCGTGCTATCCGATCTTAATAAGACGCTGAAATTTACGCACTTTAACGGCGTGCTGGACGGTAAAAATATGAACCTGAACGCAAGCTTTAAACGCGGCGACGTGAAGTTGATCTTTAAAAAGAGCTTGCTTCAAATTTTTGCGCAAAACATCAGCGGCGAGGCGCTTAATCAATTCCTAGGCTCGCAGAGCTTCGACGGAGGGGTATTTACGCTAAAAGCAAGCGGCATCGATCCGCGAAACTACCGCGGCGAGATCAACGTGCAAAACACCTATCTGAAGGACTACATCATCTATCAAAGGCTGCTTAGCTTTATAAACTCCGTGCCGTCGCTGCTTACGTTTAAAACGCCCGATTTCAACGATCGCGGCTTTAGCGTGCAAAAGGGTAAAATTTACTTTCGCCGCAGCGGCGATAAAATTTATATAAACGCGATGAACTTTACCGGCAGTAGCGCCGACATCGCGGGTAACGGCGAAGTGGATATGAAAAGCGGCGCGCTAAATATCGATCTGGAGCTTAAATACCTCAAAGACGCAAGCTCGATAATCTCAAAAATCCCGCTGCTAAATCATATCATCTTGGGCGAAAACAATACGATCTCAACGATCATCGAAATTCGCGGCACGACGAAAAAGCCCACCTACTCGACCGGCGTTGCGACCGACGTGCTAAAAACGCCGTATAATCTTATCAAAAACACGCTGATGCTGCCTTTTGTAATCTTCGGCGACAGCGAGGAGAGCAAATGAAATTCCCGCTCGATTATAAGGATAGCTTTGAAAAATCGCTGCTGTTTTGGCTCGTAAAATTCGTGCGCTATAAGCTAAGCGCGCTATCGAATAAGGAGCTGAAAAACGACGCGCTGTTTCGCCGCGCGAGCCTGGCTCTAAATCACGAAGTAGCAAGTATCGGCGAACTCGAGCGCCTTGCAAAAGATGCGCGAAATGCAGGTCTTACGGGCATTAACACTTACTTCAATCCGCTTAAAAAATTTTACGAAGCGATCATGCAGTACGGTCTTGAGAGCATGAAAAATATCGACGAGGAGCTTTTGAGCGAAATTTTAGCCTCGATTACGGGCGGGCTGAGCGATGCGAGCAAAAAAAACTACCGCATCGCCGTGATTAATTTTTTCGGCTTCATCGACCGCCAAAACGAGCAGGACGGCACCTCGCACAACTTCGGCATCGAGCTTAAGCACTGGGGCGGCATTAGCGGCAGCCGCGGCACGAAGCTTCCGGAGTTTATGAGCGAGGAGGAGCTGAAGCGGTTTTTGGACGCGATAAATCTAAGCGAGTTTCCCTCATTTGCCCATCGCAACCGCCTGATCGTAAAAATCATCGTCTACACCGGCATCCGCGTGGGCGAGGCGATAAATCTCAAGCGCAAAGATATCGCGCCCGAGGGCGATCTTTTCGTCATCAGAATCCGCGGTAAGGGCAACAAATACCGCATCGTAATGATTAAACGCCACCTGATCGAGGAGCATCTAAACGCGCTGGAGACGAATTTTGCAAACAAAGAGGGCTATCTTTTCGTCACCAAAAACGGCGCGCCGCTCACTCAGGCATACGTCAGCGGCATCGTGGAGAAAATTTTAATGAGCGCGGGTATCCGCAAGGAAAAAAACGGCGCTCATATGCTGCGCCACACCTTCGCGACGATGCTTTATAAAAAGCAAAAGGACCTCGTGCTCGTCCAAGAAGCCCTCGGTCACGCGAGCCTCAATACTTCGCGCATCTACACCCACTTTGATAGCGACAAACTGCGCCTTGCGGCGAAGGTCGCGGAGGAATTCGAAGAGTGAAATTTTAAAATTTGAGATGGCGCGAGGCTTGCTTGAGCGAGATTTTTTGAATTTCGTTTTGAAGCAGCTTTGAAATCGTTTTTTATGGAATTTATTTTCTAAAAAATTTGGAATTTTATTTTGAAAAATTCTGAAATTTGTTTTTCATACTCGCATAACAAAGCCCAAAAAATTTTACCCTGCGAGCTTTAGAATTTAACTCATTAACTCGGCAAAATTTAAAATTAACGCGCGAGCCTTAGAGCTTGATTGCAAAAAATCTAAAATTTTATTCTTTTGGAGTATAGAATAATTTATTTTTTAGATTTTCTCATGTGATTTTGCCTAAAATTCCAGATAAATTTAGTGCAAAATTTCATTTAAATTTTTACGATACGGGATTTCATCCGAGGATTTTATAAGCAAAAGATAAACGGCATATTAAGAGGTAGCGGATATAAAATTTATCTGCAAATTTCACAAGGATGGAATTTATGATTTAAAATTTAAACCCTCAAAATTTTATAGTTTGATATGCCTTCAAATTCTTATCGCACCGAATTCTCCTTAAAATTTAAAAATGCAAAAGATTTGCCACCAAAGTTTGCTGCAAAATTTACTGACGCGAAGCTTGTTTTGTAAACAGCACAGGAATCATATATAAATTTCTAATAAAATTTAAAAAGATAAAATCATCGGCATGATTATTTTAGATTTATTTTACGACAGAAATCCCGCTCTTGCGAGCAGGATTTCATTTCTTAGGGGGATAAGAAAAGGAGTTTAGGCTAAATAAATTTAGCCCGAGATTTCGTCTAGCCACGGAGTCCCGCGGCAAAAAGGAGCAAAAAGACGAAATCTCGCGCAAAATTTTAAGCCAAGATTTGAACGATCAGCTCGCGACAATAAACGAAATTTGCGACGGCTTCGAAAGCTATCGCAAAAAACGCCGTGCCGCAAGCATCAAATCAGACAAGCCTTTGTTTTTTGAAATACTCGCGCGGAGCCTTGCAGAGCGGACAGGCGCCCGGGGCTTTCTTACCGCGATGAACATGCCCGCAGACCTCGCACACCCAAACTTCCTCGTCGAAACTCTCGAAAAAGCCCTCTTCCAGCAGGATCTTTTGAAGCTCGTTGTATTCGCGCTCGTGCTCCTGCTCGACCTTGCCGATAGCGTTAAAAAGGCGCGCAACCTCTTTTTTACCCTCTTCGGTCGCGATTTTAGCGAAGCTCGGATACATGCTCTCGTGCTCGTAACGCTCGCCCGCGGCGGCATCGAGCAGATTTTTATCCATCTTATCAAGCGGAATACCCGCAGCCGCGTGATGTGCCTTTAGCTCGGCTCTGGCGTGCCATTTTTCGTTTTCGGCAGCCTCATAAAAATGTCGCGCGATGGCGTGAAAGCCCGCCTCTTTAGCCAAATCGCCGTAAAGATCGTATTTGTTGCGCGCTTGCGACTCGCCCGCGAATGCCTTCATTAAATTTACCTGCGTCAGATCCTCGGTAATGCATTTCATCGGCTCGCCGCAGCAGCTAAGCGTGCCGCCGCCTACTTTTTGCACTTCGACCTCCGCGCCGCATTTGTCGCATCTGTAAGTTTCGTACTGTCTCATTTCTAACTCCCCCTATCAAAATTTTTGCGGAATGATACCACAGCTACTATTAAATTTTACTTAATAAATTTTATTCTTCTCAATAAATTTATGTTTTTGAGAAAATTTTGGCACGGAATTTCCATCCGCAAAATCTAAACTTAAGATTTTCCAAAGCAAATGAAATTTCAAGCAAAAGCGCTAACGAACGATTATCTAAAAATATAAAATTTAGTTTTCTGACTCATTTAGTCTACGATTTTCAAGGCGAGCCACATCATTGGAAATTTTTTAAAATTTAAAGTTATCTCAAAAATAATTTGCTATTTTGCCATATGGTCTTATTTTACGAGTATATGACAATGCTCGGCAAAAAGTAGCTTTAAATGCGCCAACGAGCCGCCCGATTGTAATTATGAAGCGTTAAAAGCGTAATTAAGGGCGTTGTAGCATTACCATTCTACCGCTATGATCGGTAATATCTGAGAATTTATGAACGTCAAATTCTAAGCCGCAAATCGAGCAAGGAGGAAATTTATCGACTTCCTTCTCGCCTAAAAGCGAGCAAATTCCGCCTATTGCCGGATTATGTCCAACGATAAATACGCATTCCGCGCTAGCTGCATTAAAATTTTGCACAATATCTGCGCTAGAAATTTCAACATCATTGGAATATATCGCATTATTTTCGCCAATGCTAGCGGGAATTTTAGTGCTCTTAAAAGTAGAATTTTCAGTGTTTGCGTCGCGATGTTTTTCGCTACTCAGACCAACCGTATTGTATTTTTCAACATTCACACCGCACCCAGAAAATCGTTTCTCATCCAAGCTGCGAACAAACTTTGCCAAACCCCATAAGCCTACGTCGTATAACTCTCGCAATGACGCTATCTTTTTTGTCGCACCCAGCGCATTAGCGATAATTTGCGCCGTATGGAGTGCGCGTATAGCCGAGCTTGTAATAATCAAATCAGGCGCAAGTCCCAAGCTACACAGCTTTTCTCCGAGTTTAATTGCGCAAAGTTCGCCCACTTGGCTTAATGCCCGCTCAAAATCGCTTTTGCCGCCGCTTTGCGCCTCGGCATGTCTTATAAAATATATCCGTTTCATCTGCATCCTTTCATAAAATTTTTTGTATAATTTAGCGTTAAATTCTACAAAATTCTAAATTTTTTCTGGATCATTCCAAAACCATAACCGACCACAAATCCCGCTATGTGCGCATACCATGCCACATTTACGCCCATTAACATCGGCGCAAAGCTCATTATCAAAATCGCGACAAAAATCCCGCCCGCATTGCGTTCATCAAAATAAGCAATCACGCCTAAAAGCACGCAAATAGCGCCACTAGCGCCTACGATATTGACGATTTCTCCCATGCTCATGGCATAACGGATATAAATCAGACATAAAACGCCGCTCAGCAGCCCGCCTGCGATGTAAAGTAGCGTAAATTTTATCCCACCGAACGCTCGCTCTAAAATCCCGCCGAATTGATACAAAACTGCCATATTCATCGCTAGATGCATCACTCCGCCGTGCATAAAAAATGAACTTAGTAACTGCCACGGCATCCCTTCGAAAAAATACGGATTGAGCCCGAAAAACAGGTAGGACTTAAAGCCGAAAAAATATTCTAATGCGAATGAAATCACGAAAAATAGGACATTCGCCACAATGATCGCGAGAGTAAATTTGCCTGTTTGCATGAAACTCCTTAAATTTTTCACGCATAGTAGCAAAATTTTGATTAAATTAAAGGCGTCGCGTGTTTTTATGGGTTAGAGAAAAATTATAGATAAGTTCTAGCATCAAAATTTTGACAATGGTTTTAATTGCAAGCGCCTTATCAAAATAGCTGCGTTAAAGTTAAAATTTAGATATAGCGGCTTTAAAGTAAAATTTTCATGATAAAATTTAGACCATAAATCTTTTTTGAAAGTTTTACGTAATTTATAAAGTTTATCTGATATCAATTAAAAAACAAACATGCCGTTAAATTTAATAACGATAAAATTTCAGCTATATGAAGCTATTTCGTAGAATTTTATGTATAATTATAAGTATAATTTCACTAAAAATAATAAAAATTTGAGTTCAAATTAATTCCAAAATAAATTTTAGAGTAAATATTTTAAATGCTTATTATATTGCGCGTTAAAAATGCTAATTTGATTTGCTATAACAGCATCAAAATGAGTTTTTATTCATAAGTTTTTGCTGCAAGAGTTTAAAAGCCATAAAAATTTTAAAATTTGATTAGAATTTTAGAAATTTAATAAATTTTGCAAAGCTAAGTTACAGCTAAAATCCCAAACGAATTATCTGAAAAATTTTACTTGGAATTCTAGAGCATAAATCAAACCGCCGCGAATTTTTAAAAGGTCTAACGAAATTTCATAAAATCTAATAAATTCCAAAAGTTATGAGAAATTTTTCAAAAAATACGGCGAAAGAATTTTCAAAATTCTAGTTATTCACCCGTCCGTATCCTGCGAAGCGGTTCGATGCTAGGCAGCTTATGCGGTCTTTGCCGCAGCGCACGATATAGCTATTTTCCATCTTTTGCCCCGCTACATGGACATTTTTCTTATTTAAATTTACGAAGTCCGCTTGATTTCTACCACGAGTATTGTGGACAAATTTCACGCGACCATCAGCATAGATCTCACGCACGATACCGATATGGCTGATCTCGTTATTGACCTTGCCTTTGTTAGAGCGCAAGGTGTTTTGAAAAAACACCAAATCCCCCACTCGCGGCGTATTGCTGAGTAAATTTTTACGGCTGTAATAATTATATATTGCTTGGGATTTGCGTCCGTTTGTGAAGTATTTTGGCAGATCTTTTGAGTTAAAAAATAGATCATCGTATTTATCATTTAGCACGGTGATAAATCCGCTGCAGTCCCCTCCCGCGCGAGTGCCGGTGTAATCGTCTACAGATGCGATTAGCAGGCGGTTAAACTCGCTTCCCGGCACCGAAGTTATTCCTTCTTCATGATCGTTTAAGACATACGCTTGCTGGCTGCCGGCAGACGGGGCTTTTGAGGAGCAACCGACCAGCAAAAACGCACCCAAAGCGCAAATAATTAGTTGTTTCATATAAAAATCCTCATAAAATTATGTAGTGGTTAATTTTGGGCGTAATTTTAGCGCTCAGTGGTAACAAAATGGTAACTTTAAAGCTAAATTCTGTATAATCGCCGAAATTTTACACGGAGAAATCATGCATTATCTACGAATTAACGGGGGCAAAAAACTAAGCGGCAGCGTCAAAATAAGCGGCGCAAAAAACGCCGCACTGCCGCTCATAGCTCTATCTATCCTTTCAAAAAACGAAGTTGTAATTAAAAATTTACCCGCAGTTTCCGATATCCACACGCTAATTCAGCTGCTTTCAAATTTAGGCGCAAAGTGCGAGTTCCTTGACGCCAATACCGCCAAAATCGATCCGCGCGAGATAAACTCGACTAAGGCGATCTACGACATAGTGCGTAAAATGCGCGCTTCGATCTTGGTGCTAGGGCCGCTTTTAGCGCGGTTTAGACACTGCGAGGTAAGCCTTCCCGGGGGCTGCGCGATCGGCGCAAGACCGATCGATCTGCACCTTAGCGCGCTTGAAAAGATGGGTGCGGAGGTTAAGATCGAGCAGGGTTACGTCGTTTGTACAGCAAAGAAGGGGCTTAAGGGCGCGACTATAAATTTTGACAAAATTACCGTCACCGGTACCGAAAACATCGTAATGGCGGCGGCTTTAGCAAGCGGTACCACACATATCATAAACGCGGCAAAAGAGCCCGAAGTAATCGCCGTTTGCAACGCATTAAAAAGCGCAGGCATCGACATAGAGGGCATCGGCACGAACGAAATCCTTATCAAAGGAAGCGGCGGCGAGCTTTTAGGCTTGGATGAAATTTCGATAATTCCCGATCGCATCGAGGCGGGCACCTATCTGTGCGCGGGCGCGATTACCGGCTCCCGTATCACGATCACGCACGCCTGCGCGGCTCATCTTGGTGCCGTGCTTGCAAAATTTGAAGATATGGGCTTTAAATTTGAAATTTCAAACGGCGGCGAGGAGATAACGATCTTGCCCGCTTCAAAGATCAAACCCGTAGAGATCATCACGAGCGAATATCCGGGCTTTCCTACCGATATGCAGGCGCAGTTTATGGCGCTTGCGTGCATCTCCTCGGGCGTCAGCACCATCGACGAGAGGCTTTTTGAAAACCGCTTTATGCACGTAAGCGAACTTTCAAGAATGGGCGCGGATATCCGCTTAAACGGACACATCGCGACGATCAGCGGCGGCAAGCTAAACGGCGCGGACGTTATGGCGACCGATCTGCGCGCTAGTTCGGCTCTCGTTTTAGCCGCCCTTGCGGCGCGCGGCGAGAGCAAAATACATAGAATTTACCATCTAGATCGTGGATATGAGAGGCTGGAAGCTAAGCTTGGTGCGCTTGGTGCCGATATACAGAGGCTGGAGGAATGAAGACTTCGGAATAAAATCTTGTGCGAGCAAGTGATGCGGGATTTTATGCAAAACGTGTTTTGAAATAACGCGCTGCGTAAGAGCCACGTAAATTCTATCAGCAGCAATGCATTTAAATCGCTAAAGCTAAGTGTGGTGAAATTTTAAAGGTAAATCTTGGTAGAATTTCGAAGGATGAACCCCTTAAGAATTTAAGTGGCGAGCTTTGGTAAAATTTAATGAACGAGTCGTGGTGGAATTTTTTAAGCAAATGTGGGTGGAATTCCTAGGGCAAAGCGGAATTTTACGAGTGATATGCTTTGAAATTTTAAGCAACGCTCGCATTAAAATAAGGCAAGTTTGAGCCCGTGAAATTTTGCGCACTCATTTGGGTAAATTTTGCTTTGCAAGCTTTGGCAAAACATAGAATTTAAGACTATGTGAGGTCTTAACTGCGCGAATTTAAAATGTAAAAAATGATAAAAAGGACTTAAAATGATAGGAATAAATGAGGCTATAGATTTGGCTACGGCTAGAATCACATCAAGCAGGCGGAGCGAAATGGTGCCTCTTCCCAGCACTCTAGACCGCATCCTTTCTAGCGATATTTCAGCGCTTAAAAACCTGCCCTGCTTCGATAATTCGGCACTTGACGGCTATGCCTACGCGGCGGAATTCAAAGACGAAGAGCTAGAGATCGTAGAGCCTACGATTTTTGCAGGAGATGAGAAATTCTACGAAATAAAGGCTACGCAAGCGCAAAAGATAATGACCGGCGCGCCAATGCCTGCAGGCGCAGACTCTGTCGCGAGGCTAGAGGATGTAGACGCGCAAGGTGGAACTCTAAAAATCCCTGCTTCCGTTCATGCCCACGACGGCTTTCGTAAAAAAGGCGAGGAGGTGCGCGTGGGCGAGCTTTTATTGCGCCGTGGCGAAATTTTAAACCCTGCTAAAATCATGCTTCTTGCCGCGCAAGGAATTTACGAAGTGGATGTTTACGCGCGTCCTAAAATCGCCTTATTTTCCAGTGGAAACGAGCTAAAAGAGCCGTGGCAGAGCGCAAGTGAGCGCGAAATTTATAATGCCAACTCTAGCGGCATTGCTGCATTGCTGCAAAAATACGGCTTTGAAAACGAGTATTTAGGAATTTTAAAGGATGATTTTAGCGCGGTGTGTGAGGCGCTAGATACTGCTACGCGTAAATTTGACGTGCTAATTACCAGCGGTGGAGCAAGCGCCGGGGAGGCGGATTTTATGCAAAGCGCTATGAGTGAACTTGGATTTTTGCAGATTTTCGATCACATCGATATCAAGCCCGGCCGCCCCAGCAAGTGCTTCGCAAAAGACGGCAAATTCGTCTTTGCAATGGCAGGCAATCCAATGGCTGCTTTCGTGCTTACGCGCGCAGTCATACTGCCGATCCTATTTAAGCTTAGCGGCGCAAGCGAGGCTTTTAGCGCAGAAGCGGCGATCTATGCCAAGCTCGCAAGCGATCTGAAGCTAAAAGGCGGCAGAGTAAATTTAACCGTAGGCGCATATGAAGGCGGAGTTTTTACGCCTATGCCGTCGCCTTCTGGGCGCATCAGACCGCTGGCTGCGGCATCGCATTTTTTCTTGGCTGATCCCGAATGTGACAAAGTTCGCGCTGGAGAAATCGTAAAAATTTATGAAATTTAAGCGAGAAATTATTGACAAATGAAAATTTATAGGCTACAATCGCGCTTTATTTTTACCGCATGCGGGAATAGCTCAGTGGTAGAGCGCAACCTTGCCATGGTTGATGTCGCGAGTTCGACTCTCGTTTCCCGCTCCATCTTAACTTCAAATTTTAAAATTCATTCCGCCGCGTTTGTTTTTAAACCGCAAAATTTCGAGATGAAAGCCTTGAAATGAAAATTTTAGTTTGCGTAAGCGGCGCGAGTTTTTGCGAGATCGGGCTTGATCTGCTTAAATTTCTTGCCAGCTCGCCGCATGAAATTCACGCCGTACTTACGCAGGGCGCGCGCCGCGTCCTGCGCGCCGAAAGCGGCATAGACGCGGACGAGGCTTTAAAATCCACGGAATTTATAAGTGTAAAATTTTATCCCGACACCGATCTGGGCGCGCCGCCCGCTTCAGGCTCGTTCGGCATTGACGCCACAATCTTTGCGCCCTGCTCTATCGGCTCTTTGGCCAAAATCTACGGCGGGCTTTGCGACAGCTTAAGCACCCGCGCCGCCGCAGTCGCGTTAAAAGAGCACAAGCGGCTGGTTCTTGGCGTGCGCGAGATGCCGCTTTCTGCGATCAGCCTGCGCCAGATGAGCGAACTAGCCGCACTCGGCGTCATCATCGCTCCGCCCGTGATCGCAGGCTACTGCGGCGTGCAAAATTTAAAAAATTTCATAATCGGCAAGTGGTGCGACGCGTTGGGCGTGCAAAACGAGCTATTTAAAAGGTGGCAATAATGCAAAACTCAAGAAAATGTATCTATCCGGGCACCTTCGATCCTATCACGAACGGTCATCTGGACGTCATCAAGCGCGCGCTAGGGCTTTTTGATGAGGTTATCGTCGCAGTGGCGCTCAACGAGAGCAAAAAGCCTTACTTTAGCCTAAAATCCAGACTAGAGATGGCGCGAGCCGCGACACGCGAACTTCGCGGCGTGAGCGTGCAAAGCTTTGATAATCTACTCGTGGATTTCGCCAGATCCTGCGGCGTGCGCTTCGTTATCCGTGGACTCCGCGCGGTTAGCGACTTTGAGTACGAGCTGCAGATCGGCTATGCAAACGCCTCGCTATGGGAGGAATTTGAGAGCGTGTATCTGATGCCGACGCTCAAAAACGCCTTCATCTCAAGCTCGATTGTCCGCTCCGTTTTGAGCCACGGCGGCGATGTTTCGCACCTGGTGCCGAGCGAAATTTTAAAATTTTTAAAAAAATGAGCTTGCAAGCGACTGAAATTTAGCCCGCAGGCGCGGCTAAATTTAAAATTTGCAAGCTGCACGGGAGATAAAAATGAGCGAAGCAATGGATGAGATAGAAAGACTGCGAACGTTTTTAAAAAGCGTGAGAGATGAATACAAAGCCTTACATAAAATAGCCGAAGCGCAGGTCGTAAGTAGGCGCTGGGCGTCTGGTAGCTATATCAATTTAGAGCCGTTTTATTTCGAATATAACCGCTTCTTTAAGGGCAAAATTTTAAAAGCTAAACCGAAAAAGATCGTAAACGCCTACGAATACGGCTTTGACGTGCAAGATCGCGTCGTTTTTGAAAGACAACATGACGGCAAAAAAAGTTTCTTTGAAAGCCTTTATTTTTGGGGGCGGGACGAAGTTTTAAAATATCATTTCGGTTGCTATAACAAAAAATGCTCAAAATGCTTCAATATAAAAAGATTTATCTATGAGGATGGCGAGCTAAAGTCCATCTACTCGGCCTTTGACAACAACGCCTATGGGATAGAAAATTTTACTTACGAAGGCGGCAGGCTTACACAAAGACGGGAGCATGTAGAACACCCTCGCGCAGGCAGAAGGAATGACGTAACAAACTATGAATTTGACGAAATGGGCGAGCTAAGCTTAATAACCGAAAATGGTTATGTGCGCTATCAAAAGCCGGATAAGAATATGAGCTACAAAAAGCTCTATGAGCTCGCCGCGCAGAGACTGCTGCCAGCGATTAAAGAGACGATCAAGAAGCATGCGCCCGGCTGCAAGCTCTACTGCATAAATTTAGCTTGCGACAATAGGAGTTTGCCGCCGATCATCGGATTTGGCTCGCAAGAGCAGCGCGCGCAGTGGCTTGCACGAAAGGATGGCTGGCTTCTTTGGCTAGTTCCTGATTACGAGTTTCGAGCCGAGGTCGAAATAGACTACGAAACGGCGAAACTTTTCGATCTTTTCAATCAAGAAACGCAACTAAACGATAAATATGCGCAGGCTAAAAAGCTTATTTGGGAGTGCGTGAAGCAGCTTAAAGCAGATCTTGGCGAATTTGCGCTCGATATGACGGAGGATTTTACGATCACGGCTACCGATTGCGATCTTGGCGATCTGAGGAAAGATTTCATAGCGATAAATCCCGAACCGATAGGCGCATAAGGGCAAAATTTAAAATTTCATCGTCGCGGTTTTATCATCGCGCACAGCACTCGCCCGCCCCAATACGCCCCACTCTGCATAACGCCGCCCTGCTCCGCCAGAAGTGCCGCCATTTCCGTCTAACGCCATATGCTTCGTATGGTACATGTCCTGTTCTGTATGATGACGCCCTGCTTCGCCCAATGTGCCATTATTCTATCCGCACGGTGCGCTGTCTTCATCGACCGGCGCCCTGCTTCGCTCGGTACATGTCCGTAAGCGCAAATTTACTCACTCGCTGTTTATGCGACGCATCCGTCCGAGCGCTAAATTTAACCGCGAGCCGTGCCGCAAAGAATAAGTGTTTAGCAACAAAGCGCCCGATAAAATTTTACGCCGAAAGATCAAAAGCGGCTTGCACAAGCTCGCGCAAAAGCCCGATTTTGAGGCGAAATTTAGCGCCCGGCTGTTTAAAAAAGCCGCCATTTAGCTATAAATTTGTAAAATAGCGCACAAATTTAAAGGCGAAAAATGTATGTAATATTCGAAGGTATCGACGGCGTGGGCAAAAGCACGCAGATAGCGCGGCTAGCGGCAGCTTTTCCGCAGGCGATCGTGACCAAGGAGCCGGGCGGCACGAAGCTCGGCGAGGCGGTGCGAAGCCTCGTTTTGGGCAAGGATTTTAAGTGGCGGCGCGGCAGCGTAAATCTGCGCGAGGTCTGCGGCGAAATTTCAAAGCGCGCCGAGCTGCTTTTATTCCTCGCAGACCGCGCCGAGCACTACGAGCGCGTGATAAAGGGCGGCGCGGACAGGCTCGTGCTAAGCGATCGCGGCTTCATATCGGGGCTTGCCTATGCGCTGGCAAACGACAAAAACGCGGATCTTAGCGAGCTTATCGCGCTTAATAAATTTGCGCTCGGGGGCAAATTTGCAGATAAAATCGTGCTGTTTTCGGCGGACGAACAGCTCGTCAAAAAACGGCTCAAAATGCGCGCTAGCAGCGATATAATCGAGGCTCGCGGGCTGAGATACCTAATGCGTGTGCAAGATCTTATGGCGCAGGCGTGCACGGCGTGCGGCGTTCAGACGCTGCAAATCGACGCCGCACAGTCCGAAGAGGCAATCTGCGATCAGATAAAAAATTTCATACTTTCTTAAAATTTTAAGACGCGGAATTTTGCCGCGGAAAAGAAATTTTAGCTGTGAAATTTCATCGTGAAATTTTAGCTTTAAATTTCGTTATGGAATTTTACAGGAGAGATTCTAGGTAAAATTTCATGGGCGAAATTTGTTTTATAATTTCGCGGCAAAATTTCGCCATAGAATTCTGTCTTAAAATTCCGCCGCAGACTGAAAGGGCGCGGGATTTCATAAGCGAAATCCTGCGCGGAATTTTAAGCCACGGATTTGCGGGTGGAATTCCGCTTAAGCTTTAGATTGAAAGGATAATGATGAAGACGTTAAAGTTCGTTTTGCGTAAGATTTTTAAATTTATATTTCTGTTTTGGGTGGTCATAAGCTCGCTTTTTGGCACATATATGATCGCCGATAAATTTTTCGGCCGCACCGTCGTAGCCTGGACGCTCATCCGTGATTTTAGCAGCGCTTTGCTGGATCTGGAGGATTTTAGCATCAGCGCCCGCTTAAGAGCTACCACTATCGGCGGACGACTATGGCGCGACGAGCGCGAGCCGAAGCCCGACTTCTCGGACGACAACTCCACCGGCGCTCCGTATGAACTAAGTATAAATTTTGAGCACGTGAGTGCGCCCGGGATCGTGCTGAAAAACATCAAGCTCGAGCAGGTGCAAAGCGGACGCATCGTGTTTGAAAAGGATGAGCTAGAGGTGCCGCTAGAAATGGGCTACAGCGGTTACAAAAGCGGTAGTTTAGTGATACCGGGTCTTGATTCTACGCATGTCAGACACAGACTGAGCGCCGAAATATGCGTGTTTGAGGGCGCTTGCACAAACTTCGTGCATTTTTTCTTGCCGTACAGGCACGTAGAGGGCACAGCGGCTCTGCGGGGCATTTTTTAACCGCGAAAGATTCGGCGTGAAATTTTAAAACATCAAATTTACGGCGGCATGGGTTATTCAGCGCAATAAACGAGTAGATTATCAATGCCCGCAACGTAGTGATATGGTTTATTTGTGAGATAGAATTTTGCCGCTCGCCGTATTTGTGCAAAACAAAATTTCAAAATTTCGCGGCGCATAAAATTTATAGCGCAGCGTGAAATTCTACCCGGCAAAAATTTATGCCCTATTCCGGCACCGATAAATAAATCTGCTAACAAATCCCGAGAGGCGACAATCTATAAAATGATAAATTTACAATGCAGCGATTGGGTATAAAATTTTAAAATTACCGGCAAAAATATCATGATTTAAAAGTGCGTTACATATTATAAAATGCGCTTTATTATCATTCGTCCTTTTATAATTTTCAGTATTTTTGCTAGCCGTTTCAAAAACGCTTTGCAAAATTTAGCGCTATATTAAAGCTTAAAATGCGTCTATTACGCATTTCTTGACTATTCAAAATTTTTTACTTCTTAAAAATCAAAATTTTAGCCATTTAAAATTTATACTTGAATTTAAACTGCAATTTAATTAAACATTAAAAATCTTTGTATTATTATTCGCCGTGTTAATAATCAATTCTATAATCATTAAGTAAGGAAATATGAATGTTTAGAAGATTCTCTCTCTCTCTCTATGTCTCGCTGCTCTTTTATGGCTCGCTTTACGCGGAAGACCAGGCAAATTCGCAAGAATTAGGAACTATCCAGGTAACGGGCAATGTCGATTCGCAAAGCGTAGCCGAGCAAAAGGTCGGCGAGACTAAGACTACTGCGCAGACTATTAAGAAGCAGCAGATCACCGATAGTAGAGACTTGGTGCGATACCAAACCGGTATCACGGCGGTCGAGACTGGCAGATTCGGCGCTAGCGGATACGCTGTTCGCGGCGTGGACGAAAACCGCGTGGCTATCACGGTGGACGGACTTCGTCAAGCAGAGACTTTAAGCTCGCAGGGCTTTAAAGACCTTTTTGAAGGGTATGGAAATTTTAACAACACAAGAAACGGCGTAGAGATGGAAAATGTCAAAACAGCCAATATCACCAAAGGAGCCGATTCCATAAAAGCGGGAAGCGGCGCACTCGGCGGATCGGTTATGTTTGAAACCAAAGACGCCAGGGATTTCTTGACGGAAAAGAATTACCATTTCGGCTTTAAGCAGGGCTATCAAAGCGCAGATAGTCAAAATTTTCACTCCTTCACCGGCGCAGCTAGGTACGGCTGGTTTGATTTTTTAGTTATAAATACCGATAGACACGGACATGAGAGAAAAAACTATTTCTACGATATATATGATAGTAAAGAGGATAAACTTCACATAGGAAAAACTCGCGAAAAGGCAGATCCATACACCATAACCAAAAAGAGTACGCTCGTAAAGGTTGGATTTCAACCCGGCGACGAGCATAGATTTTCCGTTGCGGTGGATAACTCAAAGCTCAATTCCGACGGCGAAGACCTATCTTACACGCTCAGGCTCGGCAGTCGCCCGGGCGCTCCGGAACGATACGGAAGCAGGACGAACCACGACAGCTCCGATCGAAGAAACGTGCAATTCAGCTACGAAAATTTCAGCGAGACGCCGCTTTGGGATCACGTTAAAATTTCATACTCAAAGCAGAGTATTAAAAACCGCGCGATAAACAGAGAGGGCTGCCAAGGAAGCGCCTGCCAGCAAACACAAAATCCATCGGGAATGCATTTAGACTCGAGCTCCGGTACGCATAATCTAGTAGATAAAAATAATAGACCTATAAGTGTCGATCCCGGGGATGTAGCGGAGGAAGCTTATATCGTAAGAGATGGCTCGGGTAATGTGCTTAGGCTTAACGACGATTATAAAGCACATCTTGGATCCGCAATTGACATGTGGGGAGATGTTTATCATTCAACTTATGTAGATTGCTCTAAAATAGATTGCAATAAAAAATTTAAAGTATTAAAAGAAACATACGATGGGAATACTTGGAATTATAATTATGAACTCGTAGAAAGAGAGATCGAAAAACATACCCTTGCCGACGGAAGAACTTACGGAACCATAAAAAGAGATTCTAGCGATGCAGATGATGGAACAAAATACCATAAATTATCTTTTTTAACTCCAGGAACGGACGGCTATAATTCCATACAATATACCGATAGGACGCTGGATACCGAAACGCAACAATTAAATTTAGATTTTGAGAAAGAGCTTAGCCTATTTAACGTCATCGATAATTCCATATCATACGGCGGGCTTTTAGATAAGACCGATAAATCGATGACGAACAAAGACGGATTTTATGCGGGCGATTCACAATGGTGGGATAGTATATTTTTCGGCAATGTAAATAATGTGCCAAATCCAGATTGGCATATGAATGGCAATCTAAGAAGCAATACTACGGCGGTTAACACCTATCTGATCCCCGTGCAGACCCTAACTACGGCAGGATATATCGGGGATGAAATTCAAATAACCAAATACGTAGGCTTTGATCTCGGCTATCGCTACGACAGAGTAAAGCACAAGCCGAAATATACCGGCTATCCCGAAGTGCCGCGAGGCATCATAACCGGTATGTGGGTACCGTATCCTTATAATCCTTTCGACGGAGTGCACGGCTACTATACATCTTACGGCGAGGAGAACTACCAGGAAAATTTAAAATTCTTGTTACGGGAGAAGGAATACAAAAGCGGCTCATACAAACTAGGTCTAAATTTAGACCCGCTCGATTGGATAAGAATTCAGCTAAAAGGCTCCAAGGGCTTCCGCGCGCCGACGGCGGACGAGGCGTATATGACCTTTAAGCATCCGGATTTTTCTATCCGCCCGAATATTGATTTGGAAGCCGAAATCGCAAGGACGAAAGAGGTAGCTCTTACGTTTTATAAAGAAAGAAGCCGCATAACCTTCGATGTTTTTAAAACGGATTATAAAAATTTTATAGATCTTGAATTTTTAGGAAATTTGCAAGTCGTAGATCAACAAATACCCTATCCGTTTTATCAAAACGTAAACCGAGACAACGCAAAAGTGCATGGATTTGAGATCAATACCGTTTTAGAGCTCGGCGATATATCAGAAACTTTGGAAGGATTTAGGCTCGGCTATAAATACAGCAGACAAAAGGGCAAAATGTCGTGCGCCAGCAACGGCTCAAATGCCAACGATTCAAACTCCGGATGCAGCAGGGGCGAAGAGGTGCCGATGAATGCGATCCAACCGCCTACTTCCGTCTATAATATCGGCTATTCTACGCCCGGCGACAAATATGGCATTGATCTTTTCATCACCGACGTAGGAGCCAAGAAACGCAAAGATACCTACAATATGTATTGGAAAAGCCAAATCGAAAGAACGGATCCGTATTGGGGGCACATCGATGCTTCTATAGTAAACGGAGAGCCCGTAACCGATAATACCAAAGGTTGGCGAAGCGGTGATTATACGGTAGTGGACGTTATTGCTTATGCAAAGCCGCAAAAAAATTTTAACTTTAGTCTAGGCGTTTACAACCTAACCAACGCCAAATATATCACTTGGGATAGCGCGCGCTCGATCAGGGCTTTCGGAACGGTCAATATGATCGATCAAGCGACGGGTGCGGGCATTGGTAGGTTTTACGCGCCGCGCAGAAATTTTAGATTTAACTGGGAGGTAACGTTTTAGGTCGGCCTCTCTTAAATCGGTTGCCTAAGCACCGGCGCGAAGCGCGATTAAAATTTTATAAGAATTTTTGGCTCAAGCAAGTTTGGCTTGTTTGAGCTTTCGTAGCTTTAAAATAAACGGGAAACGATCAGAAAACTTAGAGGCGATTTTGAAAAACGTAAATTTTGCGGCGGTATGATTCTTAATGTGACTGGATTTTATCGCTTATTATATTCTTTCTTTCAAAACGTAATTTGCAATTTAGTAGTGCATAAAAAATTTATAACGCGATGTGAATTCTGACTGGCAAAATTTGAAACGACGTAATTATGAAATTCCGCGCAGTGTATTTGTGCAGCAGAGTAGCGCTATTTTCTTACTTTTATGAAAAAGTTTACGCCACAACGCGCGCTTTGATAAATTTTACGCGCGCAACATCCGCGCCATGCACTAAAACATACACATTTAAATTTAAGATCATAAAAATTTAAAAATCGCCGAATGTCAAATTTGTAAGCCATAAATTTAAATATAGAATTTAAATACTATCGCGCGCAGATACAAGATATGCGATCTTTAGTAAAATTTTGCCTCTTTAAATTTACGCGCAGCTTTCGCCGCGTATAAATTTTGGCGCGATTTTGGAAGTATTTCTTAGACGTATTTACTAGGCGAATTTAAGCGCAAATCCAGCGCGGATGACTTCGCTTGCGTAAAATTTTTAACGCGAGCAAAGCCGATTAAATTTCGCCGCGAAATTTAACGAGGCTTTAGCGCGCGTCTCGTTTTGTTCTAGCGATACAAATTTCAGCTAAAATCCGCTGCTCGCAAAAATCAAAATTTATTAAATCCGCATTTGAGCTAAAATTTTACAAAATTTTAAAGCTAGCGCAAACCAAATTTCAATGCGCCTAAAACCAAATCTCAAACATTAAATCTAAAATGCATCACGTCGCCGTCTTGCACGACGTAGTCCTTGCCCTCAAGGCGCATTTTGCCCGCTTCTTTCGCCCTACTCTCGCCGCCGCACGCGATGTAGTCCTCGTAGCCGATCACCTCGGCGCGGATGAAGCCGCGCTCAAAGTCGTTGTGGATCACGCTCGCGGCCTTCGGAGCCTTCCAGCCCTTCGTGATCGTCCACGCGCGCACCTCCATCTCGCCCGCGGTAAAGTAGCTGATGAGGCTGAGCTTCGCAAAGGAGCGCTTGATGATGAGCTCCAACCCGCTTTGCTGCACGCCCAGGCTTTGCAGCATCTCGTGCGTCTCCTCGTCGCTTAGCCCTATCAGCTCCTCTTCGATCTTGGCACAGAGCTTGATCACCTCGGCGCCGCGGGCATTTGCGTATCCTCTTACGCGCGCGACATATTCGTTATCCTGCGAGATGCCGTCTTCGTCCACATTTGCGCCGTAGATTACATCTTTGGCGCTAAGTAGGCGCAGCTCGCGATTTAAAGCGATGTAGCTTTCGTCCTCTTTGAGTGCAAAATTTGAAGCGGGCTTGCCGTCGTTTAGATGCGCTAAAAGCTCGTTTGCCACGGCTAGCGCCTCTTTAGCGCTCTTTTGATTTGCTTTGGCTTCCTTGCCGAGACGCTCGATCTTGCGGCCAAGCTGCTCGATGTCCGCTAAAATAAGCTCGGTTTCGATGATCTCGATGTCGCGGATAGGATCGACACAGCCTTCGACGTGGGTTATGTCGCCGCTTTCGAAGCAGCGCACGATATGAAGGATGATCTCGCACTCGCGGATATTTGAAAGAAATTTATTCCCCAGCCCCTCGCCTTTGCTAGCTCCGCGCACGAGGCCCGCGATATCTACAAACTCGATGGTTGAATGCACGATGCGACCGGGCTTAACGATGTCTGCTAACTTTGCTAGCCGCGCATCGGGCACGGGCACGACCGCTTTATTAGGCTCGATCGTGCAGAACGGATAATTCTGCGCCTGTGCGTTTTGCGCGCCGCTAAGAGCGTTAAAAGTCGTGGATTTACCGACGTTCGGAAGCCCTACGATCCCTACTGAAAGCCCCATCTACGCGTCCTTCAACTCTTTGGCTAGAGCCTGCAAGAAATATAAGTTTGCTCTCACGCCCGCACCAGTCGCGCCCGCGGCGTAATAGCCCCACGCCTTTTCCAGATACGCAGGCCCCGCGATATCAAGGTGCAGCCACTTGTCTTTATACTCGTCTTTTATAAATTTATCCAAAAACAGCCCCGCGGTTATCGCGCCGCCGTACCTACTGGAAGCGCAGTTGGAGATGTCCGCGATACTGCTTTTGATTAGCTCGCGCAGATAATCGTTAAATTCCAAAATACTAAATAGCTCGCCGCTTGATCCGCTAAGATCTTTAAATTTACGTTTTAACTCCTCGCTATTTCCCATGATGCCGCTAGTGTATTCGCCTAGGCCCACGACGCAAGCGCCGGTAAGCGTCGCCATATCGATTAGCAGATCAGGCTCAAGATCCTGCGCATAGCTTAGGCAGTCGGCAAGCACGAGCCGCCCCTCCGCGTCGGTGTTTCGCACCTCGATACTCACGCCGCTGCGGCTAAGCAGCACATCGTCGGGTTTATACGAATCGCCGCCGATCATATTTTCGGTAGCGCCGATAACCGCGTGTATCTCAAACGGCAGCTCGAGCTCGGCAGCGCCCTTGATGATACCCATCGCAGCAAGCGCGCCGCTTTTGTCGCTCTTCATCGTAAGCATATAATCGCTCGGCTTCAAACTTAGCCCGCCGCTGTCATAAGTAAGCCCTTTGCCCACGAAAACGACGCGCTTTAGGCAGCGCTGCGGCTTATAGATCAGATGGATGAGGCGCGGCGGATGAGCGCTGGAGCGATTGACCGCCAAAAACGCATTCATATTCTGCTCGCGCAAAAAGTCCTCGTCGTAAATTTTAACGCTCACGTCGTCGTAGTTCGAGGCTAAAATTTCAGCCTCGCTCGCCATCTTTTCGGGCGTGTAAATTTCAGGGATCTCATTGACGCCGTCGCGCGCAAAATTTGCGGCGTTTGCCATCACGGTGCCCTGCTGCACGCCGTAGTTCATCTTTTGCACGTCGGGGCTACTGCCGCCGTACTCCTGCGTCGAGATTAAAATTTCACTCAAACTGGAGTTTTTCTTGTCGCTTTTGTATTTATTAAACTCATAGCCGCCCAAAAGCACGCCCTCGACCATCGCCATCGTGCTTCTGCGGTCGCAGCCGCATTTGTAAAAGGCAATTTTAAAATTTTTGATCGTGTAGCCCTTAAGCGCGTTGTATGCGCTTGCAAGTGCTGTGCGAACACGGTCATATTCTAGCGCCTTAACACCGACGTACAGCCGTCCGCTCTCGGCAAGCAGCAGATTGCCCTCGCCTTTGTAATTAAAAAGCGCAAACTTATCCGTGTCTTTAATAAATTCGTGATTTAAATTTTTATCCACGACTAAAATAACTTCAAAATCCGCCTCTATCTCGTTAATTTTACGATCTAGCAGTTTTACTTTCATCTCGTTCCTTTCGTGAGTTCATAAAGTGATTTTCCATACGTTTAAATAACCTAAAAAATAAATATAAAATTCCGCCTATAATAGGTATCGCAAAATACCAGTGTTGCTCGATTAGCCGCAGCCCACTCCAAATCTCCTCGCCGAAATACCACGCCAAAACCATCGTCGCACCCGACCAGCACCAAGCACTAAAAAGATTGATAATCGCAAATTTCTTTGCGCTGTAGCGAGTGATACCGATACTCATCGGGATGATGACGCGAAAGCCATACATATAGCGCTGCATTAAAATTATCGGCCAGCCGTAGCGTTGCAAAAGCAGGTGCGCAATCGCAAATTTTCGGCGCTGTGCCGCGAGCTTTTTACTGATATATTTTTTATTGTAGCGACCGATATAAAAATAAAACTGATCGCCGCAAAATGCCCCAAGACCCGCGACAAAGATACCTAGCGGCAAATTTATATGTCCCTCGTGCGCCATTATGCCGCCTAAAATCAGTGCGATTTCGCCTTCTAAAATACACCAAACAAAAAGCACGATATAGGCGTATTGGTGGTATTCTTGTAATAAATTTTTAAGTAGCTCTTCCAAAATCACGCCTCTAAAACGCAATAAACATTTGTACGTCGCGAAAACTCGCCTAGATCGTTTAACTCACGTAAATTTAGCAAAAAGCAGGCTTCAACGCACTTAGCCTGCGTCTGCGCGATGAGATCTAATGCCGCTCGTGCAGTGCCTCCGGTGGCGATAAGATCGTCGATTAGTAACACCTTGGCATCTTGCACGCCGGAGAATGCATCCACATGCATCTCGACCTGATCAAAGCCGTATTCAAGGCTGTATTTTTGCGAAATCGTGATATAAGGAAGCTTCTTTGGCTTTCTAATTGGCACAAAAGCAACCCTCAACCTCGCAGCAAGTGCCGCTGCAAAAATAAATCCGCGACTTTCTATGCCTACTATGTAATCAAGTCCGTAATCGGCGTAGCGCTCGGCTAGATGATCAAGCAGGAAATTAAACGCCTCGCGATCGCCTACGAGCGTCGTGATATCGTAAAACAAAATACCGGGCTTGGGGAAGTCGCGCACGGTGCGGATCGAGCGAAATAAATAGCTTTTTTGCTCGCTGCTTAGGCTTTTCATAGCTTACCTCTTTTCAATCTTGCGTTTTGGATTTTTAAGCTGCAGTTTTCGCTCTCCTCATTTTGCAGGGCCTCAATACCGAAGCGAAGGGCAGTTTTGAGCTTTTCGTTATCGCTTTTAAGCTTTGAAATTCTTTCTTCGCTCTTTCGAAGTAAGGCGTAAATTTTAGAATTTTTTCGGATCGATAGAATAAGTAGTGCTGCAAAAAATAGCGCTAAAACACCCAATGCTACGCTCATTGCTTGCCTCCTTCATTTGGATTTACAAAGCGCATAGTAACGGGAGTCGCGCTAAAATAGACAGAATTTATGCTCCTAAAATACGCACTAGAAAGATTTGCTCCCTTTAAATTTACGCTCGTAATAGCAGAATTCTCATCTGTTAAACCCGCACTAGAGCAATTTGCGTTTTCTGGCTTAACGCTCATGCAAACAGAATTTTTAGCCTTGAAATTTATAATTGCTGGGTTCAAACTGACAAAATATTTGTGGCTAGCTTTTTGAGTGAAATTTTTCTCGCAAACGCTCGCGCGCGTAAAATTTAACGTAGAATTTGTGCTAGTGAAATTTTTATCTAGCGGATTTTTCTCATTAAAAATTATCTTTGCGTGCGTCGAATCTAAATTTATATGACGTGCACCGCAAAAGCTTATCAAGGAATTCTCGCCGGTAAAGAAGGAATTTTTATCGTTAAAGCTCCGTGCACAATTTAATTCGGAATCCGTGCCGATAGGATTTTTGCAAGAAGGGGTTTTACCACCGAAGTTTAATTTGGAATTCCGCCCATTTAAATTAGCGCCACTGCTTTGTTCCGCAAAATTTTGAGCGGAATTCTGCATGAAATTCTCCCCATCAAATCCATGCGCGCAATTCGAACTACCGCAAGCACCTAGCTTTGCGACGCGCTTAATGTGCCTACCGCCCGCAAAATCGGTGCTAAAAAACGCCCTAATCATATCTTCGATCACCAGCGCGCCCATCAATCGCTCGCCGAAGGCTAGGACGTTGGCGTCGTTGTGCTCTCTAGCTAGTCTAGCGCTCGTCGCGTCATGACACAGCGCGCAGCGGATGTGAGCGCGGCGGTTTGCGGCGATGCTGATACCGATGCCCGTACCGCAAATCAAAATACCGTAAATGCCGTAGTCGGTGGAATTTAAAATTTTATCTTTGCTCGCGTTTGCGGCAGCTATGCTTGCGCAGGCAGTCGTATTTGCGTCCGCATCAAAATTCTTGCCGTCGCCGCTCTTGACGGCGTTAAAATTTTTATCTTTCTCGCCGTGCTGCGCGGTAGCACTAAAATTCCCGCTACCGTTTATACTTGCGCCGAAATTTTCACTGCCGCCCGCTTCGGAATTTTCCGTGGCTGCAGCGGAATTTTTGCCGCTATTTTCTTTAAAATTTTCACTTCTCGCGCAGGCTTCACATTCGGCTAAAATTTTATCCGCCAACGTGCCTGCAAAATCGGGATAGTCCACGCTCGCTTCGGCACTATGCGTGCCAAGATTGACCGCTTCGTAACCTAAAGCGGCGAGCGCTTTTTTGGCTTGCTCTTTGGCATGAAAGCCCGCATGATCGCTCGCTATGAAAATTTTATTTATTTGCATTGCCGCTCCTTATTTTTGCTCATAGATTAGGCTCTCGTCGTTTTGCAAGGTATCGACGAAACGCCCGATTCGCTCCCAGCGGATCTTGCGATCGGCATCGATACTAAAATATGTAAACCATGGCTTGCCGACGATCAGACGATAAGGTACCGGACCCCAGAAGCGGCTATCGGCGGAATTATTTCGATTATCGCCTATCATAAAATACTCATCCTGCGGCACTTTGATGTAAAAGGCATTGAAGCTTATTCCCGCAGCTTCGAAGCTATGAGGAATTTCGCTTAGACTAATGGGTTTCATAGAAAATTCACCCTTCTCAAGTGCGATTTTGACATTTGTTAGCATTGAGTTTCTAGCATTAGGGTCGTAGTGAATGCCCTTAAATTTATACGGCTCTTTGACATATTTTTCGCCACCTAAAATCACAATGTCGCGAGCATCATAGTTCGCAGCAATGAACTCGTCGCCTTCATGCGGACGAAGGTAGAAATTATTCAGATCAAATATCACCTCGTCACCGCCTACGGCAAAATTTCGCTTTACAAAGTGCATTTTTTCATTAAGCGGATAGCGGAAAACCACGATGTCGCCGCGCTTCGGACCCTCGCCACGGATGATATGCCCATCTCCGTCGCTATCTGGAGCAACCTGCCACTCTACAAAGGGAATATGCGGAGTCGGGATACCGTAGCTAAATTTTTTAACGAATAAAAAATCACCCTCCAAAAGCGTAGTGCGCATCGATCCGCTGGGGATCACGAAGGCTTGCGCAACAAAAAGAATGACGAATAAAACGACGATGACCGTCCCCGTCCAACTTGATAAAAAGTGATAAATTTTGCTTAGTATTTTCATTTAGGCTCTTTGTCTTAAGCGATTTTTCGCCGATTTTATCGTGTTACTCAAAAGCATCGCAATCGTCATCGGCCCCACGCCCCCCGGTACGGGCGTGATGAACGAGCATTTCGGCGCGACTGCTTCGAAATCGACGTCGCCTCTTAGCTTGCCGTCCTCGCCGCGATTAATCCCCACATCGATCACCACTGTGCCTTGTTTTACCATATCGGCACCCACAAAATGCGCCCTACCGACCGCCACGACCAAAATATCGGCGTCTGCGCAAAGCCGCTTTAAACCTTTCGTCTTGCTATGAGCGATAGTGACGGTGGCGTCGGCATTTAACAGCAGGCTCGCCATCGGCTTTCCGACAATATTGCTGCGGCCTAGTACGACGGCGTTTTTACCCGCTATCTGCACGCCGTATTCCTCAAGCAGGCGCATCACGCCAAGCGGAGTACAAGGCACAAAACCGTCCGCAAGCCCGCTAGTAAGCTTACCTACGTTTATCGCGCTAAATCCGTCCACGTCCTTTTGCGGGCTTATTTTTTCTAAAATTTTATTCGTATCAATGTGCTTTGGAAGCGGCAGCTGCACCAAGATGCCGTCAATACTTTCGTCTTCGTTTAAATTTTCTATCAGTTCTAAAAGCGCCGCCTCGCTCACATCGGAGTTCAAGCGGTGCGCTACGGATCGGATCCCACAGGCGGCGCAGGCTTTTTCCTTGCTCGCGACATAGGTCTTGCTAGCCGCGTCCTCGCCTACCAAAATCACCGCCAGCGCGGGCTCTACGCCCTTTGCGGCAAGATCCGAAGCGGCCGCTTTGATCTCATCTTTTACCTTCGCACTTATGCTTTTGCCGTCGATTAAAGTCATTTAAAGCCTTTTTGAGAAATAGGGAATGTTACCCTAAAATTTATAAAATTTAGATTTATTCAGCGGGATTTTATGGGAATTTGAAAGAATTTTAAAAAGAATTTCGTCCTAAATTTAAGCCCGTTTAAACAAGATGAAATTTTATCGTCGCATCATAAGCGGATGGGCGTCTTGGCGCCGCTATGCTCAGGTTTCAGCGTTCGTACAACCAGTATTGCAGACTCGAAGCCTTTTTTTACTTCGAGCGAGCAGGAACTGCAATTTATTATTTGCCTGCCGTTAAACGCCTATTATCGCGGCTCGCTGCGGTATATCCATCCTATGCGTAATAGTAGCCTGTATAATGATAATGGTGGCTTGGTGTCGTATCTTGCTCGGCGGGGGAGTCTTGCGGCCCGCTCCTGGAGCAGCCGCATAAAAACAGCGTCACGCACAGCAATAAAACGATCTTTTTCACCATAAATCCTTTCAAAATTTTTATGATTTCATCCTTGGCTGATTGTAAAATTTTACAAAATTTAGAAAAGCGCTCATAAAAATTTTATCCCCTTTGAAATTTAAAATTTTGAATAAATTTAAACGACCAAATTTATCAAATTTAGGCTTTGCGCGGGTTGCGATCTCGCGCAAAGAGCGTAGCTCTAAGGGCGCTAATAGTATTTGTGCGACATTTAATACAGCGCAAACTCGCGACGTGCAAGATCGCGCAGCCTCTGTCCCGCTCGCCGAAATAGCGCGCTAATACACTGCTAAATACAACCACGCCGCTTTGGAATTTTAAAATTTCGCCGAATTTTTAAAGCGCCGCGCTTAAATTTACTCGTTGCGCAGTGTTTGCAGCACGTCGATCTGCGTGGCTTTTTTGGCCGGGTACCACGACGAAAGCGCCACGATAAGCACCGCGCCGATTAAAATCATCGCCAAATCGCCTAGCGAGAGCTCCATTGGCAACTTTGAGCTTCCGTAAACGTCGGCGGGTAGATTTACGATGTCGAAGCTTCCGAGCAGCCACACGCCGAACAAGCCCAAAATCAGCCCGAATATGATGCCGCCGCCGCCGATCGTGGCTCCGAGCGCGAAAAAGGTCCTTTTGACCTCCTTTTTGCTGGCACCCAGGCTAAGTAAAAGCGCGATCTCTTGGCGGCGGTTCATCACGGTCATCAGAAGCGAACTTACGATATTTAGGCTCGCGACCAGGATTATCAGCATCAGCACGATGAAAAGCGCACGTTTTTCAAGTGCAAGGGCGCTGAAAAAATTGCCGTTTTGCTGCCACCAGCCCACGGCGTTAGCACCGCCGGGAAGGCTTTTTTTGATGCGCTCCAGGTCTTTAAACGGATCGTTTGAAAAAACATGCACGCCGTCGAACGTCCCCTCGTCGTAGCCTAAAATTTTGGCTAGATCGCTTGCGTCTGCGTAGGAATACGCCTTGTCGTAGGCGATCAGCCCCGAGCTGAAGTCCGCGCGCACATCAAAGCGCTTCATCTTGGGGATCAGCGCAAAGCCACCCGGATCGCTCTTCGTAAAGATCATCGTGATCTTGCTGCCCTCATCCAGCATAAACTCGTCCTTGATCCCGCGCCCTATCATGATGCCGTAGTCCGTTAGATTGGCGTCTTTGGCACCCGCTGCGACGACGGAGTTGATCCGCTTTTCGTCGTTTAAATTTACGCCGAAAATCAGCCCACCCTCGAGCTTCTCGCCGCTTTTGGCGATGACTTGCGAGCTGATGTAAGGGCTAAAGATCAGATCGGGAAAGTCCGCCCGCAGCCCCTCTACGTCGTCTTTTGAAATGCTACCGCGAAAATGGCTGTGGATCGTGATCGGGTAGTTCATCGTAAAGAGCTTACGCTCAAATTCCTTATCAAAGCCGTTCATTATCGCCATCGCGACGATCAGCACCGTAAGCCCCACGCCGACGCCCAAGAACGCAAGCAGCGCCGAAAGCGTAATGAAGGGTTGAGAGCGGTCGAATCTGAGATATTTGAATAATAAATACTTTACCAAAAAGCCATCCTTGTAAAATTTCACATAAAATTTAGCGCTAAATTCTATGTGAAATTTTAAGTATTTTGGAATTTTAAAATTTCAAAAATGGGTTTCGCACCTTCAAATATGAAAGCTTTAGCCTGCTTTAAAAATTTAAAATCGCGCCGAAATATCTATTTATATGCAACGAAATTTAACCCCCAAGATATATTCGGATACTGCAAATCAAACAGATCGTCTTGCCAAAACCTCGAAATTTTAAACCCGAATTCTAAATTTTAAAATTTCAAACGCCTCGAAATTTTAAAATTTTAGAAATTTAAAACTTTTTTAGAATTTTGAAATTCTTAAAATTTAAAAGGCAAATTTCCCTTGAAAGCTCGCCCGCAGTCGCATAAATTTAAAATTTTAACTGCGCGCAGTATATTTCCTAGTCGCACGCTAAATTTAAGCACCGTGCGCCGTTCACGTTTTACCGCGCGGTGCGCCGAAACAGCGCTATGAAAATATACAGCAAAGCATCAGGCACGCTTTGAAATTTTAAAATTTCAAAACCAAAATTCCGCTCTCTCGCGCAGCTTTGCGCGCCGTCCACGCCGCCTCGCGATCAAGCTCCCCTTTAAAATTTTATGGCGCCTTGCGCCCTCGACCGATCCGCTAAATACAAAAGCAAGATTGAAAAGTGCCGATTGCGCAATGCTTGCAATCGAGATCACCGATCGTGCGTACTTACCACCGATCGCCGCGCCTACCTTGCAAAGCCGCCTTTTTTCGGACCGCCCTTGCCGTGGCAGTCTTTGTATTTTTTGCCGCTGCCGCAAGGGCAAGGATCATTTCGCTTAGGCTTTTTGTCGCCGAACTCATCGGAGCCCTTTAGCTGCGCCTCATTCGTGCTTGCGGCGGCGAGTTCTTTGGCGTTTGAGCTCTCCATACGCTCCTGCATCGCACGCTGCTCGGCTTCTATCTCCTCCCTAGATTTAAACTGGATCGAATGCAGCAAGCGGATGCTATCGGATTTGAGGCGCATTACAAGCTCCATAAAGAGATTGTAGCTCTCCTTTTTATACTCCGTAAGCGGGTCTTTGTGGTTGTAGCCGCGAAGTCCGATGCCCGCCTTTAGGATATCCATCTGATACAGATGCTCCCGCCAGTCGCGATCGACGATCTGCAGATAAAGCATCTTTTCTATACTTTTGCGCTGCTGCGGATCGATCGGCGCCATCTTGTTTTCATACGAAACGGCAAGCGCGCCGATGATCTTTTCTTTCAGCTCTTTGAAATCATCGACCTTATCAAGCTCGCTGTTTTCGAGCACCTCGCCCGTTTCTTGAGCGATTTTAGCGACGATCGGGAATTTATCTACCTCTTTGATATTTACGCCGTCGAAAATTTCAAGCTCCTCAAGCACGCTAGAGATGTACTCCTCGCGGTTTTGGATGATTTTATCTTTCAGATCGTAGTCGGGATCCAAAAGCTCGTTGCGATATTTATAGATCGTTTTGCGCTGCTCGTTTGCGACGTCGTCATATTCTAGGATATTTTTACGCGCTTCAAAATGCAAGCTCTCGACCTTTTTCTGCGCGTTCTCTACTGCGCGCGAAACCATGCCTGATTCGATATGTTCGCCGTCTTTTAAACCCAAGCGATCCATGATATTTTTGATCTTGTCGCTGCCAAAAATTCTAAGCAGATTATCCTCCAAGCTTAAGAAAAACCTACTCTCGCCCGGATCACCTTGGCGTCCGCTTCGACCGCGGAGCTGATTATCGATACGGCGACTTTCGTGACGCTCGGTACCTAAAATATACAGCCCGCCCAAAGCGCGCACTTCGTCGTCTATGCGGATATCCACGCCGCGTCCCGCCATATTCGTAGCGATCGTAACTGCACCCTTTACGCCCGCGTCTTTGATGATCTGCGCCTCGCGCTCGTGATTTTTGGCGTTTAGCACGGAGTGCGCGATGTTTTCTTTAACCAAAAGCTCGTGCAGCTTCTCGCTCTTTTCAATCGACGCCGTACCCACTAGCACGGGCTGACCTTTAGAATTTAGCCGCTTGATCTCATTTATGACGGCGTCAAATTTCTCGCGCTCGGTCTTGTAGATAAGATCGTTTTGATCCTTTCTGATGACCGGCACGTTTGTGGGGATAGAGACCACTTCGAGCTTGTAAATTTGAGAAAATTCCGTCGCTTCCGTCTGCGCCGTACCCGTCATACCGGCGAGCTTTTCGTAAAGGCGGAAGTAGTTTTGAAAGGTAATGTCGGCAAGAGTCTGGCTCTCCTCTTGGATCTGTACGCCCTCTTTGGCCTCAAGCGCTTGATGCAAGCCTTCGCTGAATCTGCGACCCTCGCTCAGACGCCCTGTAAATTCATCCACGATTACGACCTGTCCGTCGCGCACGACGTAGTGCACGTCCTTTTCAAATAGATAATTCGCCTTAAGTGCTTGATCAAGGTAGTGGCTAAGCACTGCATTTTCGAGACTATAGAGATTATCCACGCCAAAAAGCTTCTCGGCTTTTGAAATTCCTGCCTCCGTGATCAAAACGGCGCGGTTCTTCTCATCTACGGTAAAATCGCCCGTCGCCTTGCCTTTCGGATCGGCTGGCGCCTCGCCGCGGATCATTTGGCGAGCTACTTCATTTGCCTTGATGTAGCCGTCTAGAGTGCGGTTCGTAGGGCCAGAGATGATAAGTGGCGTTCGTGCTTCGTCGATCAGGATGCTATCTACTTCATCGACGATTACGAAATGATGCCCGCGCTGCACCTTTTCATCCGCACTAAATTTCATATTATCGCGCAGGTAGTCAAAGCCAAACTCGTTGTTTGTGCCATAAGTGATGTCGCACGCGTATGCGGCCTTGCGCTTGGCGTCATCGTATTCGCCGCCTACGATCACACCAGTACTAAGCCCTAAAAATTCATATAGCTCGCCCATTTGCGCAGCATCGCGCTTAGCTAGGTAGTCGTTTACGGTCACGACATGCACGCCTTTACCCTCCATCGCATTTAGCACTACTGCCAAGGTCGCTACGAGGGTCTTTCCTTCGCCCGTTTTCATCTCGGCAATCGCGCCGTCGTTTAGCACCAAACCGCCTATTAGCTGAACGTCGAAGTGGCGCATATTTAGCACTCTTTTGCCCGCCTCTCGCACGATAGCAAACACTTCATTAAGCACGTCATCCGTGCTCTTTTCGCCCGCGCGAACTTGCGCTCTTAACGCTTCAAATTCCGCCTTAAGCGCCGCATCGTCCATCGCCGCGTAGTTTTCTTCAAGCGCACTGATCTGCGCTGCGCGCTTGGCGTATTGTTTGACGATCCTATCGTTTTTAGTGCCGAAAATCCCGTGAATGACCTTTTTAAACATTACCGAACCTTACTTTTAAAATTTTTAATCGCGCATATTAACATATTTTTAGTTTTTATTTAATTAAATCCTAGAAAAACGGCTATAATACGCGCAAATTTCCAAAAATAAAGGTCAAATTTATGAAAAAAACTCTTATTTCTTTAGCGGCGAGCTGCGTTTTTGCGTTTGCGGGCGGGATAGAATTCGATACGCTGAGCGCAAATTTTTCGCAAACCGTGCAGAGCGACGACGCGAAAATCAGCTACGGCGGCGATTTTAGCGCCACGAAAGAGCACGCCGTGTGGCATTATAAGACCCCTACGATAAAAAATATCTTTTTTAGCTTCACAAAGGTCGTCGTAATCGAGCCTGAACTCGAGCAGGCCATCATCACGAATATCAAAGAAACGCCGAATTTAACGGCGATCCTAGCGAACGCAAAGCCAAATAAAAACGGCGTTTATGAGGCGAGCTTCGACGACGTGAAATACCTAATCGAGATGAAAGAAGGTCTGCCGAGCAAGATCAGCTACACGGACAAAATGGACAATAAGGTCGTCATAAATCTAAGCAACGTCCGCAAAAACATGCCGATAAACGAGGCAATCTTCAAGCCCGCAATCCCCAAAAACTACGACATCATCACGCAGTAGGCGCGCGTGAGGCTACTTTTCGTCTGTCACGGTAACATCTGCCGCTCGCCGATGGCGCAGTCCGTGATGCAAAATTTCATTAATCAAAGCGACCTAAGTGCGTGCGTGAGCGTGGACTCTGCGGCGACGCACGCCGACGAGATCGGCTCGCCGCCCTACTATGAGACGCAGCGCGTGCTAAAAGAGCAAAAGGTGCCGCTCGTAGCGCATCGCGCCGTGCAGGTCACGCCCGCGGACTACGAGCGCTACGATCTAATCCTTTGCATGGATGATGAAAATATGCGCTCGCTGGGGCGAATTTTTCGCGGCAAGGATATGGCTAAGGTAAAATTTCTTTTGGAATTTGCAGGGGAAAATTTTACAGACTGCGATGCGCCAAATTTTAAAGGCGCCGCAGCTTGGCCAAATTTCGGCGCTACATCGCAGCAAAACGCTTCAAATTTAAAAGATGCTGGTTCAAATTTGACCGATCCCCAACGCCTACAAATCGCCGACCCCTACTACACGCGCGATTTTGAGCGCTGCTACGCAGATATCAAGCGCGACTGCGAGGGACTCTTGCGATACATTAAAAATTCAGACGGAATTTGCTAAAATCCGCGATTAAATTTTAGCGTCTTTAAAAAGGCGCGGCTTAAAGCGATAATTCAAGGAAAAATATGTTTAGGCTTTTGATCGTTCCATATCTGATAATTGAGGCATTTACGACCTATTATTTCGTAAGCGCAAACGGCTTCGCGGCGTATGCGGTGGAAATCGTCATAAGCGCGATTTTAGGCGGATACGTCGTAGCAAACCGCTCGTGGATGGGCTTTTTCAATCTAATGAAAATCTCGCCGAAGGAAATTTTAAGCGGCGTAGGCTTCGTCGTAGGCGGCGTTTTTCTCATCGCGCCTGGCATTTTCGGCGATATTTTAGGCGTTTGCATAATCACCGCGTCGTTTTACTGCGTCACCAGCGACGTGCCCAAATTTAACGCTAGCAGCGAAAATTCCGAAAAAAGAGAGCGAAAATTTTGGCGACGCAGCCGCGCAAGCGACGACGTAATCGACGTAGAGGTAATCGAAGAGAACGAAATCGAGATTCGAAAAAGCATAGGAGAGAAAAAATGAAAAATTTGATCATCGCTACGCGCGGCAGCGTGCTTGCGCTGTGGCAGAGCAAACATATCGCATCGCTACTTAACGCCCGCGGCATCCAAGCGCAGCTAAAAAGCATGAAAACCAAAGGCGATAAAATTTTGGATACGCCGCTTGCAAAGATCGGTGGCAAGGGGCTTTTTACGAAAGAGCTTGAGGAGAGTATGCTTCGCGGCGAAGCACACATCGCAGTGCATAGCCTAAAGGACGTGCCCGTGGAGTTTCCTCAGGGACTTGTGCTAGCTGCAATCTGCGCGCGCGAGGATGTGCGCGATGCGATGATCAGCGAAAAATACTCTAAATTTGACGAACTACCACACGGCGCAAAAGTCGGCACTACGAGCCTTCGCCGCAAGATGCAGCTGCTTGGCATGCGCCCGGATTTAGAGATAATCTCCTTGCGCGGCAACGTCCAAACCCGCCTGCGAAAGCTCAAAGACGGAGAATTCGACGCGATCATCTTGGCGATGGCGGGCATCAACCGATTAAATTTGCGCGCCGAGGTAAAGCACGTAGCGCCCTTTGAAATCTCGCAGATGATCCCTGCGATGGGGCAAGGAGCGCTCGGCATCGAGGCGGTGGACGAGCCGCAAATTCTACGCGCGATAGAATTTTTAAAAGATGAACGCGCGATCATTGAAACGACTGTGGAGCGGGATTTCGTCAGGGTTTTAGAGGGCGGCTGCCAGGTGCCGATCGGCATCAACGCGCGCCTTGACGGCGAAAATATCCACATCAGCGCGATCGTGGGCCTACCGGACGGCAGCGAGAGCATACGCCAAGACATCGTCGCGCAAAAATCGCAATACCAAGGCGTAGGCGCGGAACTCGCGCGAGTTTTTATCGAAAAGGGCGCAAAGCAGCTTCTCACGCGCGCCGAAGAGATGGCGAGCCTATAAGAAGCCCTAATGCAAAAAGAGCAAATGCCGCTTTTTATCATCAAAGATTATTGGACCAAGATTTATATCGATTTGGGCGTTACTTCGTCCATCGTCATGCTTGTTTTTGAACTCGTCACTAGGGGTATTCACTGGCATTACTGGGTTGGGGTTTGGATTTTAACCTTAATAGGTCTTTTAGGGATAAATAAAAACAAATTTTTAAGCTTCTATCCCGGCAGAATAGAATATAACAAATCCTCTGCAAACTATCAAGAAACGATAGTTACAAAAAAATCTATCGACATAGCGCGTATTGATAAGGTAGCGATTTATAAATTCGTAGATTTTGCGGTAGAAGAATTTAGCTATGATAAAAATATTGGCACCTTTAAAAAGCTTATTTTAACGGCTTTTTCGTGGATATTGTATTTGATGGATTTGATATGCTTTGCCGTTTTACGGCTAAGGGGTAGGATAAAAAGCATAAATTTATATGTCTTAATATTTTTAGACAGCGAAAATGGGGTATTCGTCGGTATCCCGCTTGCGATGTTAAGCGATTTTGAACGAAAAAATTTGGAAAAATATTTAAGAGATGAACTCAAACTAAACCTGGAGGATATCGAGGTTAGAGATAGGCTTTTGAATATAAATTTTATGTAACGCCGCTAGCTTACGTGACGATGTGGAATTTTACGTCGATATGAAATTTCTGAGATTTATTTGGCAAGATGCTAGACAGATCTGAAAGCGGCGAAGTAGCGTATAAATTCTGGAATTTATACGGCGACAATGCGGAAATTTTATGCTGCTTATCGGCGGGTAACTCCGTGGGCTTTTTGCGGGTGCAAGATGAGGCGGATCTGCCTCAAATGAGCCCTAGCGAGTTTATAATGATAGAAAAAATTGCGCCGAATTGGTATCTTTTTAAAACCACATAAAAAGCCGCGCTGCAAGCGTGTTTGAAGCTTCGCGGCGATCTAAATTTAAAAGCAGTACCCGCACCTTAACCATACCGCCGATCAAAAATCGAGCGAATTTTAAATTTAAACAGACGGTCTGCAAATTCCGTCTGCTGCGACTTTTGGGCGAAATTTTAAAATTTTGAAGTCTAAATTTAAACAAAATATCGCCAAAGCGCGCCGCGATAAATTTAAACATAGCGACGAAAGAGGCTTAAACATAGCGCTCAAACGATGCACCTAAAAACGCCGGCCCAGGCTTAAACTGCACAAAGTTCACTCCCGTCGCGTCCAAAACCGCCCGCAAATAAAAATAGAGGCTGTAAAATAGCTCATCGTCGTAAAAGTGCTCCTCCCAGCGCTCCTCGTCATTCTCGTCGCTCTACGGCCACAAATATTTTTCCGCAAGTATATCCGAAAAGCTCGCCAGCGGCGCTACGTGCGAAATCTTATCGGCGTCATCGCAAATCTCAATCATAAACGCAAAAAATCCGCCGAGCCGAGCCGCGATAAAGCCTGCCGCTTCGTTTTCGCCTTTTGCGTTTTCGCGGTTTTCGTTTTTTCCGTTTATGTCCGCTGTGGTGTTTTGATTATTTTTATTCGCGTTTTTACCCGCTGTAGCGCGCGCCTGCATAAAAATGCGCGCCAAAAACAGCAGCGCAAAAGGGGTTGCGTGCCAAAGCGTACTTTGATGCTCTATCTCGTTAAAAATTTTGCTAAGCGCGCCCTGGGCGGCTTTAATATCAAATTTCTCCCGCTCGCTCGCATCCGAGCCCTTATCCGCCGCGCTCGCTTTAAATTTTATTGCCGCGCTATCCGTGCTCTTAAATTCCGCCCTACCCGCTTTAAATTTCGCCGCCTCGCTATCCGCCTTTTTAAATTTAGACTCGCTCTTTTGCGCTAAATTTACGAAATTTTGTGCCGCGCCGCATCTTGCCGCATCCGTAAAATTTTGCCCGCAACCGGGCCCACTTTTTAAATTTTGCTCGTCGCCCGAACCGCGTGCCGCATCACAAACTTCGATTGCCAGCGCGAGTTTCTTAAAAATTTCGAGAAATCCGCTCGCCCTGCCGTAAGCTGTCGTGAGCCTGCTCCACGGCACGTCCTGCGCTTTTAAATTTGCGATATACTTCAAATTTTGCTCATTCATCCACGCTCCTTGCGAATATTTTTAAAATTTAAGCCATGCGAGCCGCTAAAATCTGCGCTCTCGGTTCAAATTTAGCCTCTTTCGCACGCAAATTTAAACCGAGCCCAGGCGCAAATTCTACCTCGTAAGCTCCCTACTTTGCTCGATTAGATCCTCGATCTGTTCGCGCGGCACCGTATCAAGGCAGACGCTGATCCAGTGCTTTTTATTCATATGATAGGCTGCAAAAATTCCCTTTTCGTCACGCAAAATCGCCGCTAAATCGGGCTTTATCTTTAAATTTATCACGTCGCTTGAGCCGGGGAGTGCGCGACCGAACTTTTCATTAGCAAGCCCGCGCATCAAAAGCGCAAACCACTTGCGCTTCCCTCCTGCGTGACGGAAAACCGCAAAATTAGGATATTCATCCCACATATACTCTGCATTCGCGCCGTAGCGCTGCTTCATTAGTTTTAGGACGCTGCTGAAGTTCATTCTCGTTCCTTGATATCGATCTTTTCTTTGCGCAATCGCGCCAGCCACTCATCCAGCGTCTTTTCAAAGCCGATCCCCTTGCTTTCGTAAAATTTTGCCGCCTCGCTCATATAAGCCTGCTCGACCCAGCCGCCGAAGTCGTGCGGGTATTTGTAGTCCGCTATCTGCTTGTCCGAGTTGATGAGATAGCGCGGCGTAGGCAGCGGAGCGGCGGAGCGGACGAACTTCAAAGCGGCGTTGATGCCCAAATACGCGGCGTTTGATTTGGGACTGTGCGCCAGATAGATCGCGCATTGTCCTAAGATAATGCGAGCTTCGGGATAGCCGATCTTGCTGACGGCAGTTAGCGTGCTAGTAGCAATATTTAGGGCGTTTGGATTGGCATTGCCGATGTCCTCGCTAGCTAGGATCACCATCCTGCGCGCGATAAAATCCGCGCTCTCGCCCGCATCTATGAGCCTCGCGACATAATACAGCGCGGCGTCGGCGTCGCTTCCGCGCAGGCTTTTTATCATTGCGCTTGCTAGCTCGTAATGCAGATCGTCGCTGCTAACGCCCGCAGCCACGGCATTTGCGCGCAGCGTGCGAAGCGTATCCAGCGTAATGGCGCTGTCCGCTAAAAGCGCAAATTCCAGCAGATTTAACATACTCCTTGCATCGCCGCTGCTGGAGTTTAGTAGGTATTTTCGCGCCTCCTCGTCCATCTCAAAGCCGATCTCGCCCTGCACCCGCGCCAAAAGCGCCTCCAAATCCTCGTAGCTAAGCGGCTCGAACTCAAAGATCATCGAGCGCGAGCGGATGCCGCTGCTTAGCACGAACTGCGGATTTTCCGTCGTCGCGCCGATGATGATCGCGGCGTAGTTCTCCATCGGGATTAGCAGCACCTCCTGCTGCGTCTTGCTAAGGCGGTGGATCTCGTCGATGAAAATGAGCGGCTTGATGAGTGAGCCGGCGTGCGAGGATAGAATTTTGCGGATATCCTCGACCTTCAGGCTCGTGGCGTCAAGCTCGTAAAAATCATAGTTCAGCTCGCTTGCGATCACACGAGCCATCGTCGTTTTGCCGCTGCCTGCGGCGCCGAAAAATATACTGTGCGGGATGTTGCCTGCGGCGACGAATTTTTTAAAAACCGCTACGATCTTGCCCTGCCCCACGATCTGCTCTAAGCTTTTGGGGCGAAATTTCAAGCTCAAACTCATTTTGCAACCTTAAAAATTTTGCTCCGATGATAGCGTTTTTATGATTAAATTTTGAAATTTGGCTAAATTTAAAAGGCGGTTTGGGTTTTACATACGGCGAGGGTTTGAAATTTATGCACGGTGAGAGCTTGGAATTTACGTCGCACGAGCGAGCTTTAAAATTTTAGACAGGATTTTAAAATTTATGCCGCGTGTGCGGACGGCGATATAAAATTTTGCGGCGTACGGATCGCGCAGATTTGGCGGGCCTAGGCAGCTTTAAATTTAATGCCCTGCGTTTCGCGGTCGCGCCGTCATACATAGCGCGCCCGCAATCAGCGAGGCGCATAAAGATGAAATTTTAAAATTTAGACCGTTTTGGGGCTAAATTTTATCTCGCGACGAGCCGCTAAATTAGCAAATTAATAAACGTAAAATCGACAAAGCAAAAAATCGTTATGCTCACATAAACTCATCGCGCAACCATCGCAATAATCGCCGCGCCCGCGCAGAAATTATCGTATTAATTCTCGCGCCGGCATAGCGCGAAAAATGCAAAATATAATCTCTAATCGTCGCAATAATCCGCGCGATTGCGCAAAACTCATCGCGCCAATTCCGGCACCCGCATAAAATTTAATCTCGCGAAGCTGCGCGCCCGCGTAAAATGCGTAAAAGTTACCGCGCTAACGCCGCACCCACGCAGAACCGCCGACTATTTGAAAAGCTCGGTAGAAAGATACCTCTCGCCGGTATCGCAGAGGATCGTAACGATCACTTTACCCCTGTTTTCGGCCTTGGCGGCGATCTGTGCGGCGGCGGATACGTTCGCACCGCTTGAGATACCCACGAGCAAGCCCTCTTTTTGTGCTAGCTGTCTAGCTGCCGCAAACGCATCGTCGTTCTCAACGCTCAAAAAGCCGTCGATGACGCTTCTATCAAGATTATCAGGGATAAAATTTGCACCAATGCCCTGGATTTTATGGCCGCCCGCACTGCCGCACGTAAGAAGCGGCGAACTAGCAGGCTCCACGCCGTAGGCTTTTAGGTTTGGATTTTTAGATTTTAAAAATTTCGCCGTGCCGCTGAGCGTGCCGCCGGTACCAAATCCCGCGACTAAAATATCTACCTTACCGCCGCTTTGCTCCCAAATTTCAGGTCCAGTGCTTTGAAAATGCGCTTTTGGATTGCTCGGGTTATCAAACTGGCTCGGGATGAAGCTATTTGGAGTGCTCGCCGCTAGCTCATTTGCCCTATCTACCGCGCCCTTCATTCCGAATTTCGGATCGGTCAGCTCGATTTTAGCGCCGAATGCGGCTATGAGCTTTTGGCGCTCGATACTCATCGAGCTTGGCATCGTTAGGATGAGCTTCATACCGAACTTCGCCGCGATCATCGCAAGCCCCACGCCCGTGTTTCCGCTGGTAGGCTCTATCAAAACGCTATTTTTATCGATTTTGCCCGAGCTTAGCGCGTCTTTTACGATCTGCCACGCGATGCGATCTTTGACCGAGTGGCTCGGATTTAAAAATTCCGCCTTGGCTAGGATGAGGGCATTTTTGCCAAACGTATTGATTCTGACTAACGGAGTATTGCCGATGAGCTCCGTAACATCGTTTGCTATTTTCATATTTTTCCTTTAAATGCTGAAATTTAAATACTGGACGCTTCGCGCCATCATCTCCTCGTAGCTGCTTAGAGGCTCGTTAAATATCTCTGCCAGCTTAACGTCAAATTTCTCAAAAAACGCCCGCAGTCCAGGATCGTTCATCTGAATGCTAGTCATCCGCAGATCCTTTTCAAGAGCGGTAAAAATTTCACCAAAAGTTATCTCGCTAGCATCTCTGGCTAGGTGATAACCGCCGTTTTTACCTTTGATGCTACACACTAGCTTTTCGTTTCTAAGGGTATTTAGAATTTGCTCCAAATAATTCTTAGAAACTCCCGTACGCTCGGCGATCTCTTTTATACTTATCGGCGCTACTTCGCTAGCTTTGGCGATCTGCAAAATCGCAGCCAGCCCATAAACGCCCTTTGTGCTTAAAAGTGCCATTATTTCAGTGCCTCACTAAGATCGGAAATCAAATCATTCGCGTCCTCTATACCCACGCTTAGGCGGATTAAGCTCGCAGGCACGCCAGCGCGGTTTAGCTGCTCCTCGTTTAGCTGCGAATGCGTCGTGCTCGCAGGATGAGTGATGATCGACTTCGTATCGCCGATATTTGCTACGACGGAGAAAATTTTAACCTTGCTAACCGCCTTTAGCGCTGTTTCTTCGCTATCTACGATGAAGCTCATCAGACTGCTTGCATAGCCGTTTTTAAATTTAGCTTTGATTGCGGCATTAAACGGCGAGCTTGCAAGCCCCGGATAATTGACCTGCTTTACCTTCGGATGATTTTGCAAAAATTCTGCTATCTTTAGCGCGTTTTGCGAGTGTTTTTGCATGCGAAGCGGCAGTGTTTCAAGCCCCTGGATGAGCTGAAACGCGTTAAACGGCGATAGCGTCGCACCAATATCGCGAAGCAGGGACAAGCGAATCCTAAGCGTATAAATGTCGAAATTATCTACTAAATCCGCATAAACTAAGCCGTGATAGCTCTCATCAGGCTCGTTGAAATGTGCGTAACGCGGATTGCCTTTGAGTTTGGAATTTAATCCTTTGCCCGCAACGATCGCGCCTGCGATGCTAAGACCTTGTCCGCTTATATATTTGCTAGCGCTGTGGATTACGACATCGGCACCGTCATCAAGCGGATTGTAAAGCGCAGGGCTTGGGATCGTGTTATCCGCAATCGTTACTACGCCGTGCTTATTTGCGATTGTAGCGATTTTAGCGGTATTTGCAACCGAAATTTGAGGATTTGAAAGCGTCTCGAAAAAGATCGCTCTAGTCTTATCGTCGATTAAACCTTCCAAATTATCTGCCGTTTCGGAGTCAAAAACCCTAGCTTCGATGCCGAAACGCTTGATCGTATGCGCCAAAAGCGTAGTTGCGCCACCGTAAATTTTCTCGGCAATGATGATATTTTCGCCCGCCGCGGCTAAATTTGCCACCGCAAAAAATATCGCCGCCTGCCCGCTAGAGACCGCGATTGCGGCTTTGCCATTTTCCAGCGCCGCAAGTCGCGCCTCAAAAACATCAGTAGTAGGATTTGTCAAACGCCCATAAATCGGCCCTAGATCACGCAGCGCGAAGCGATCGGCGGCCTTTTTGCTAGAACCGAAGTTAAACGCGGTGCTTTGATAAATGGGAACTGCCATCGTGCCGTAGCCGGCGATAGAATCGTAACCGAAGTGAGTTGCGAGGGTTTCTTTTTGCATTTTCGTCCTTTGTAAAAAATTTGACGAATAATAGCTAAATTTTAAAATAAGGTCAAGTATTTTTATATGATTTTAAAATGCCTATAATACAGGATTTATAGAAAAAATATTATTAAAATATAGTTTTACAATATGCGTAATTTTGCCAAAATTTCGAATTTTGCTATAATGCGCGCTTTAATTAAGGAAAGGTCATGCAAATCAAAGAAAAAGATGAGCGCGTTAAATATATCCGCGCGTTAGAACGCTTCGTAAAATCCGCCGTAGCACTGCTAAAGCGCGAGGATTTCGACGCAGAGCTTTTTGCGAAGCGAATAGCTAAAAACTACGAAATTTTATCTAAAGCGGTCGCCGTAAATTTAGATAGTCCCTACACTAAGGCGCTTGAGAGCTTTGCTAAAAACGTCCTTGGTGCTAGCGAGGCAGGACAGATCAGCGATGCTGTGTTTAGATCAGCGCTACAGCATGAAGCAAACGCTCTGCAAAAGCTCAAAAATAATAAGTGTTACAAAAAAGATAAGCACAAAATCGATTTTTTAAAGGATTATTAGATGAAAACCGTGATTTTTGATATGGATGGCACGCTGCTTGACTCCTCGCGCGCGATCGAAATCAGCGTCAACAACACTCGCCGCGAGCTCTATGGCTTAGCGCCACTGCAAAAGAATTTCATCGTCCACACCATCAACGATCCTAGCAAAAACGCCTTTTTAGAATTTTACGGCAAAACCGAAGCGAGCGCCGAAGAGCTTGCGTTTTTTGAAAAAGAATTCGTAAGCAATTACCGCGATTTTGCCGTGCTTTACGAGGGTATCGAAGATCTTTTGCACTCGTGCAAAAAAGCAGGATTTTTTCTCGCAGTCGCCTCCAATGCGCCTTCCTATACCCTAAGCGCGATCTTAGAAAAGACGGGGGTGCGCAGGCTATTTGATCTGGTCGTAGGCGCGAACGAGCAGATGCCATCAAAGCCCAACCCTGCGATGCTGCTACACGTAATCGCACGCTCACCGCACAAAAACGCGATTTTTTTAGGCGATAGCAAAAAGGATGAGTTAGCCGCGATCCGTGGCGCAGAATTTTTACAAAATTTAGAATTTCAAGGCGGCAATGACGATGGGAGCTTAAATGCTAGCCGCGATACGAGTAGAAAGAATTTCAGCGCTAGTAGCGGAAGCTTAAGCTCTTGCGGCGAAAATCTTAACGCAGATGAAAAATTCCGCCCTAACGACACAGATGCTGACGGAGCGGCAACGCTAAGCTTTAAAGGCGCCAAAATTTCCGCAAAAGCAGAAACGACGGAAAGCGCACAAGCTGCAGTAGCGCGATGTTTTCAGGCAAACTTGGCAGATCTAAGAGGCGCAAAACTTGAGTATTTGCAGGTATGCTGGGGGTTTGGCGAGCCTAGCAAACTAAGCCGCAATGCCCTAAGCATCACGCAAGCGCGCAAAATCATCGGCGGAATTTAAAGTAGCCTGGCTTTTGAGACATAGCTAATTAAAAGTAGTATTGTAGCAGGGTAAAATCACGCTTAACTCTTAAAACGGAACAAATTCCGTCCTCGTGCGCAACGTAAGCGAGGTTAAATTTAAAAATAATCCTTGCGCAGAAAATTCCCGCTAGCACAAAAATAGAAATTTCATTTACAAGAGTAAATTTAAAATTTTAAAAGTAGCTCTTGTAGTGCGCGATTTTATCTGCGTGAAAAATGAAATTCTATCTGTAAAAGGTGGCGAAATTTTAAAATTTAAAGACGCCCTCTCGCGGCTTAATTTAAAATTTGCCTCAAAAACCAGACTTAAAATTTAATGCTAAACGCGATTTTGGAATTTTACTGCGTCCATGAAATTTCAAATTCTCGCAAAGCGGCGGCTTTTTAAAATTTTAAAAAGCCTGATCTGTGTTATGCACACGATTAGATTTTGTGAGAATAGAATTTATCCGCCGTGCAGAAATCAAAATTTTACCGCACAAGCAAAGCGAAAATCCTCTCCGCCTGCGCAAAATCCAAAAATTTTATCGCTCAAACAAAGCGGAATTCTATCCATTCAAGCGAAATCTAAAATTTTACTCGCGCCACGGAATTTTAAAATTTCCGCAAAAATCAAGCCGCTTATCTATAAATGTAAAATTCCGCCTATCTGCAAAGCTTCGCGTTTAATCTGCCACGCGACCAAGATTAAATTTTTAAATTCCGCTCGCTCTACCTATCTCGCAAACAAGTAAAATTTTAAAATTTATAGATTCAAAGCCCAAAATCCCGCGCTTAAGCTTAAAATTTACCGCACGCAAGTGCAAAATCTGCGTAATTACTCATGTTTAAAAGCCCCCGATAGTTTGCCGCGCCCTAACCTAAATTAAATTTTACATTTGCTATAATCGCGAAATTTTAAGGAAGGTAAATGGATATTTTTGAAGGCAGCCCAAGAGAGAAATTTTTTGAAATTTTATCCGCTGCAAGCCCTACTTTAGTGCAAAACGAAATTGAAGAAGCTCTAATCCGCCTAATCGCCTGTGAGCGGCTCTGCGAAGCGCGCGGCATTAGCGAGCGCGAGATCGAAAACTTCATCGCGCAGCAGGATCTACAAGACGAGCTAAACGACAAATTTTTGCAAATAAGCGGAAATATCCTAAGTAACGACGAGTAAAATGCTAGATCAAATTGATTTAATTATGAAAAGCTTCATCGCAGACTGCGGCTACGAGCCCGCTAATGAGATGTTTGCGAAACTTAGCTCAGGCAAAAAACTGCGCTCCAAGCTACTGCTAAACATCGCGCAAAAGGATGAAAAATCGTTGCGTCTATGCGCGATCATCGAGCTAATCCAAGCTGCGAGCCTGCTGCACGACGACGTCATCGACGAAAGCTCGGTGCGCCGCGGCAAGCCCTCGATCAACGCCACTTACGGCTCCAAAAACGCCGTGATGTTGGGCGACATACTCTATTCCAAGGCATACTTCGAGCTTAGCAAATTTGAAAGCCGCATCGCCGCCGCGCTTTCGGGCGCCGTCACGAAGCTGGCCGTGGGCGAGCTGATGGATGTGAGCTTAAGCAATGATTTCAACGACGATGCGAGCAAATATCTGCAGATGATCTATCTAAAAACCTCCGCTTTGATCGAAGAAGTCGCGCGCTGCGGGGCGTTTTTAAAATTCGGCAGCGCAGAAAATCTCGGCGAAATTTCAGATATGAGCGGCACAAAAAACGAAGTAGAAATTTCAAATGCCGCGAAAGATCATAATAAAATTTCAAGCGCGAGCGTAAAATTCGGTGAATACGGCAAAAACCTTGGGCTTGCGTTTCAGATCATCGACGACATCTTAGACGTGACGCAAAGCTCAGAAGCGCTCGGTAAGCCGAGCCTGAGCGATTTTGCGGAGGGCAAAACCACCCTGCCCTACATCTATTTATATGAAAATTTAGATGATGCACAGCGGCAAAAGCTAAAATCGTTTTTTAAAAAGCAGCTCTGCCAGAGCGAAATTTCATGGATCAAGGCAAAATTTAGCGAGCACGGCATTATCGAGCGCTGTATAAACGAAGCTCGCGCCTACGGACAAAAGGCGCTTGAAGCCGTGGCGGAATTTAAAAACGATAAGTTAGAGCAGATCGTGCGAGATATGATAGATAGGGAGTTTTGATGGCGTATATGAGCGTGAGCTTCACCCACAAAAACACGGACATCACGGTGCGCGAGAAACTTTCTTTTTCAAACGACGTGCGCAAGAAAGAAATTTTGCGCCTTTTGGCTTCAAACTCCGCGATAGAGGAGTGTTTGGTGCTTAGCACCTGCAACCGCGTAGAAATTTTTACCGTCGTAAGCGACTTTGATGAAGCGCAGAAATTTGTGCTTTTGGCACTCTCGCGCATTAGCGGCGTGAGCTACGACGAGCTAGCCGAGCGTGCCGATATTTACGAAGATTACGGCGCGATACACCACCTTTTCGCCGTCGCAGCCTCTCTTGACAGCCTCGTAGTGGGCGAAACGCAGATCGTAGGCCAGCTCAAAGACGCCTATAAATTCGCAATGCAAAACGCTCGCGCCGGCGCTCAAATCGCAAAAGCCATAGATGAAGCGCTAAAGTGCGCGGCGCGTATCCGCAATCAAACCGAAATTTCAAAAAACCCAATCTCGGTCTCAAGCGTCGCCGTAGCGATGGCAAAGGACAGACTGGGCTCCTTGCAGGGCGCGGACGCCGTGGTAGTGGGCGCGGGAGAGATGAGCGAGCTAGCGTGCAAACACCTGCTCGCAAACGGCGTGAATATCACGATCTTAAATCGAAATTTAGTCGGCGCGCAGAGGCTAGCCGCCTCGTTGCTTGGCGAGAATTCCTTGGATGCGAAAGATTGCGCGGATGAAAATCCCGGCGCAGGAAATAACTCAGACGACTTGAATTCCGGAAATGTCGCGAATTTCGCGGGCGAAAATGTCGCGCAAAAACAAAATTCCAAAGACGGCGTAAATTTTAATAAAGAGACTTTTACAGACAGCAATGAATCTCGCATAGCAGGCGAAAATCCAAAGGACGATAAAAATTCCACCGCCTGCGCAAATTCCTCCGCGCAGGTACAATCCCATATTAAAATCGATAGCCTTGATAATCTCAAAAAATATCTAAACGTAAATAGCCTATTTTTCAGCGCCACCGGTTCGCAAGAGCCGATCATTACCGATAGCTTGCTCGAGCCCAAAAGCTTTAAACGATATTTTTTCGATATCGCCGTGCCGCGCGACGTAGAGCTCACCCAAAGCGAGGACGTCGAGGTTTATAGCGTCGATGATCTGGAGGAGATCGTAAAGAAAAATTTGCTGCTTCGCGAGGAGCAGGCGCAGATCGCTTACTCGATCGTGGCAAAATGCACAAACGAGTTTTTCAAATGGCTCAAGGCGGCTGCATCCACGCCGATCATCAAGGCTTTGCGCCAAAGCGCGAAGCAAGTAGCCGAGCTGGAGCTAGCCAAGGCGCTTAAAAAGGGCTATCTAAAGCACAGCGATGCAGAGGAGGCGCGCAAGCTGATCCATCAGGTTTTTAAAGCGTTTCTGCACGCTCCGACGGTAAATTTAAAAAACCTCGGCGAAGCGGACGATGCTGACGGCACGGTAAACGCGCTGGTCGAAATTTTTGAACTGCAAGAAAACTACGAAAAATTTTTAAATCAAGAAAACGAGAAAAAGGACAGACAGAATGAAATTTAGCAAGCTTTTCGCTCCGAGCCTAAAAGAGGCCCCTAGAGACGCGGTACTACCTAGCCACGCGCTTTTGATCCGCGCGGGATTTATCGAGCAGCTGGGCAGCGGGCTTTATAATTTTTTGCCGCTAGGAAAGATAGTGCTAGAGCGGATCTGCGCCGTCATCAGGCAGGAGATGGACGCTGCGGGCGCGCAGGAGGTCTCTTTTAGCGTCGTGACGTCCGCAGATGCGTGGAAAAAAAGCGGCCGCTACGCCAAATACGGCAAAGAGCTGTTGCGCTTCAAAGACCGCAAGGATAACGACTTCGTGCTAAGCCCAACTAACGAGGAAGCGGCGGTTTTGATGGTAGCGGATAAGATCACGAGCTACAAGCAGCTGCCGCTAAATATCTATCAGATCAATACGAAATTCCGCGACGAGGCGCGCCCTCGCTTCGGGCTTCTGCGCGGACGCGAGTTTACGATGAAGGACGCTTATAGCTTCCACGCAGACGCTGCGGATATGAAGCGCGAGTTTGAGGTGATGAGGCAGGCGTACTCGCGGATTTTTACGCGACTAGGGTTAAATTTTCGCGCGGTCGATGCGGACAGCGGCGCGATCGGCGGCAGCGGCAGCAAGGAGTTTATGGTGCTAGCGGACAACGGCGAGGACGATATCGTCGTGTGCAAGCGCTGCGACTACGCCGCAAATATCGAGGCTGCGCGCCGCGCGCCCAAAACCACGAACGCCGCCGCGCCCGAAACCGACGGCATGATGAAATTTAAAACGCCCGCGATGAAAACGATCGACGCGGTGGCGGAATTTTTTAAAGTGGATAAATTCTACACCATCAAAGCGGTGATCAAAAAAGCGCTATATGAGGATCGCAGCGAGATCGTAGCGTTTTTTATCCGCGGCTGCGACGAGCTGCAAGAGACCAAGGCGCAAAATGCCTGCGGTGCGCTTGAGCTAGTCGATGCTAGCGAAGATGAAATCGCGCGAGCTGGCTTTACGGCAGGCTTTTGCGGACCTTTCGGGCTCGGCGAGGGAGTGAAATTTTACATTGACGCCGAGCTGAAAGGAGCGCGCGAGATAATCGCGGGCGCAAACGAGCCGGATTACCACTACGTGGGCGCTAGCGTGATAAATTTTAACGAATCGCGCTTTGCGGATCTCGCGGCCGTGGGCGCAGGCGACGCATGTCCGTGCTGCGGCGGCGAGCTTAGCATCACAAAAGGCATCGAAGTGGGCCATATCTTTCAGCTCGGCACGCGCTATTCCGAGCCGATGGGGGCGCGATTTTTGGATGCAAACGGCAAGGCTCGTGCGTTTTACATGGGCTGCTACGGCATCGGCGCAAGCCGCCTCATAGCCGTGGCGATCGAAAGCAGCCACGATGAGCGAGGCTGCGTGTGGCCGCGCGAGCTGGCGCCTTTCGAGCTTGAGATCATTATCTCAAATCACAAAGACGCGGCTGCGGTAGAATTTGCCGAGAAACTATATGAGCAGTGCCGTGCGCGCGGAGTTCGCGTGCTACTCGACGATCGCGCGGAGCGCTTCGGCGTGAAGATGAACGACTTCGAGCTGATGGGCTTTCCGTACGCGGTGCTCGCGGGTAAGGCCCTAACTGAGGGAAACGTCGAGTTCATCACTCGCGCAGGCCTAAAGCGGCAGAGCGTAAGCGCGGATGAAATTTTAAAGCTTATCGAGAAGAAATTAATCGAGAAAAATTAAGAAGCGCGTAAAAATTTAGCCCTAAATCTGGGCTAAATTTTGCCGCTATATTTTGAAATTTGCGAGCTGATTTTGCGGCTACGGCGGATTTATTTTGCTGGCTCTATCCTGATCTCTGCGTCTTTTGCGACCAAGCTCACATCGCCATCTATCACGCCTAGACGTACGATGCCCTCGTAGTAGGGCTGATAGCCGTAGTAGATGACGAAGTTATTCCACGGAGCAAAGTACGAGATCTCGCCTTTTTTGCCATCGCGTCCTTTTGGCTCGCCGCTTACGTCAAGCGGTTTTGGCAGTTTGGCGACCTTTTCGTGTCCGGCGTAGTCGCTTAAATTTAGCGTTAGCGGTAGCTGTGCGGCAAAGCTCCTAGCCGCTGCCGTATCATCTAAGACAGCAGTGACTTCGCCGCTAGAGCTTTTTAGAACTATCTTTAAATTACGCATTTTCTCCCCAGCTACTAAATTTAGCCCTGCAAAAAGCATAAAGATGGCTAAAATTTTTCTCATTTTTACCTTCCTTATCTCTCGAATTTACCCCTGCAAAGCGCAGGGGGGCTTGTTTATTTCAAATTTGCTTTGAAAAATTCCTCAAATTTATCGTATGGGATCTTGTTGTTTTTATTGTCATATAGATCGGTATGCACGGCGCCAGGGACGATAACTAGCTCTTTATTTTTGTTGCCAAGCGATTTAAAAGCGTCCTCGCTAAAGTATCTTGAGTGCGCCTTTTCGCCAGCTACGATAAGAGTCGGAGTCCTCATCTCGCTTGCGTAAGCAAGGATCGGCATATTTATAAACGAGATAAGATTTGTAACGATCCAGCCGCTCTCTCCGCTGTTTGAATTTACAGAGCGTTTGTGATATCCGCGCGGCGTACGGTAAAAGTCCGCATATTCAGCTATAAACTGCGGCGTGCTTGCGTCTATCTTTTTTGGATCAACGTTTATCGCACCAGTAAGTGCCGGTTTGCCATTTTTAGCATCGACCCAGCGTTGCTCGGCTAGCTTCTTTTTATTTTCATATCTCTCATCCACGCCTATGCTATCGTTGTAGCCTTTTGCTGCCACTCGCGTTATATCATACATCGTGCTGGTTGCAACTGCCTTTATGCGAGGATCGCTAAGAGCCGCGTTTAGAGCAAAACCGCCAAAGCCGCATACGCCTAAAATGCCGATACGCTCGCGATCTACATTGTCTTGAAGCCCTAGAAAATCAACCGCCGCACTAAAATCATCGGTATTTATCTCTGGGCTTGCTAAATTCCTCGGCACGCCGCCGCTCTCGCCTGTGTAACTTGGATCAAAGGCAAGCATGATAAAACCGCGCTCAGCTAGCGTTTGCGCATAAAGTCCGCTTGATTGTTCTTTTACCGCGCCAAAAGGCCCGCTAACTGCGATAGCAGCTGCTTTGCCTTTTAAATTTTTAGGCGTATAAAGATCGCCTACTAGCTCCACGCCGTAGCGATTTTTAAATTTGACTTTCTTGTGATCTACTTTGTCGCTTTTGGCGAAAATTTTATCCCACTCGCTAACCATAGAGACCGCCTCTAGCGGTGATTTTGCCACGTTTGCACCTGCCATTGCATTGCCTACTAAAATAAAACTTGACGCTATAAGCGCCGCTGCAAATTTCTTAAGATACATCTTTGTCCTTTTGGTTTTGATTTAGCTTTACAAGCTATTTTGTAATGTGCATTCTAGCAGGATTTTAAATTTTGCGTTAGAACGATCCTCCAAATTTCATGCCTAATCCTGTAAAATTTCTAAAAAGGGGTATAATTTCATAAAATTTGAGGCGGAGAGCAAGATGAGCGAGCTAAATTTACTAAAAGAGCAGACAAAAGAGTTTTTACTAAATAGATACGGCGTAAACGGCCTTGTTCAAAGCGACATCGACTCGCTTGATTTTTACATTAGCGAAAAGACGCATGATTTTATCAATGTGATCTACAATCCATCTTTGTGCATTATCTTGCAGGGGGCAAAGTCGGTGGGTTTTGGCGATGAGATGAGCGGATACAACGAGTAAAGGTATCTGCTCACATCGACCTATATGCCTCTAAGAGTGAGCCTAACCGACGCCTCAAAAGAGAGGCCATATATCTCGCTTACCCTTAATTTTAGCATGGATGAAATTTATGAAGTGCTAAAAAACGTCGAGATAAAAGAAGATAACATGCAAAAGAGCCAAAAGGGGGTATTTTTCGGCGATCTTACGGAGGAGATACTAGAGCCTGTTTTGAGGTTTGTTTGGTTGCTAGAAAAGCCGAAAGAGAAGATCAAATTTCTATCGGATCTTGCCAAAAAAGAGATCCTTTATACACTTGTAACAAGCGATAAAAGCGGCTACTTTTTAAATAAATTTGCTATGCAAGGCAGCGTTTCTAATAAAATTTTGCATGCCGTCGCAAAGATAAAAAACGAATTTTCACAAAAGTTAAGCATGAAAGACGTCGCGCGCGAATGCGATATGAGCGAGTCGTCGTTCTATCATAACTTCAAAATCGTAACCTCGCTAAGCCCCATAGCTTTTCAAAAAAAGATCCGCCTTGAAGAGGCAAAAAATCTGCTCGCGACCAAAAATATCGGCGTAGCGCAGGCCGCCTTTGACGTAGGATACGAGAGCGCATCGCAGTTTAGCCGCGAATACGCAAGGATGTTTGGCGTACCGCCTAAAATTCACAGCGAAATTCTACGCTCCGGCGTGGCATGAGTTTAAATTTAGATCAAATTTAACGGCACAAAGGGCAGGGTAAAATTTCTACTGTCTAGCTTATAAATTTGCGCTAAAGTCTGCTTAAATTTAGCCGAAAATCCTTTTTAAATGCGCTTCGTAATCTCTCATAAAACGCTCTACATCAGGGTTTTTAACGACGTCGTTGCACATAAAAGTAGGCAGCCTTTTCGTACCTAAAAACTCATTTGCCTTATGAAAATGCAGATAAACGCCGTCCACGCCCACGCCCTCGAAAAAATCGCCCGGCTTCTCAAACGCCTGAAGCGGCGCATTCCAAGTAACGCTTAGCATGTGAGATTTGCCCTTTATCAGTCCACCCGTGCCGTAGCCGTCGTTTGGGCTCGCGCTGTGCCGTCCGTCGTTTGCCACTATCTTGCCTATGCCGCCCATAAACACCTCGTCCACGTACTTTTTGACTAGCCAAGGCTCGCCCATCCACCACGCGGGCATCTGCCAGATCACAGCATCCATCCATAGAAATTTTTCTACCTCAGCATCTATATCGTAGCCCTCAAATATCGTAGTTTCGCGCGTTTCATGCCCTAGGGCTTGTAGCGTTTTTTTGGCTAGCTCGTGCAGCGTCTTGCTTAGCTTGCCGCCATTGCCGTTAAACGGCGCTCCGCCGTTGATAAGTAGTATTTTCATTTTAATCCTTTGATTAAATTTATTCGTTAGCGACACTCGCACACCTAAGTTAAAATTTCACCTCGCAGCCCTATGCGAAAATATAAGCGTAAATTTTATGAAGCGTTTAATTACTAATTTTACTTTTACGCCGCAGTTTACCGCCCTAAAATTTCAAATTTATCGCCGTGCACCGCGATCGCTTCGGCGTTATTTATCGGCACCAATTTTAACTTGCCGCCGTAAGCTTTTAAAATTTTAGCCGTGCTTTGCACGAAAGGCTCCTCGCCGTAGTGTACTACTGGATAGAATTTAACAAGATCTAGCCCGGTTTGCGCTGATACTAATTCACTACCACTCGCATCATCCATCGCGCTCGCGTAATCCACGCTGGGGGCTACGATCATAGCGCCCGCCGACTCACCCACATACACGAGCTCGCCGCTTTGGACGCGCTTAGCGATCAGCCCGGCAAGACCTTTCTTTTTAAGCTCGCGCAAAAGATAAAAGGTGTTGCCGCCGCTTACGTAAAGCACCTGCGCTGCGCCGATTTTTGCCTTTGCTTCGACCTCGCTCGCTTTTGAAACGTCTAAAATTTGAACCTCAAAACCCATTTTAGCAAACGCCTCTTTCGCCTCGTCCACGTAGTCTCGGTACTCCTCTACGTTTGCGGCGGTCGGGATAAAAAGCACCTCTTTAGCGCGGATATTTTGCCTCGCATAGTCCTCAAAAAGCGTCGCCGCACCCGCAAAATAGGAGCATAAAAACATCTCTATCATTGTTTTTCCTTTCATTAAATTTGCGCTGATTTAAAGCGCTCGTAAAGCTTGGCCGCAATGACTGCGAGCAATGCGACCCAAACTAGCAGAGTAAATTCTACCGCGCCCACAAAGCAAGCACACGATGAAAAATGGCGAGGGCGGAATTCTACCGATAAAATGGTAAAAATTTATCGCCGCAGCGGTTTGCAAACTATACAAAAACCCGAACGGCAACGCCAATTGCTCCTTGATCACTAACTGCCTGGCGATTTTAAACTTCACTGAAACGACGCGAGCCTGCTAGATTAAGCTGGCTAGAGGAGTCGATCAGAGCGAACGATCAAAACGATCAAATTAAGCCGATCGATCTAACCGATCACGGCAAGTCAGCCAAGGCAAAACGGCTAGTGCTTTTTATCTTTAAAAAATCTAACGATCTTAGCCTGCAGCTTGAACCACTCGCTAAGCTCCATTATAGGCTGCCCCGCGTAGTTTTTACCGCCCGCCAGATCCTTGCTTATGCCGCCGCGCGCCGCGATCTGAGCAAAATCGCCCACGCTTACGTGCCCGCCGCTGCCGCTCTGTCCGCCCATCACGACGTTGCGCCCAAGCGTCGTCGAACCCGCAAGTCCTACCTGAGAGACGATGAGGCAGTTTTGCCCAAGCTCGCAGTTGTGCCCGATCTGAACGAGATTGTCAATCTTGCTGCCGCGCTTAACGATCGTAGAGCCGAACACCGCACGGTCGATCGTCGTGCACGCGCCGATCTCGACCTCGTCTTGCAGCACGACGTTGCCGTTATGATAAATTTTAACGTGCTCGCCCGTTTTGGTGTGCGCGTAGCCGAAGCCGTCGCTTCCGATAACGGCGTTTGCGTGGATTATGCAGCGCTCGCCGATGATCGTGTCGTTGTAGATGACGGTGTTTGCGTGGATCACGCAGCCGCTTCCGATATGCACGTCATCGCCGATATACGCGCCGCTTAAGATGATGCAGTTCTCGCCGATCGTGGAATTTGCGCCTATATGCACGTTCTGCCCGATCTGTGCGCTAGCGGCGATTTTTGCTGGCGCGCCGCTACGAATGAGCGGCTTGGCAAAATGCGCGCTTAAGATCGCAAAAGCTAGATGCGGATTTTCGCACTCCAGCGCTCGCACGCCGCTTGGGGCTGCGGTGCCGATTTTTACCAGCACGACGGCTGCTTTGGTGGCAGATAAAAATTTCTCGTTTTTGTCGCTATCGCAGTAGCTTAGCTCGCTTTGCTTTGCGTTTTGAAGCGAATTTATCGCGGTAATCTCCGCGTCCGCTCCGTTAAGCTCTATGTTTAAAATTTCGGCAATTTTTGATAATTTCATTTGCGCTCCTTTGATTAAATTTTATCGCCGCTCACATATCCAGCGCGACGCTGCCGCCTCGGACGATGTCGATCGGATTGTATTTTTTTATCGTCTTTAAAAAACCGTCGATGCGGTCTGCGTCGTCGCACGCCATGATGACGATCTTGCTGTCGTCGCTGTTTGCGATGCTGCCGTTGTAGGCTTTTAAAACGGCGTCAAGCCCCGCTAAATTTTCGCCCAGCGCGATCTTTACCAAAACCATCTCCTTTTCGACGAATTTTGCATCCTCAATGACCTTGTAGACGGGGATCAGCTTATGAAGCTGCTTAGTGATCTGCTCTATGACGCGCTCGTCGCCCGAAGTGACGATGCTAAGGCGCGATAGACCGGTATTTGGGATCGGTGCAACGGTGAGACTGTCGATATTATAGCCGCGCCCTGCAAAAAGCCCCGAGATCCGCGACAAAACGCCGTGCTCATCGGTAACGACGACCGAGATTACTCTTCTTATGCTATTCATCCTAAGACTCCTGCTCAAAAATCATATTATAAAGCGCGCCGCCTGCGGGCACCATCGGCCAGACGTTTTCAAAGCGATCGATCTTGGCCTCGATGACGCTCACCTTTTTGCTAGCAAGAGCCTGCTTCAGCGCATCTTCAAATTCCGCTTTGGTGCTAACGCTAAAGCCCACGCCGCCGAAGCCTTCAGCAAGCTTTATAAAATCGGGTTGAACTTTAAGATCGGTCGCTGAGAAGCGCTGCCCGTAAAATAGACTCTGCCACTGCCGCACCATACCTAAGAAATTGTTGTTTAATACGATATTTACGACGTTTAAGCTGCTCTCGCTCGCAGTCATCAGCTCTTGGATATTCATCAAAATCGAGCCGTCGCCGCTGAAATTTATAACAGGTCTATCTCCCGCATAGGCCTTCGCGCCCAATGCCGCAGGAAGGCCGTAGCCCATCGTGCCCTGCCCGCCGCTACTTAGCAGAGTGCGTGGCTTGCAAAACGGATAAAACTGCGCGACCCACATCTGATGCTGCCCCACGTCCGTAGCGATGATAGCGTCCTCGCCCGCGATTTTTGCGGTACTTTGTATAACCCACTGCGGCTTTAAAATTTCATCGCTGTCATTAAATTTAAGCGGGTGAATTTCATCGTATTTGCGGATGAGCTCGCGCCACTGCTCGAAATTTGCAGGGCTGACCTCGTTTTTAATGCGAGGCAGCATCTCCTCTAGCACCGATTTCACATCGCCCACGATCGGATAATCCGCGTTTATGATCTTTGAGATCGAGCTAGGATCGATATCGACGTGGATGATTTTTGCATTTTTGCCGAATTCGCTAAGCTTGCCGGTGACGCGATCGTCAAATCTCGCGCCCAAGCAAATTATCAGATCAGACTCGCTAAGCGCCATGTTTGCGGCGTAACTACCGTGCATGCCGACCATACCTAAATTTAATTTATCGTCGCTTCGCACGGCTCCTAGCGCCATAAGGGTTTGCACGACCGGGATCTGCGCAAACTCGCTAAGCTCGCGCACCAGCTCGCTTGCGCCCGCGCTAATAACGCCGCCTCCGATGTAGAGGATAGGCTTTTTGGAGTTTGAGATTAGCTCGACGGCTTTTTTGATCTGTTTAGAATTACCCTTATAATTCGGCTTGTAAGTCTGCATCTTGATTTCGCTAGGATATTCAAAAACACCAAGCTTCGCCGTTACGTCTTTAGGGATGTCGACGTGCACGGGTCCCGGTCTGCCGCTGCGAGCGATATAGAAGGCTTCTTTTAAAATTCTAGGTAGCTCTTCTATCGTTTTAACTAGATAGTTGTGCTTGACGCAGGGGCGCGAAATTCCGATCGCATCGATCTCTTGAAAGGCGTCGGTACCAATAAGCGAGGTCGCAACCTGACCGCTGATAAGCACGATCGGGATGCTGTCGCTATACGCCGTAGCAAGCCCCGTAAGCGCGTTCGTAAATCCAGGACCGCTCGTGACGACAGCCACGCCGACCTTGCCGCTAGCGCGCGCGTATCCGTCCGCAGCCATCGCCGCGGCCTGCTCGTGGCGCACCAAAATGTGTCTGAAGTATTTTTGTTTGTAAATTTCATCGTATATGTTAAGCGCCGCGCCGCCCGGATAGCCGAAAACCACCTCGACCCCCTCCTGCCGCAACGCCTCCACGATCATCTGCGATCCGCTAATTTCTTTCATACGCCCATCCTGTTTCGTTGGAATAATTTTGTGATTATATTATTTTGTAAATTAAATTTCACGAATTTTAGGCGCTAAATCGGGTCGAATTTAAAATTTAATAGCGGCGCAGACGGGGCAAAATTTCGGAATTTAGAAAGAGTGGAAAAGGCAAAATTAAAATTTTGCCATAAATTTAAAACGGACGGGATGTTCGGATTTAAAATTTTAAAGTGCAGATTTTATCTTGACAAAATGCGGCGCATCAGTTTTAACGTAAAATTTTAGCTTGAAATTTTACCACGTAAGCTGCTGATTAAATTTATAAAATTTTTTGGAATTTTATCATAGCGCAGAGCAACTCCTGCGCAAATTTTAAATTCTACGTTACGAAATTTTAAAATTTATCCGTAAATTTAAAACGGGCGGAATCTCGACTGTAAAATTCTAAAATTCCGCCCGCGTAAAATTAAATTTTAAAATCCTCTATCTACCTGCACGCCTACGCCCACGCTAGCGCAGTTGCCGCTTTGCGGATCGCAGTCGCCGAAGCTTGTGACGCTACTGGATCTTTTCGAGCGGATCGTTCCCATATGCATAGGCACCGGCATGTTACGGCGCGAGCTTCCGCCAATCTCGCTATCGCTCATACTGTCAGAACTTCTCCTGCGAGAATAATCATCACGCGAAGGTGGCGGTGGAGGAGGCGGTTTTATACCTCCGTGCGGAGGTGGTGGCATGCCGCCAGGAGGTGGGGGAGGCGGAGGAGGCATCATTCCGCCGTGCCTACCATATCCTCGCGGAGGGGGAGGCGGCGGTAAAGTACCGGTCTCTGTGATCGTGATGCCATTGCCGTAATTTTCAACGCGTTTGTAAGTAGAGCCTCCGTAAACCGTGCGGGTGCGGGTCTTTTCGACTACGACTATGTCGCGCTCAGGCTGCACCAGCTGCTGAACGTTAGCTTTAGGCGATATTTCAAAGCTCTTCTGCAGTTTAGCAGTATCGTAACTTGCAAAGCCGTTGATGCCCTTTAGCTCATCTGCACTTGAAATTTCGCGCTTTTGGCGGTATTGCATAAGCATATCCGCCCTACCCGCATCAAGTCCGCCGATAGTCATCAGCTCGTAGCGACTAGCTTCGTTTATGTTGATTTTCGCCGCGGCGAGGCTCACTAAAAGAGCCAAAATCACTAAATTTTTCATGTGCGCTCCTTTGTTGGAAGTTACCAAATTCTAAACCCTCACGATAAATCTTTGATTAACACGCAAGCAAAATTTTGCTACAATTGCCTATCTTATTTCAAAAGGATCAACCGATGAACGGAATTTTGCTCCTATGCGACGAACCCGCCGCCTACCAATCCGAGCTAAAAAAACTAGATAAAATTTTATCCATGAGCTTTCACAACGTTTTGCAACTTTGCATCGCTGGCGATAATGCCCTTTTTAGCGGAAGCGAGCTCGAAAAAGCGCTTGCAAACGAGCAGGATGAGCGTGTGCGAAAGGCGGCGATAGAGCGCTTTACACAGATTTTAGAGCAGTGTAATTTTGTGCTGGTTCACGGCGTAGCGGGATCCGATCTGCGCGAGCTAAATTTACAAATCGCAAAGGATCTAAATATCCCCGTTTGCGGATTTTATCCTAACGAAATTGCCGCGCGCATCGGCACGCACTCGATCGCTGCAGCAAAAGCGGTAAGCTTTGCCAGCATATATGAGGATAAAATTTCATTTTCCGCGCTAAGACCTGCACAAGAGGGTGCAAATTCTAAAAAATCGGAGCTTTACGGCAAAAATTCCGCTTGCGAAAGTGATGCAAAATTTCACGACGAAAATTCTGCTTGCCAAAGCGGCGCGATAGAGCTTGATAAAGTCGTTGCCGACAAAAGCTACTTCACGGACGCTGCAAACTCCACGCGCTGTGAAATTCTAACTCCGTTGAAATTTGAAAGCAAGCTCTACGCAAAGGCTCGCACGAACGTTAAAACCGTCGTGCTTCCAGAAAGTGATGACGAGAGAATTCTGCGCGCAGCTGCGATTATAAAACAAAGCGGCGCTGCAAATTTGATCCTTTTAGGGCGACAAGACGAAGTGCAAAAAAACGCAAACAAGCTAGGTCTCGATCTAAGCGGCGTTAAAATTTTAGATCCGCAGACGGATGCGAGCTTAGAAAAATTTGCGCGCGATCTATATGAGCTTCGCAAGGCAAAGGGCATGAGCGAGGCGCAGGCGCGCGATTTAGTGCGCGATCGCACCTATTTCGGCACGATGCTCGTGTATGAAGGGCTAGCCGATGCGATGGTAAGCGGGGCGAGCACGACTACTGCGGAGACGATCCGCCCCGCGCTTCAGATCATCAAGACAAAACCGGGCATCGCGACCGTTAGCGGCGCGTTTATAATGTGCCTGGATACGCAGGCTCTGCTTTTTGCCGACTGCGCCGTGGCACCAAGCCCGAGCGTAGAGTATCTGGCGGGTATCGCGATCTCAAGCGCCGCGACCGCAAAGGCGTTCGGGCTTGAGCCGCGTGTGGCGATGCTGAGCTACTCCAGTGGCGATAGCGGTAGCGGTGAAAGCGTGGAATTCATAAAAACTGCGACGCAGAAAGCGCGCGAAAAGGCGCCGGCGCTTTTAATCGACGGACCGCTGCAATTCGATGCCGCAGTCGATGCAGCGGTCGCTAAGAAAAAGATGCCAGGCTCCGCGGTCGCAGGGCGCGCGAACGTATTTATCTTCCCTGATCTTAACTGCGGAAATATCTGTTATAAGGCCGTTCAGCGCACCGCAGGCGCCGTGGCGATCGGGCCGATTTTACAAGGCTTAAAAAAGCCGGTAAACGATCTAAGCCGCGGCTGCAAGGTCGCCGATATCGTAAACACGATACTTATCAGCGCCATTCAAGCGGGAGAGAATTAATGGATATCCTAGTCATAAATTCCGGCTCGAGCTCGGTTAAATTTAAATTCCACGATATGCTAAATCACGCCTGCATCGCAAGTGGGCTCATCGAGGAGATCGGCTCGACGCACGCAAGCGGAAGCATCAATTGCGCCAACGGACGAAGCATAAAAGTTGAAAACGAGCAAATTCCAAATCACGAAACCGCGATCGCAATCGCGATTGATCTTTTAAAACAAAGCGGAGTAATCAAAGATCTAACTCAAGTAGGCGGCATCGGACACCGCATCGTTCAGGGCGCGGATTATTTCGATGCTCCTGCGCTCATAGATGAGGACGTAATGGCTAAAATCGCCGAGCTTGCGCCGCTTGCGCCGCTACACAATCCCGCAAATTTAGCGGGCATCAAATCCTGCCTGAAGATCGCTCCTAAAATTCCAAACGTCGCGGTTTTCGATACGATCTTTCATCAAAGCATCCCACCTTATGCGTATATGTACGCGCTGCCGTATGAATTCTACGAAAAATACAAAGTTCGTCGCTACGGCGCGCACGGCACGTCGCATTGGTTCGTCTCGACAATGGGAGCGAAATTTTTGCGTAAAAAATACGAAAACTTCAACGCCATTACGCTACATCTTGGCAACGGCTCTAGCGTAAGCGCCATAGAAAACGGCAAGTGCATCGACACCTCAATGGGGCTAACGCCGCTTGAAGGTATCATCATGGGCACCAGATGCGGCTCGATCGATCCCGCTATCATCCCATACATCGAGCGCGTCGCGGGCTACAACGCGCAGGATATGGACGTCATAATGAACAAAAAAAGCGGACTTTTGGGCATCTGCGGTGCAAGCGATCTGCGAAAGGTATATGAAAAGATGGAGGATGGCGAGCCACGCGCGAAACTCGCGTTTGAGATGCTCGTGTACAGCGTCGTTAAGATGATCGGAGCGTATTATGCCGTGCTCGGGCACGTGGACGCTTTGATCTTTACCGGAGGTATCGGCGAGAATGCGCCGCATTTTAGACAAAATGTCTGCGAAAAGCTCGCTCATATCGGCATCGAAATCGATGCGACAAAAAACGCCAAAAATACCGGCTCGATTAGAAATTTAAGCGCGGCGGATAGCAAAATCAAAACGCTCGTAATCCCTACCAACGAGGAACTTGCGATCGCCGAAGCTACGGTCGATACGATCAACAAAAACTCCGCGCAGATCGACTATCAGAAATACTCGGAATTTTAAATTTAAATTTTATTTAGCAGGATTCCGCGGTTATTTCGCGAGCAGCAACGCCAACTTGCTTTTTTGTTAGGCAATTAAATTTTGGGTCTTGGCTGTGAGCTTGCGTGAAATGAAAGGGCTTTCTTTATTTTAGTGGCTTTCTGGCTCCGACGATACGAGAAATTACTACGCTACGCGCGGGTTTAAATTTTATTTGTCGCTTCCGATAAGGCTTAAATTCTTGCTCGGAGGAGGCGGAGCGGAAGGGACTATACTTGCGAAGCACCCTTTTACTTTGCTTCGGCTAGCAACCGCAAGCAGGTCTACCGCCCAAACCCCGCCTAGATCACTGCGCGTTAGAAGCGGCAACTCTTTGTTTGTAAAAAAGCATTGCTCGGTTAAATTTAATAAATTTTATTTCAAATTTGACCGCAAAATTCCAAAACAGGTCCTTATTGTGAAATTTACCGGATAATAAGGCATAAAATTTTAAAATTTAGCGTGAGCTGGATTTTAACGCGCAAATTTTATTAAAGGAGCGAACGATGAGCGATCTGCTAAATTCACAAGGCGCGCAAGAGCAAGAGGTGCCGTATCCCGATACGAAATTTATTAAATTTTTCGGGCGACTTTACGTGGCGGTTTTTGCGCTGTTTGCGATCACGGCGCTTAGCGTATTCGTGCTGCCCGAAAATATTTTAGACGCAAGCGCGGCATGTGCGGACTTCGTTAAATTTATGAAGCAGTTTTTTCCAAACATCGCCGCGATCGGCAAAATAAGCCCGCACACGCAGCTTGCGGAATTTTACGTCGCGGCATTGTGGGTACCTATTTTAACGGCTTTCGCGCTAAGCTGCGTGTATTGTCCGATCGCCACATTCTTATACAAAAAAGAGCTTCCCGCCGTCAAGACGCAGCTATTTGTGATATTGCTCGCTATACCTTTTGCTTACTGGGCATTAAACAATTATTTCTACGCCGATTTTGCCATAAACGGCATCCCACGCAGAGTAAGTAGCGGACGGATATTTCCTACTTTTGCGAGCAGAGAGAGCCTATTTGGCTGGATATCGTTTTTCACAGCCACTTCGATGTTTATGAGTATGCTTGTCGTGATTTCGCTTAGCGATATAGTCCACTGGATATATCTATCGAGAAATAAAAGCTAAATTTTATAAAATCGCGGACGAATAACATTCCGCACCCATAACTTTTAGAGTCATTTTACGAGCGCAAAGCGAGCGGGCGATTAAATTTTAAACGCTCCGGCAATTAGACCCTTTTTGCGCGGAATTTGAGCGACCAAGCGACGATTAAATTTAAACCGCAAGCGGCCGCTTTTAAATTTTAAAATTTCACTAAATTTTAAAATTTTATTCGCGCCATGTAAGGCGGAAGGTCGTTACCTCGCCCGGCACGCTATCGTAGGAGATATCGAAGGAGTATTTTTTGCAGACCTCGCTTACGATGCTAAGCCCGATGCCAAAGCCGCCCTCGCTTGAGTTAAAGCGCGCAAAGCGCCTAAAAATTTCGCCGCCCTTTTTACTATCGATCCCCTCGCCGCTGTTTGAGATCGCCAACTCGCCGTGCCTTAGCTGCACATCCACGCAGCCGCCCGCGTTTGCGTATTTTACGGCGTTGCTTAGCAGATTGTCGATCAGGCGTGAAATTTCATAGACGTTCGCACTCATGCTCGCATCCGAAAGATCGGTTTTAAGGCTTAGTCTGCGCTTTTGAATAAACGGCGCGAAGTATTCGCAACGCGAAGCGACGAGGTTTTTTAGATCGATCGAGCTAATCTCGCCCTCCTTATTCATACCGAAGGTTAAAAACACGAGATCCTCGTAGATGCGAGAAAGCGTCTTAGCGGCAAGATCGATATTAGCGACGCGCTTGGCGTTGTATTCTCCAAGCTCTGCGTGCCGCATCGTCTCGACGCTCATAGAAATAATGCTAAGCGGAGTATTGATCTCGTGAGTACTATCCTTGATGAAGCGATTTAGCGTGTCAATCTTGTCGTAAAGTGGCTTTGTGCCTAGCCGCACCAGATAAAACGCCACGGCTAGGATTACGCCCAAAAGCGCTATCATCATCGCTGCTGTTTTGATACGAAGCGTTAAAATTTCGCCCTGCACGCTACTTCCAAGCAGAATGATTTTAGCCTTGGAAAAGGCGTTTCGCTCCTCCATATTTTGCAGATTCTCATAAATTCCTAGCCTTCCGCCACTTATAAATTCCGCCTTTAGCTTCGCTTTATCAAGTGCGCCAAGCTCACCACTGCAGCCGTAAATTTCATCAGAGTTTGGCTTAAATATACACGCACTCACGCCCTTTTCGCGCTCAAAGTCCGCTAGCGATTCCAGCCCGTCCATGCTCGCTTTCATATAGATCATCATTTTGATCTCTTTTAGCTCTTTTATCCTGTGCGAAAGTAGCGCGGCTTCGTTCATCCTGTAATTTATCTTGAAAAAATATCCCAAAAACAACGCACTTGAAATGAGATATAAAGATAGAATTTTAAGCGTTAAAGCAGTCTTTTCAGACATACAGATACCCTGCGTTACGGCGATTTATGATATGCTCTTCGCCTAGGACGCGGCGCAAATTTTTGATATAAGTTCGCAGCGCCTCTTCGCTTGGCGTTTCGTCAAAAGCGTAGATCGCAGAGAAAATTTCATCCTTGCTTAAAAGCCTGTTTTTATTTTGTAAAAAAAGCGCCAGCAGCTCGCGCTCTTTGTTTGAAAGCGCGACGGGTACACCCGATCTGCGTAGCTCTTTGCTTGCAAAGTAAAATTTAAACTCGTCGTCAATAGTTACAAAATCATCAAAATTATGGCTGAAGTTTCGCTTTATGAGCGAATTAACGCGCAGCAACAGCTCTTTTAATTCATACGGTTTTTTGAGATAATCGTCGCAGCCGCTTTTAAAACCGACCTCAAGATCATCAAGTGTATTTAGCGACGTAGCAAATATCGCAGGAGTGTGATCGCCGTTCTTGCGTAGCTCTTTTAAAAGTGAGAATCCGTCGCCTTTGGGGATTTTTACGTCAAAGATAAAAAGATCAAATTTTTGCTCATAAGCAAGATCTGCAGCGCTTTGAGCGTCGCTGCAAACGCACACATCAAAGCCTGCATTTCTTAAATATTCGCCGATGAGATCGCAAAGGGTCTCATCGTCCTCTACGAGTAAAATTTTACTCACTACATCTCTTTTTTAATCTCTTTTTTCATCTCTTTTTTTGCATGAGAGCCCTTTTTAACGGCATCTTTTTTCATACCATGCGTCTCGTGCTTCATATGTTTCATCTCAGCTTTCACCTCTTTCGCACCATTATGCATTGATGTATTGGCGTCCTTCATCTCATCTTTCATGCCCATATCGGCAGCTACGGCAAAAGTGCCAGCAAATAGCGCACTAAGCGCAAACAAAGTAAGTTTTTTCATTACGTACTCCTTAAAAAAAATTAGCGGAATTATACTTCCGTAAAAGTGAAGTAAGTGTGAAATTCCGAAAAAATTCAAATTTAAATTTAAACGCCTGTAAATTCAAATGCGGCGCGGCTTAAATGCGGTCGGTCGGTCGCGATCTCTGAAATTTAAATCGCCTCGCTACGGCTAGTCAAATTCTAAACGTAAATCAAAGCTAGCGAGGGCGCACGCCAACAGCGCATCGCCGAGCTTACTTTACCGCGGCGAGATAAAAATTTAAACCGCCGGCGAAACTAATTAAATTTATAATGCCACGACTAATGCCACGACGCGATCGTCAAATCAAAAACGCCGAGCCAGCCTTTGAGTTCGCGACCTCGCGCGAGCTTTTAAATTCGCCATGCCGCATAAGCCCTTAAATTTAGTGCAGCGCAAGCGCACAGGGCGCGAAATCACACCTAGATCGCGGCGCAGCTTTTGATCTCATCCTCGCTTACGATCTCATAGATCACGCCCGCGTTTTTGATAAACTCCTCCACGCGCGCGACGTGAGCGGGCTCTACGTTGATCACGAGGCTTCCGACGACGTTTTTATCGAGGCGCTCGAGCTTGCCCCAGACGATGTTAAAATTTATCTCCAAAGCGCGCGCCATGTGCGTGATCACGCTGTCAAACGCGACTGCGGGCGGGAAAAAGAGCCTGATATTCACGCCGCTTGCGGGCAGCACCTCCTCCTCGCCCAAAAACTCCTTCATATTCTCATCCGGGTGCAGAAACAGCGAGACGATATCGCCCGAGTTGCTCACGCGCCCGCCCTTAAGCAGGATCGCTCTCTGCGCGATGCCCTTTACGACCTCCATCTCGTGCGTAACGAGCACGATCGTAATGCCTAGCTCGCGATTGATGCGGCGCAGAAGCGATAAAATTTGCGCGGTGGTGTTGGGATCAAGCGCCGAGGTCGCCTCGTCGGAAAGCAAAATTTTAGGGCTCAAAGCAAGCGCGCGCGCAATCGCCACGCGCTGCTTTTGTCCGCCGCTAAGCTCGCTAGGATAGGCGTTTGCTTTATCCGCAAGCCCCACGAGCTCCAAAAGTTCGGCTACGCGGCGCTTCGCATGGTCATTCGAATAGCCCCAAAATGCTAACGGCGTGGCGACGTTTTGCGCGACGCTGCGGCGACTCATAAGCGCGAAGTGCTGAAAAATCATACCGATATTTTTGCGCAACTCGCGGATCTGAGCGGCGCTTAGCTCTCTTACCTCCCTGCCCTCTACCTTAAGGCTTCCTTCTTGATAGTCCTCAAGGCCGTTTATGCAGCGCAGCAGAGTGCTTTTACCCGCGCCGCTGCGACCGACGATGGCAAAAATTTCGCCCTGTTTCACCTCCAGGCTCACATCGTCGATCACGCAGGTTTTTCCGTAAAATTTCTTTAAATTTTCTATCTTTATCACTCAGATTTCCTCGTTCATAATTCCGCCGAAACGCCCCAGAAATTTATAAAATTTCGCGCCTTAGTTCATCTGCGCTCTCTGGCGAAAGAAGCGCCGGAGCGATGTCAAACACGCTAAACGCGCCGCACTCACCTCTTTGCGCCAAGCGATACGCCGCGCGGGCGTAGGCTACGAGCACGCTAGCTGTAAATTCGGGATTTGAGTCAAGCTTTAGCGAAAACTCGATCAAGTGTTTATTTTCGCCGTGCTCGCCAGTCGCTCCGCTTCGCAGGACGAATCCTCCGTGAGGGATGCCGCCGTGCTCTTTTTTAAGCGTTGCAAGACCCACGAAATGCACGCTCGTGTCGTAGTCGGCGAAGTAATTCGGCATCGTTTTTATCTCGCGCTCGATACGCGCTTTATCGGCGCCCTCTTCGGCCACGACGTAGCACTCGCGCAGGTGTTTTTCTCGCGTGCTAAGTTTCGGATTTTCGCCCGCGCGGACTCGCCTCAAGGCGCTTTCTATCGGCACGGTATATTGGCGCGCATCCACGACGCCATCAATCCTGCGGATAGCGTCGGAGTGGCCTTGGCTCACGCCTTTACCCCAAAATGTGTAGCTACTGCCGTTTTGCAGCACGCTCTCGCCAAATAGACGGCTTAGCGAAAATAGACCCGGATCCCAGCCTACGGCGATGATACCAACTTTTCCGCCCGCTTTGGCGGCGGCGTCTACCGCGGCGAAGTGCTCTGGGATTTTTGCGTGCGTATCGAAGCTATCTACGACGTTAAAGCTCTGCGCAAACTCTGGCGTCTGCGTCGGTAGATCGGTCGCACTACCGCCGCAAAGAACTAAAATGTCAAATTTGCCCTTGTGCGATAAAATTTCATCCGCGCTAAATACCGGAGCGCCGCATGTTTTTACTTCGCTTGGATTTCTGCGGCTAAAAACTGCCGAAAGCTGCAAATCCTTGCTATTTCGCGCGGCAAGCTCTACGCCGCGACCTAAATTTCCATATCCCAAAATCGCTATTTTTATTTTTTCGCTCATTTTTTACCCTTCAAATTTTAAAATTTAGCGCGTAAAACGGCGCGCCGCCGATAAAATTTTACCTCAGTAAGAAATAATAAATCACGTATAACCAACTTAAAAATCCGTGGATTATCGCCCACATTATGCTTTTATTGACTCCCCATGATAGTGCGACGGCTATGACCGTGCCTAAAGTAAATCCACCGATGCTACCCTTTGACATATTTTTCTCCTTGATTTAAATTTAGACTCAAACGAGCGGACTACTCGCCAAACGCCTTTAACTCGTCGCATACTTTGGCGAATTTTTCCTGCGCGCTTTGCAACCCTTCGCGGTTTGCGGCGACGACGTCAGCGGGCGCGGAGGAGATAAATTTTTCATTGCCAAGCATTGCAGAGAGCTTTTCGATCTCTTTTTGCAGCTTCGTTTTCTGCGCATTAAGGCGTGAAATCACGCCGCTAAGATCGACCCCCTCAAGCGGCACGAAAGTTTCTAGGCTCTCGCTTACGTCGCGGGCGGAATTTACGATATTTTGCTGCGTAAATTCCACTTCATCTACCTTTGCTAGCGTTTTGATGTAGTCCGCGGCGGCGCTTAGATCAACTGCGGATTTGACGTAGGCTTTGGCTACGCGCGCATTGCCGAGCTCGATCGTCGCCTTTGCGCGGCGAATGCTAACGATCGCTTCGATAACGAGCGAAAATAACTCTTCGATCCGCTCGTCGCGCTCGCCAGGATGTGGGTATCGCATCACCATGATGGAGCGCGCGTCTTGTAGCTTCGTGCCGCTTAGCTCCTGATACAGATACTCGCTTAGAAACGGCATAAACGGGCTTAGCAGTTTCATCGCTTCTTTAAAAATCATCCCCAGCTCGCCGATCGCGGCCTTGTCCGCCTTGCTAAGCTCAATGCCCCAATCGCAAAACTCGTCCCAAAAAAACTTATAAAGCTCGGTCGCAGCGTCGTTGAAGCGGTATTCATCTAAATTTTCCCGCACCGCGCTCACGCAGCAGTTAAAGCGCGAAAGCATATATTTGCCGAGGCTCGTTTTGATCCGCGCCGCGTCCAAATCGTCAAATTTAGAAGCGTTTAAAAGCAAAAATTTGCTCGCGTTATAGAGCTTATTCGTAAAATTTCGGTAAATCAAAAGCTTATCGTCGCTAAGGCGCAGATCGCGCCCCTGCACGCACAAAATCGTAAGCGTAAAGCGCAAAATATCTGCGCTAAATTCATCGATTTTTAGCAGCGGATCGACTACGTTTTTGCTCGATTTGCTCATCTTTTTACCGTCTTTATCCTTTACCAGAGCATGAAGGTAGATGTCGCGAAACGGCAGCTCGCCCATAGCGTTTTGGCACTGAAACATCATGCGCGCGACCCAGAAAAACAAAATGTCAAAGCCGGTAATCAGCATGGTATTCGGATAAAATTCGCTCAAATCCTCCTCAAACCACTTCTCGTTTTTCAGCGCCTCGCCGTTGCCCCAGCCAAGCGTGCTGATCGGCCAAAGACCGCTTGAAAACCACGTATCGAGCACGTCGGGATCTTGAGTAAAATTTTTACCGCCGCATTTCGGGCAGGCATCAGGGCACTCTCGCTCATCCGCCCACTGATGGCCGCAGTCGCAGTAAAACACGGGAATTCTATGTCCCCACCACAGCTGGCGGCTGATGCACCAGTCCTTCAGCTCGCGCATCCAGGCGTTGAAGCTATTGATCCAGTGCTTCGGGAAAAATTCCGCCTCGCCGGAATTTACTTTGGTAATTGCTTCTTTTGCGATATCCGCGCGCACGAACCACTGCTGCGAGATGTACGGTTCGACGACGTTTTTGCAGCGGTAGCAGTAGCCGACTTGATTTTCGTAATCCTCTATTTTTTCGATAAAACCCAGCCTCTCAAGCTCCGCTACGATCTGATCGCGCGCGGCAAGCCGCTCTAGGCCTTGAAATTTACCGCACTGCTCGTTTAAAATTCCTTTTTCGTCAAAAACGGTGATAAAGCCCAGCTCGTGGCGCTTGCCGACCTCGTAGTCGTTGGTATCGTGCGCGGGCGTGACCTTCACGGCACCCGTTCCGAAGCTCATATCGACGTATTCGTCGGCGATGATCTCTAGCTCGCGGCTGATTAGCGGCAGCACGACTTTTTTACCGACCAAATTTTTATAGCGTTCGTCCGCGGGATTTACCATTACGGCGGTGTCGCCAAAGTAAGTCTCTGGGCGCGTAGTCGCCACGACTATGTAGTTGCGGCTCGTCTCGCTCGAATCTTTGCAAGAGTTTGAATTTTGCTCGCTTAATGAACTATTTGTTCTATCTGCACTCGCAAAATTCTGCGCAACTTGCAAATCTTCATCGCGATACTTTGCCTCGTCATTTTGAGTTAAATTTAAAACAGAATTCTTACTTAAATTTGATGCTCGGCATCCATTTAAATTTGATAAATTTTGTCCGTCCGCAAAGTAATAGCGCAGATGATAGAGCTTGCCCTTGTTCTCCTTGTGCTCGACCTCCACGTCGCTTAGCGCGCCGTCGTGCGTACACCAGTTTACCATGTAGTTTCCGCGCACGATGAGCCCCGCGTCGTATAGGTTTACGAAGGCTTTGCGAACGGCGTTTTTAAGCCCCTCATCCATCGTGAAGCGCTGTCTGCTCCACGCGGGCGTGACGCCAAGACGCTTCATCTGCTTTACGATCTGCCCGCCGCTTTGCTCCTTCCAATGCCAAACGTGCTTTAAAAACTCCTCGCGCCCGATCGCTTCTTTTTTGATCCCTTGCGCCAAAAGCTCGCGCTCGACGACGTTTTGCGTCGCAATGCCAGCGTGATCGAGTCCAGGCTGCCACAACGTACGGTAGCCGTCCATTCGCTTGTATCGCGTCATAATATCTTGCAAGGTAAAAGTGAGAGAATGCCCGATATGAAGCACTCCGGTGACGTTTGGAGGGGGCATCATAATGCAAAAGTTTTTGCCTTTTTGCTGGATATCTTTATTGCCGTCGATCTCGAAGTAGCCGCGCTGCTCCCAAATTTTATAAAAGCTCTCCTCTACGGCTTTCGCGTCGTAAAAATCTGCCATTTTCAGCCTTTTTTTAAAATTTTAAATTTTGCGATTTTAGCGGAATTTATGTAAAGCGCTCATTAAAGCGTGCCAATTCTGCATTATACAATAAAATGTAGTATTTAAATATATATAAAAATATCGAATTTTAGAATATTTTAGATAAAATTTTAAAAAATCATATAAAAGCACTTGACATTAAAAATTCTACCTGCTATAATACCGCGAAATTTTAACCAAAAGGATTAAATATGAAGAAATTTCTTCTCGCTTCGCTTCTTAGCGCTAGCGTCGTCAGCTTCGCTCTTGCCGAAAAAATCGTAGTCGCCGCTACTCCGATACCACATGCCGAAATTTTAGAGCAGATCAAACCCGATCTAAAAGCCCAAGGCTACGATCTTGAAGTCAAAGTTTTTAACGACTACGTAACCCCAAACCTCGCTACTGATAGCGGCGACGTGGATGCGGGATTTTTCCAGCATGTGCCGTATATGGTGGAATTTAACGCTAATAAAGGCACAAAATTAAAGGCAACCGTCGGCGTGCATTTAGAGCCGATGGGCATCTACAGCCATAAGATTAAAAATTTAAAAGATCTTAAAAACGGTGCCAAAGTTGCCGTGCCGAACGATCCAACTAACGAAAGCCGCGCTCTTGATCTGCTCGTAGCCGCGGGGCTCATCGAAGTGGATCAAAACGCTAAACTTCGCACGCCGCTAGATGTAACGAAAAACCCTAAAAATTTAGAAATTTTAGAGCTTGAGGGGGCCGCACTTCCACGCACTTTAGGCGATGTCGATATTGCGGTTATCAACTCAAATTTTGCCTTTAACGCAAATTTAAACCCGATCAAAGATTCGCTGTTTTTAGAAAAGGCTGAGGGCAACCCTTACACAAATGTCATTAGCGTTAAAGAAGGCAACGAAAACAGCCCTAAAATCAAGGCGCTAGATAAAGCGATTCAAAGCGAGAAAGTGAAAAAGTTTATCGAGACGCAATATAAAGGCGCAATCATCCCGTCGTTTTAACTCCCCTCTTTTTAAAATTCGGCGCAGGATTCGCGCCGAATTTGCTGGCATTCGCTATTTTATTTACTATCTTTTTTTATAATTGCGCGAAATTTACCGAATAAAGGAAAAATAATGAAAAGAATTTTATCTTTCAGCTTTGTTGCCGCTATGGCTATATCTTCGCTTAATGCAGGCGTTTTGGCTACTGCAAAAGACGCAAATATCACTATTACGGATGAGGATGTTGCACCGTTTTTAGCTCAAGGCATGCAGCACGGCGGACAGGAACCGACCGCCGATGAGAAGAAAAAACTAATCGACGATCTAATCAAATACAAACTCCTAATCGCAGAGGCGAAAAAATCAGGTATTGAAAACAGCGACGAATATAAACATCAGCTAGAGCTTGCTAAAGATGGCATTGCATTTAATCTATGGCAACGCGAACAGGCTAAAGACGTAAGCATCAGCGACGAGGAAGCTAAAAAAATTTATGATGAAAATAAACAGAATTTCATGCAACCAGATTCCGTTACTGCAAGCCATATCTTAGTAGCAGACGAAAAGGCTGCTAAAAACGCGATTGCGAAGCTATCAAAAGTCAAAAAAGAGAATTTAAAAGAGGAATTTAATAAGCTAGCTAAAGAAATTTCAATCGATCCAAGTGCGAAAGAAAACGGCGGCGATCTAGGCTCTTTCGGCAAAGGGATGATGGTGCCGGAGTTTGAAAAAGCGGCGTTTGCGCTAAAAGATGGTGAGATGAGCAAAACGCCGGTAAAGACGCAATTCGGATATCATGTAATCTACAAAGAAAGCAGCAAAAAGGCTGAGACTATGCCGTTTGAAAAGGTAAAAGATCTCATTAAAAACCAATTACTTCCAAGCAAAGTAAACAAAAAAATCGATGACAAGGCTAACGAGCTATTCGGCAAACTAAACATCGAATACGCAAAATAGTTTTAATTTTAAGGCGCGAGGCTATTAAATTTATATGCAAGTTCGCTGCGGCAGTAACTTGCAAGGATAAAATTTAGCCCGCGCCTTTGTTTTATATGCGCTAAATTTTGTGAAATTTTAAGCTCACTATTATATTGCCGGGTTGTTAAATTTCAAACTTATTTGCTTTGCTGATGCTAAATTCCGCGAAATTTTAAGCGGAGCCGGTTTTTACACATTAAATCAAGGAATTCAAATGCTTTCTAATATCGTAAATTTTATCGTAGAATTTGTCGCGGGCTGGGGATACCTTGGCATTTTTGTGATGATGTTTTTAGAAAGCAGCTTCTTTCCTTTCCCAAGTGAAGTCGTGATGATCCCTGCGGGCTATCTGGCCTCAAAATCACAGATGAGCTTTGTTATAGCATTTGTTTGTGGGCTTGGCGGCAGCATCACCGGCGCGCTGTTTAATTACTATCTATGCTACTTTTTTGGACGTAAGATTATCGCTAAATACGGCAAATACGTAGGCATCACCGAGGAGAAATTTGCAAAATTCGAAGCGTTTTTTAACCGCCATGGCGAAATTTCAACGTTTAACTGCCGCCTAATCCCTGGCATCCGTCAATACATCAGCCTTCCTGCGGGGCTTGCAAAGATGAATGTCGCGCGCTTCGTGCTATTTACCGGGCTTGGAGCTGCGATTTGGACACTAATACTAATGAGCTTGGGATATTTCATCGGCGAAAACGAGGAGCTAATCAAGCAAGATCTGCATCTAATTACGATCGCTCTGTTCGCCGTCGTCATTATAATCTCGCTTCTATATGTTTATTTTATAAAACGCAAAAAATAGTTTCACGCCAGTAAATACAAATACAATGAAAAATTCCATTTTATCGCCTTTAAGTTCAAATTTTTCAAATTATAATTTAAGCTAAACAAGAATTTTTATAATTTCACTTTCATAATCTGCGTGCAATACGATATTTCTATTAAAGTGTAATTATGCCTTAGTAGCGAATTCCAAAATATTTTTTAAGTAAAATTCTATTTAAAGCCTTAAACAATCATACTAATTTCTAAATTTTAATTTTTCGTTACGTTTTAAGCTGTTTTTAATACTAAAAGCTTTAAAATTCCATTAACAATTTCAACGAAAGGACTTATTATGGCAAAGACCAGAAAAGAACACGATTTCATCGGTGAATTAGAAATTTCCGACGATTTTTACTACGGTGTGCAAACATTTAGGGCACTAGAGAACTTCCATCTAAGCGGACGAGCGCTCAAAGACTATCCATTTTTTATCAAGGCATTTGCACAAATCAAAAAAGCAGCTGCACTAGCCAATAAAGAGGTCGGAGTCCTAGACGCGCAAAAAGCCGATGCGATTGCAAAAGCTTGCGATAGGCTCATCGCAGGAGAGTTCAGAGATCAATTCGTAGTCGATATGATCCAAGGTGGCGCCGGAACTTCGACGAATATGAATACCAACGAGGTCATTACCAATATAGCTTTGGAGAGCATGGGACATAAAAAGGGCGAATACCAATACCTCCATCCAAACGATCACACAAATTTGGGTCAAAGCACCAACGATACCTATCCTAGCTCGATCAAAGTCGCCGCTTACGCCAAGCTAACCGACTTATTAAAAGCTATGGAAAATTTGAAAAAAGAGCTTGAAGTTAAAGCCAAAGAATACAAAGATGTCATCAAAATGGGAAGGACGGAGCTTGAGGACGCCGTTCCTACTACTCTTGGAAACACTTTCAACGCTTTTGCTACCTACATCAAAACCGATATCGCACTTATCAAAGCTGCTAGAGAGTCGATGACTTACCTAAATATGGGCGCTACGGCGATTGGTACAGGCATCAACTGCCATCCTGATTACAAAAACGTAGTCGAGAAAAAACTGGGCGAAATCACCGGCGTTAAATTTAAAGCCGCAGAGGACTTCATCGCCGCCACACAAGACACTGCGGACTTCGTCCACGTTAGTGGCGCTCTAAAAACTGCAGCCGTCCGCCTAAGTAAAATCGCAAACGACCTACGTCTTATGAACTCCGGTCCTAGATGCGGACTAGGCGAAATCGAGCTTCCTAAGATGCAACCGGGCAGCTCCATCATGCCGGGCAAAGTAAACCCAGTCATCGCCGAGGTCGTAGGCGAGGCTTGCTACGAGGTAATCGGCAACGACGTGACTATTATGCTTTGCTCCGAGCGCGGAGAATTTGAGCTTAATGCGTTTGAGCCTGGCATCGCATATGCGCTATTTAACTCGATCGTGCTTTTGGAAAATGCGATGAATACACTAGCTGAAAAAGCTATCAAACATCTAAAAGCAAACCCTGAAGCTTGCCTAAAATCGGTGCTAAATTCTGTCGGTATCGTTACTGCATTCAATCCTTACATCGGTTACGAAAAATCCGCAAGTATCGCCAAAGAGGCGCTTCAGACAGGAAAATCCGTCGGCGAAATCTGCCTAGAGCGCGGATATTTGAAAAAAGAGGAGATCGATAAGATCCTAGAGCCTAAATCTATGCTCAACCCACATATGAGCAAAAAATAGTTTCAAACTAAGTGCGGCGCGGAATTTCGTCGGTTAATTTAATAGGCGAAATTCCGCAAAGTAGAATTCTAAATAGATAAAATTGATCGTGCAGAATTCCGTAGATGTAGAATTTCATCAAGTTAGATTTAGCTTCCGTGGAGTAAAATTCCACTTGCGAAATTTTAGGATAAAATTCCGCATAGAATTCCGACCACTGAATTATAAAGATAATTCGGATTTTACCTGCTGAAATCTTTAGAATTCTGCGCGCCGTTAAAAAAATTACTTTATAAGGAGTTTTGCAATGGACTTTATGGTGATATTGCAATTTATCGTGTTGCTCGGCGGCATCTACCTAGGCGTTAAGCTAGGCGGCATGGGCGTCGGTTATGCAGGCGGCTTGGGCGTTGTCGTCCTAGCCATTTTGGGCATGAAGGTCGATATGAAGGATATCCCGATTGACGTTATCCTAATTATCGCATCGGTAATCTCCGCGATTACAGCGCTGCAAGTCGCAGGCGGACTTGATTATTTGGTGCAGGTAGCATCTAAAATTTTAAGGAAAAATCCTAAACAGATCAACTTCCTAGCGCCTATCG
>NZ_CALKTT010000076.1 GCF_937997535.1 uncultured Campylobacter sp.
GCATCTAAAATTTTAAGGAAAAATCCTAAACAGATCAACTTCCTAGCGCCTATCGTTACCTATCTACTTACGATACTAGCGGGCACCGGACATACTGCGTTTTCTATGATCCCTGTTATCGTAGAGGTCGCAAAGACGCAGAATATCAAGCCTTCCGCTCCTCTTGCGCTCTCGGTCGTTTCGTCTCAGGTAGCGATCACTGCGAGCCCTATTTCAGCGGCATTCGTCGCTATGAGCGGTCTGTGCGAGAAGCTAGGCGTTAGCTATCCTAAGCTTTTGTTTATCTGCATCTCTACTACCTTCGTAGCTATGTTGATTACGGCTTTCATCGTAAATAAATTCTACGATCTCGATCTTTCAAAAGACCCTGTTTACAAAGAGAGACTTTCAAAAGGTCTTGTAGCCGAGATCAAAGCCGAAGAATATAAAGAGCCGAAACCTTATGCGAAAAGATCGGTTGCTATATTTGCTATCGGCGTTTTGATCGTCGTTTGCTATGCGCTTGCGATCTCAAAGAGCGTTGGCTTGGTAGAAAAACCAATCCTTTCAAGAGATAGCGCGATCATCAGCTTTATGCTAACTATCGGCTTTCTTATCGCTGTTTTGTGCAAGATCGATACGGGCAAACTGCTTTCTACCAGCACTTTCCAAAGCGGTATGAATGCGTGCATCTGCGTCATCGGTATCGCATGGCTCGGTACTACTTTCGTAAACGGTCATATTGACAGTATCAAAGAGGTAGCTAAAAACGTCGTTACGCAGTATCCTTTCGTACTAGCCGTCGCGCTATACTTCCTAAGCTGCTTGCTATACTCGCAGGCTGCAACCACAAAGGTTATGATGCCTGCCGTCGCCGCCGCGCTTGGAATGACTAGCCCTGAAAATTCCGGTCAAATTTGGATATTGGTCGCATCGTTCGCAGCCGTTTCGGGCTTGTTCGTGCTCCCTACTTATCCTACGACGCTCGGCGCGATCGCTATGGACGATACCGGAACGACTAGAGTCGGTAAATTTGTATTTAACCACTCGTTCTTCCTTCCGGGAACCATTATGGTTGCGCTTTCGGTTGCTCTAGGATTTTTAGTAGCTCCTGCGCTAATCTAAGATTAGTATTCCTTTCATTTGCGCCGAATTTTTCGGCGCATTTTTCATACCATTTAAAATTTTTAATACAATTTAATAGATAAAATTCTATCGATTTTGGGATCTGCCATATTTGCTTATAAATTTAACTTCTAATCGCATGCAAAAAACTACAAGTCTTCCGGTAGTATTTGGGTGGAAGTAAAATTTTATTTGAAATTTCATACCCATATTATGCTAGATGATAAATCAAAATTTCAGCCAAAAAACATATAATGTAAGAAATTTAAAACAAGGATAAAATATGAAAAACCTAATCATCATCGCTCATCCCGATATGGCAAGCTCGCACGCAAACAAGGCGTGGCGCGAGGTAGCCAAAAAGCAAGCGGATAAATTTGATATTCACGAAATTTACGCTGCTTATCCGAACGGCAAAATCGATGTTGCGCGCGAACAGGAGTTACTTTTAAGCCACGATAAAATTATCATTCAGTTTCCACTTTATTGGTACAGCTATCCGCCGCTTTTAAAGCGATGGTTCGACGATGTATTTGCCTACGGCTGGGCTTACGGCAGCACCGGCGACAAGCTAAAAGGTAAAGAATTTGCCCTAGCGATCACTATCGGCGACGAGCAAAATAACTATAAAAAAGACGGCACGATCGGATTTTGCATAGAAGAAGTTATCACACCTTTTAAATGCACTATGAATTTTACGGGTGCTAAACTGCTGCCGTGCCACTTTGGCTATGGATTTTCATTTCATCCAGATAGCGAATATATCGCAAAAAGTGCAGAAAAATACGAAGAATTTTTAGCAAAATTTTAAAATTTACAAAGGCAAAATTGCTTTTTTAGTCGCAAAATTTATTTTAAAAGTGACGGATGAAAATCATCTTTTCATCCGCACTACTCGATACGCTTCCTGCATCGCTATTTTTTGCGTTGCACACGCAGCCTGCTGACATAATCCCACGCCCTTTTGATCGTAAATTTTACTCCACCTCCCTAATGGGGCAAAATTTACGTTAAAATTTATACGAAATTGCCGTATGGAGCATGCTTTAGTACAGTCATATAAAAATCAATGAACATAAAATTTTACCTAAAAATTTGCACCCGCTCGCAATAATACTCGTCTTAAATTTCCACAAGGCGCTAAAAAACTATGCATGCCCACCCAGCTCAAACCCTCCGCTAAATTCATAAAACGCTGCGAACTACGCGTTTACCGCTACTGAGCTGTATATGCTGTCATGAGCCCGCCAAGCTCATCCTCATCAATGTCAAAACAACAATCACTCATCTTGCTAGAAAGTGCGTCAGCTGGCAGGTATCAAGGAGAGTTACTGCGAAAGCGGTGCAAAATACGATACCTCCGCGCCGAGCTGCTTAGCGCTTGCTACTCTGCGCGCGCAAACCCAAGATCCGAAAAGAGATTTAAAGTAAAGTAGCGCCTGCCACCCTACGCGCGTGCAGATAGCTTAAAGCTGCCACAAAAGTTTGCGCTCACTTCGCCACTGAGCGCAATTTGCCTATTGCGCGCCTATTAATGCTTTCAGATTTCAACCTGTTCGTTTTGCTTTCCGGCTTTCAAATGCCTGCATGCAGCTAGCTGCAAAGACGTATTCGCTGGATATGCCTTGTGGCTCGCCCTCATGCCCTCGATAAAAATCCGCCGTAATTTATGTAGATATTTGACAGCAGGATCCGTTTGGATGCAATCTTTCATACGAAGCCTAAAAAGCGCTACGCCGATACAGATGCTCGCGCCATTTTTTCACTCTGCGCGCGCTGCCTACGTCGCTACGGTCACAATTTTTCTGATACGACACTTAAAGACAACCTATCGCCAAAACTACCGAAAAGCTTTTAGCCTTGTTTTTTCTGCTTTAGAATTTAGTCTCAATCAGTTCTTTGCTAATAAACCGACAGAATTTCCATGCTTTGATATAACCCATCCACGCGGAATTTAGCTAAATTTATTTGGATTCTTAAAGACGCGGCAACTTTTCTATCGCGTCTTATTTCGGATAACAGCAAAATTCTACCGCCACACTGTAAAGAGTTAAATTCTATCGAGCAAATTTATTAAAAATTTTAAGAGCAGCAAAAGCGGTAATAGATGATTAATGCTTTTCTATATGGATACCGCCGCCAAATTTTAATAAAAAGATATCCATTAAATTTGCGCTTTTTAAATTAGCCAGCAAAAGCTTAAATTTCAAGGTTCCCAGCAAAAGCAAACCCCGCAATACTTCATTAAACGGCGCAAAAGCCGCTTTAAATTTCACTCCGCGACGCGATTTACCCAGATCAAAAACTCGTCGCTCGGGTTCTCGTCGTCCAGATGCGCGGGCGTGACGAGCTCAAGCGCGGTCTGCGGGATCGTCGTTTTGAACGTCTGTGTTACCCACTGCTGAAATTTTACGTTTGGATGCACGATAAAATCATCCTCCTCGCTGTTTGGCGGCGCGCTAAAATCCTCATCCCAGCAGATCTCATCGTAACCGATCGCGAGCAATCGCAAAAAATCAAGCCCGCTATGAGCCAAAACGCAGGTCATGCTCGAACCCGAGCCGGAGCCCATGTGTACGATCTTCGTCTCGCCCGCATCGTCCAACCACAGCGCGCACATCGAGCCCTCCGAGCCACTGCCTGCGAACACGCAAAGCCGCTGCTTGATCTCCGCAGCAAGCTCGCGATCCTCGCCGTAAAACCAATACCTTAGCTCCTCGTCGCGATTTTTCGGCTCGTCCGTGAAAAAGACGATGTCCGTGCCGCCCTCGCGCTCATCGTCGCTCCAGCTCTGCCGTAGCCGATCCTGTGGGTAGAGATAGCCGCGTCTGCGCCCGCCCGCGTCGTCATAAAAGCCGTTTACCTCGATCCACGCATAAAGCGCCTGGGTCTCGCTCGGCACGCGCATACCCTGCGGTAGCGCCTCGCGCAGCTGCGCCAGTAATAAATTTTCCACGATCGCTCCTTTTGTTAAATTTGCCGCTCAAATTTTACTCCGTTTTGGCTAAATTTACGGATATTTTTCTAATATCTGCGGCGTTTTACGCGCCTCGTCGCCGCAAGTGCAAATCGGGCTTTTAAAATTTAGCCGATTTGATTGCGATACGCACGGGTGGTATGAGCGTATATTTGAAAAAAGGGTATAAGAATTTTTAGTAGAAAAATGCGTAAAATTTTACGACCTAAATTTTACTATTTTAAGGTTTCTTTGCTTTTTTGCAGAAATTTACGGTTTTAAATTTAGCTCACCGCAAAGAGTAAAATTTTAGCGATATCTATAAATTTAAAATTTCCCGCGCCTTTTGTTTGCATGCCTCAAATTTTTGCTCAAACTCCGCGCGCCTTTGCAGCTCGTTTTTCGCCCACATTTTTGTGTATCCCGAGCTTCGCCCCAGAAAATATACATAGCTCGTATTCTAAAATTTCGTTATAAACGGTACTTTGTCATTATTAAATTTACAAATTTTGCCGACGTCTGATCGGATGGACGAAATTTCGTCTAAATTCCAAGCTCGGCTCTTACGAGCGCTTCGTTTTGCGGCGTCAAAAAGCCCGCGATATCCTGCCACATGGAGTGAAAGCCGTATCCGCCGTCTATCATCTCGCTGCGCGCGGCATCCAGGCTCCAGCCCTGATAGATCACGCGGTACATCGCCACCACAAGCCCCGTGCGATCGGCTCCGTGATAGCAGTGCACGAGCACGGCGCCCTCTTTTTGGCGCTCACGAATGGTGCGCAAGACGTCCGCGATCTGCGCGGGCTTTATCTCCCAGCTTTGAAGCGGCTTGTTCGCGAGCCAAAATTGATCCCCAAACGCCCTTCTGTCACCGCCTCTACTAAAATGGCGCAGATTTACGATGCTTTTGATACCCAGCTCGTGCAGTTTCGCGGCGTCGCTCCCGTCAAGCTGTGCACTGCGAAATAGCCGCTCGTCCACGCGGTAGAAATTTTTCGCTTCGTCGATGAGGGTTGCTTTTTGTGATGAGTTTGGGTTTGTGTTGCGCGCTGCGGTATCTGCACCCTTAAACCCCACGTTTTGAAATTTGGCGTCTTTTACGTCCGCGAGATTTTGCTCCGCGCCGCTCGTTGTTTTGGAATTTATAGAATTCGTATCTGCCGCGAGCTCTGCATTTACGCTCGTCGCAAAGAAAAATGCGGCCGCTAGCGCAAGGGTTTTAAATTTCAAATTTCATCCTTTAAATTTGGCTAAATTTTATGATTATTGTAAAAATTTGACGCCAGACGGGTCAAAATGCAAAATAGCAAGCGCGCCTACAATTTAACGCAAAATTTGAGCGTCAAATCCGCCCAAATCGCCGCTAAATTTCACCGCGAGCCCGCAAGCTGCGCCGTAAAAATCAAAATTTCGTTTCAAATTTCCCCGTTCCCGCCCTGGGTATCGCTAGATCAGCATTAGGTAGTTACATTGCGTAGTCACATTGCCCCTGTAAATTTACTGAAAATAAATCGTAAAAGGGGTGCGCCGTTTCCGCGAGCGCTATTAATTCCGTTGCAAGGAAGGTTTTCATGCTCGCCTCTTGCGATACTTACCCGAAATTTTAAATTTTATGCTTTTAGCTTTCGATCAGATCGGTCTGCCAGTTTGCGCCTTGCAGCGTCGTGTCAAGCTGTCTGATCTGCTTAGCCAGCTCGTCCACCTGCTTTTGTAGCGCCGCGACGTCGACCGTGCTTAAAATTTTAATCTCGCTGCGCGAATAAACGTCCAC
>NZ_CALKTT010000077.1 GCF_937997535.1 uncultured Campylobacter sp.
TCTTGGAATTCTTGGAATTCTTGGAATTCTTGGAATTCTTGGAATTCTTGGAATTCTTGGAATTTATCGCGGTGCCGTCGCGGTAGAATTTTATTGTATTTTTCGTATTCGTAAACGTAAATTTTACCACGCAACCGGTTTAGGGCTTCTCTGTATGCTAGATAAATTCTATTTTTGCAAAAATAGCGAATTGGCAGTGTAGCCGCAAATTTCGTGCTTACTAGCAAAAATTTTTTCATTCGCTGTAAATATGGAGCTAAATGCCAAAAAAACGCAAAATCCCCGCAGAAATGGCGCGCAAGCTAGACGAAAGTGCTAGGCAAGCAAAGCGGTGCAAGAATTCGCAAAGCTCAAAATTTCACTCGCTAGCGCAAATTTAAATATACTTTAACGAATAGAAGTGTAAAATACGCCTCAAATTTCAACGATCAAGGGTTTTTATGCTAAAAGACATCTTCCTTTTCGGCGGTTTAATTTCTTACGACCACACTTTTATCTACCTTTTCTACTTCTTTTTGGTCGTCGCTATCATCGTAGCCGTCGCGCTTTGTTCCACTCGCTCGCTTCAGCTTGTGCCACACGGCATGCAAAATATCGCCGAAGCCTACCTAAGCGGCGTGCTAACGATCGGTAAGGACGCGATGGGTAGCGAGGAGCAAGCCAAAAAATATCTTCCGCTAATCGCAACATTGGGATTTGTGATATTTTTTAGTAACGTTATCGGCTTGGTGCCGGGCTTTGAATCGCCGAGCGCGAGTCTAAATTTAACCCTTTCGCTTACGCTTTGCGTTTGGTTGTATTACCATTTTGAGGGCGTTCGCGAGCATGGCGTGATCAACTACCTAAAGCACTTTATGGGGCCTGTGAAAATCCTAGCTCCGTTTATGTTTGTTATAGAGATCGTCTCGCATTTTTCGCGCGTCGTATCGCTTTCGTTCCGACTTTTCGGAAATATCAAAGGCGACGATACCTTCCTGCTCGTTATGCTTACTCTCGCTCCTGCGCTAGTGCCGATGGTACCGTTCGCGCTGCTTACTTTTATGGCGATTTTGCAGACTTTTATTTTCATGGTTTTAAGCTACGTTTATCTAGCGGGCGCCGTGATCGTCGATGAGCATTAATTTTAAACGAAATTTCTTATACTTTCTCGTGGGTGCGTCGTTCGGATTGATCTTCGTCGGCGCATTCGTCTTTTTTGCCTATCCTTCATTTTATTTTTTGGGGCTAAAATTCCTCTTCATCTGCACCGCGCCGGGAGTGATATGCGTCATCATCACCTGCTTGATGGTCGATGTTTTCGATCTGAAAGAAAAGCTCCTTAGCAGCGGCGAATAGAAATCTATCCGATTAAATTTTAAAATTTAGCCGCGCCGTGCGCCGCTACAAGCGAGTATTAAAGCAAAAAATTGTAAAATTACGCGAAATTTTTATTCTAAAAGGTTAAGTTTATGTTTGAAACCGTGATCGGCCTAGAGGTACACTGCCAGCTAAATACCAAAACCAAAATTTTCTGCTCCTGCCCCACGAGCTTCGGCGACGAGGCGAATTCGCACGTCTGCCCGACCTGCCTGGCGCTTCCGGGCGCTCTTCCCGTGCTAAATGAGGAGGCGGTTAAAAAAGCCATCAGCTTCGGCACCGCCGTCAATGCGACGATCAATCGCAAGTCGGTATTCGACCGCAAAAATTACTTTTATCCCGACCTCCCCAAGGCGTATCAAATTTCGCAGTGGACGATCCCGATCGTAGAGCACGGCGAGCTTTTTATAGCTGTGGACGGACAGAGCAAGCGCATCGGCATTACGCGCGCGCACCTAGAGGAGGACGCGGGCAAAAATAATCACGAAAGCTCGCGCAGCCTCGTCGATCTAAACCGCGCCGGCACGCCGCTTTTGGAGATCGTAAGTGAGCCTGATATGCGCTCTGCGGACGAGGCGGTCGCGTATCTAAAAAAACTCCACAGCATTTTGCGCTTTTTAAATATCAGCGACGCAAATATGCAAGAAGGCTCGTTTCGCTGCGACGTGAACGTCAGCATCCGTCCGCAAGGCGAGCAAAAGCTCTACACGCGCGTGGAGATTAAAAATTTAAACTCCTTTAAATTTATCCAAAAGGCGATCGAATTCGAGATCGAGCGTCAGATCGAAGCGTGGCAGGACGGCAAATATGAGCAAGAGGTCGTGCAAGAAACCCGCCTTTTTGATACCGCTAAGCTTATCACCAAGCCGATGCGTAGCAAAGAAGACAGCGCCGAGTATCGCTATTTCCCAGATCCCGACCTGCTAACAGTGATCGTGGATGACGAGATGCTGGCTGCTGCGCAGCAGATCCCCGAGCTACCCGATCAGAAAAAAGCACGCTACGTCCGCGAGCTGGGCGTTAAAGAGAAAGACGCCGAGATCATAATCTCGACCTACGAAAATGCGCGATTTTTTGAGGATCTGATCGCGGCGGGGCACGAGCCCAAACTCTGCGTGAGTTGGCTTACCGTCGAGCTTGCAGGCAGGCTCAAAAACGGCGTTACGATCGAGGATTCGCCCGTAAACAGCGCGAAGATGAACGAGCTTTTAAGCGCGATCGAAGGCGACGCAGTGTCGCAAAAGGCGGCCAAAGAGGTGCTTGATTATTTAATGGAGCACGACGAGGCGGTAAGCTCGGTCATCGATAAGCTGGGCTTGAGGCAGGTAAGCGATGACGGCGCGATTTTGGAGATCATAGCGCGCGTGATGAGTGAAAACGAGGACAAGGTTGCAGACTACCGCGGCGGCAAGGACAAGCTATTTGGCTTTTTCGTAGGCCAAGTGATGAAAGAGGGCAAGGGCGCGTTTAACCCCGCGAAGGTGAACGAGCTTTTAAAACAGAAGCTGGGCTGATTTCGCAGCTTGCGTGGCGGCAAACGGCAAATTAAAGGCAGCGGCGCGAGTGCGATAGATGAAGCCTCTGGGATAAAATTTTAAATCCGCTCGCAGCGTTTTGCTTCGAGCTAAAGCTTTCGCGCGCCAATGGCGAAGGCTTTTCGTGTTATAATTTCATTCGGTGCGATCTCGGCGGCTATCCGCTCTGCCTTGCGCACGTTTTGTTCTTTTGAGTTCGTTTTTTCTCGTGCGGATCGTTTGCGCGAGTGTCGGTCTGCGACGGAGTGGTTTAAGAAGCGCGTCCGTTAGGAAATTTTACTCATGGCTACCTTCAAAGCGTGGCGAAGCTTGCAGGGAATGCGTAAAATTGCTCTGTTTGCGAGAGCGAGAACGGAAGCTCGGGGTGCGCGGATAGGGTCGAATACACAGGGTCGAATTTGAGTGGTAAGCCAATGTGTAGGCTAAATTTAATCAATCGCTGCGTCGGATGCGCGTGCCCCAAACCTTGCGCCAAACGATAACGTGGCGAGCGACCGCAAGATCATCTAGGCTCAAAGCACGCCTTGAGAGATTTAAGCGGATTTAAAAGTGCGATTTGCGATCGGGAGTCTGAGTAAAATTTTTAAAAATTTGATTTGCCTCGGCGATACGTGAGTGAAATTTTAAAGCGTATAATGAAGTTTCAAAATTCTCATTCGTTTGCTGCCGCGCCTTTTGTGAAAGTGTTTTTTGGCGGAAGAGCAAAACCTTAAAAGTATGAAATTTTAGTAAGGTAAATTTTAAAAAAGCGAAGTTTTGGCTGAGTAAATTTCAAAAGCGTAGAATTTTAACGAGACGAAATTTTGACGAGATGAAATTGAATTTTAAAGCGTGGCTTCGGCTAGCGTTTGTGCAGGCTCATGTAGGCGCTTTTGGGCTAAATTTTCAAAGAGCGGGAATTTCAATAGAATGAAATTTGAAAAACCGCAAATTTGCGAATAAATTTTTAAAAAGGAACATAATGAAAATCGCGGTTATAGGCGCTGGCAAATGGGGTAGCGCGCTTTTTGACGCGCTTAGCGCGAAAAACGAATGCGTCATCACTTCGCGCACGCCAAGGCAAATTCCGCATTTTGTAAGCGTGAGCGAGGCATTGGAGTGCGAAGCGCTCGTTTTCGCGCTCGCGGCACAGCAAACCGCGCAGTGGCTGGATCAAAATTTCACCTACAAAAATCAAAGAATTCTAGTCGCTTCCAAGGGCATCGACGCAGCAAGCGGTAGGTTTTTGAACGAAATTTTTGAATCTCATGTCGCGCGCGGCAATCTCGCTTATCTATCAGGTCCGTCGTTTGCTACCGAAGTCATGCAGAAGCTGCCTTGCGCGCTCGTCGTAAGCTCGTGTAACGAAAATCTAGCCGAACTTTTTGCAAGCGCCTTCCCTGCCTACATCAAAACCTACACGAGTGGCGATATCATCGGCGCAGAGGTGTGCGGTGCGTATAAAAATGTGATCGCCATCGCTAGCGGCGTTTGCGATGGGCTCGAGCTCGGAAATAACGCTAGAGCGAGCTTGATCGCGCGCGGCATCGTAGAGATCGCGCGTTTCGGCAAGTTTTTCGGTGCGCGGGACGAGACCTTTTTGGGCTTAAGCGGCGTGGGCGATCTGTTTTTGACCGCCTCGAGCGCGCTATCGCGAAACTACCGCGTAGGACTAGGACTTGCGCGCGGCAAGAGGCTCAATGAAATTTTGCGCGAGTTGGGCGAGATCGCCGAGGGCGTGGCTACGACCGAAGCGGTCGTAAATATCGCGACAAAGCACAAAATCTACGCTCCGATCGCTACCGAGGTCGCGCAAATTTTGCATGGAAAGGACGTAAGAGCGAGTCTAAAGGACCTGCTGCGCAAAAAATAGCCGTACGATGGAATTCTCTCGCTAAATTTTAGCGGTAAATTCGGCTTGTATAGGTTTTGATTTAGCCGCTATGCTTGTGAAATTTAGTTGCTGGTTTGCGGATTTTGGTCGTTGTTTGTTTGGATATGTCTACGCGGCTTTGCCTGATAATTTTATGGGCTTGATTTTCGCCTTGCGGCTTCGCGCATCTGATACGACGCAAAATCGCAGCAAAATGGCGCTTGTATACGATGTGGCGTAGCGGCTTTGACTTAAAATTTAGCTTTAAGCTTGAGTGCGAAATTTCAAAGCGAGGTCGTAAAATTTTAAAAGAGGCTAAAATTTTAAAACATTTAAGGTGGATCGCAGGTAGTCTGGAGCGCTACTGCTTCGTTTTGCTTGCAGCCGCCGATGGTCGGCAGTGGAGGGTGGAGCGGACTGCCCGTCTGCGACTGGGTAGGTCAAAATTTTTGATGTGTCAGATTTAAAAATTAAGGCGTGGTATTTTTTCTTTAGACGAGGCGGAAAGGCATAAATTTTGAAAATATTCAATACAGATGATGTGTAGTTTCGATAAATTTTTAGTGCTTGCAAAGGAGCGGGTTATTCGTCCGCGACTGCGGCGAGTTAAAATTTTACAGAATGTCGGTGTATTATAAATTTTAATACAGGAGCCAAGGCGAAGGATCGCAAGATGGATTTAAGGGTTGCGACGTAAAAATTTAGCGAAGATAAGGCATATAGCCTATCAAGCTAAATTTTTGCTAGCTCCGTTAAAGACGCTCGCGAGGCAAGCCGCAAAGATAAAAGAGGAGAAGATGGAAAAATACGAAGGCTACAATCTTAGGCTACGCGACGCTCTCGTCGGCGTACAGTTTTTATTCGTCGCGTTCGGCGCGCTCGTGCTGGTGCCGATTTTGACGGGGCTTGATACGTCCGTGGCGCTGTTTACGGCGGGTATCGGCACGCTGCTGTTTCAGCTCATCACGCGTAAACACGTCCCGCCGATCTTTCTTGCGTCCAGTTTCGCGTTCATCGCGCCGCTTAGCTTTGGCGTCAAGGAGTGGGGCATTGCCGCAACGATGAGCGGAGTGATCGCGGCGGGGCTTTTTTACGTGGTTTTAAGCCTGCTTATTAGGCTCAAAGGCGAGGACTTTTTACATAAAATTTTACCGCCCGTGGTCGTCGGCCCCGTCATCATGACGATCGGCCTCATCCTCTCGCCCGCGGCCGTAAATATGGTCATGGGCAAGGGCAAAGAGGCACTCTATACGCAGGGGCAGTCGCTTACCATCGCGCTCATCTCGCTTTCGGCCGTCATCGTCGTGATGATGTTCGGCCGCGGCATGCTGCGCCTCGTGCCGATACTTTGCGGCATCGCAGCCGGATACTGCGCGTCGCTGTTTGTCGGGATCGTGGATTTTACGCCGATTTTAAACGCGCCGTGGTTTGCGCTGCCAAATTTCACCGCACCGGTTTTTAAGCTCGAAGCCGTGATCTACATGGTGCCTATCGCTATCGCGCCCGCGATCGAGCACATCGGCGATATGCTCGCGATCAGCAACGTCACGAAGGAAAATTTTCTCAAAAACCCGGGACTTAAAAGCACGCTTCTAGGCGACGGGCTCGCGACGTCGCTAGCTGGCTGCTTCGGCGGACCTCCGAACACCACTTACTCGGAGGTCACGGGCGCGGTCAGCATCACGAAAGCCTACAATCCCGCCATTATGACCTTTGCCGCGCTTGCGGCGATACTGCTCGCCTTCGTGGGCAAGCTCGGCGCCGCGCTCTCCACGATCCCCGCTCCCGTCATCGGCGGCATTATGCTGCTGCTTTTCGGTATCATAGCGAGCGTGGGCATGGAGACGCTCATCAAAAACGGCGTGGATCTAGCCGAGCCGCGCAATATGATCATCGTCGCGCTCATCTTCGTCTGCGCGATCGGCGGCATGGTGCTGGACTTTGGCGCGATGAGCTTTAGCGGCGTGGGGCTTGGCGCGATTATCGGCATTACGCTAAATTTGGTGCTGCCAAAGACCAAGCATTTTGACGGATACTAAGTTAAATTTGCGCGGAGCTTGCGTCGTTTCGCGCGGTTGCGGGTAAATATTTGAGCTAAAATTTCGGCGTCAAATTTCCCCGCGGCTTTCGCCGCCAAATTTACCGCAGCCTAAATTTTAAAATTTCCCCTGCGAACGCTTTGAAATTTCTAACGTTTTAAACTAGCAAGATATATAATTGCCTTATGAAAAAGGCAGATAATTTAAGCAAATTTGATAAAAAGGCGCTAAGGCTGCTATTTGCGGTACTTTTCGTGCCGCTCTTCGTCTCGCTCGTTTTTATCTATGAGCTATCGGTGTATGATAGCTCGCGCGAGCTGCTCGCGGACGCGCAAAAGATCGGCGGCAGTGATTACTACAACATCGGCGGCAAAATTTATCTACGCTCTTGGAATCTCGCCCCTTACGAGCTGGAGGGCGGCGCGGACGCGGCGAGCTTTCGCGCGCTTGATGCCGGCAGATACTCCTACGCAAACGTCGGCATGGACGCTAGTAGCGTATTTTGCGGCGCTCGCAAGATGTCGGGGCTGGATCCCGCTCGCACGCAAAAGATCGGCTCTCGCTACTACAGCGACGGGCGCGTGAGCTACTTTTGCTCGGACGTTACGCGGCGCACGGGCGGCGCGATAAGCTACATTTACAAGGTATTTTTCCATGCGTTCGGGCTCTCCAATTGGCCGCAGGAGTACAACTATCCATACGCTAGACTCGATACCAGCGCGCCCATCTCGCCACTGACCGAGAGCCCTTACGTCGCCACGGACGGCGAGCGGGTCTTTTACGAGGGTAAAATTTTAGCGGGCGCGGATGCAAAAAATCTAAAACAGATAAGGCTAAAAATCATACACGAAGACGGTCTCGATTCGCCCGCGCACTTTCGCCCGGTCGGATCGGTGGCTAAGCGACGGACGCAGCGTCTACGCAGGCGGCGAGAGGCTAAATTTCACGCCTAGCGAGCAGATGTATCTCGTGGAGTCAAACGCCGGTATAGAGTTTCTTTATGATCCGAAGGCGGGCGCGGTGCTTATGAACGGCGAGAGATTTGACCCTGCAAACGAGCCCTATACGCCGCTAAATTTTCAGAGCGGACATCAGGAATACATGCTGTTTGCGAGCAAAAACGGCATATTTTATCTAAGCAAGGATAAAATTTTAAATCGACCGCGCGGTAGCGGCGCCGAGGGCTGGCTCAAAGACGCGTTTTGGTACGTGTATTATAAATTTGGAGCAGACGGCAGTAAGCTAAGTGCGCTAAAAAGGGCAGGCGATAACCCGTTTAAAGGCGCCGTGCGGCAGATCTCGGAGAAGCTTTTGAAAGATGACACGGGATTTTACTATCTAAATTTCTACTCGCATAGCGTCTACGTCACGGGTCGCAGCGGCAGGCATCTGGATAAGCGGACAAATTTCATCGAGCTGCGAAAGATCACGCTTGAGGTACATGACGAGGAGGTGATGGCGCAGATAGCAGACGAGGCGGCGCGAAACCCTGAAATGTCGCAGCAGGTCTTTACCGCGCAGGACGTGGAGTACGAAAACGGCGCGGCCTTTTATATGTATTGCCTTGCGGCGGTTTTATTGCTCGGAGCTTGGATTTATAGCTACCTTAGAAAACGCAGCTTGCACCGCGGTTAAATTTGGCGACGCGGCGGAAGGTAAATTTAGAGCGAGACTAAAATACCGACGTCATGTTATCCAGCGACCCTTGGCTAAAGAAAGTAAATTTTAAGAGCGAGACGGCACGGCGGAGCAGTAAATTTAAGATAGTATTGCGGTTGCCGGCGCAGCAATGCGGCAAATTTATGGGTGCTGCGATTGCGGGTACGACAGTGCGGCGGCGGGATACGATTGAACGTGCGTCAAAGTTTGCCGGTGCCGAGTTGTCGGTTTGTCGGCGCGCAGTAAACCAGCTAGATGGTGCGAGGCGGAATGACAGCGCGGCAAAACGGCAACGACTTTTGCGCCGTTAAATCGCGCTACCTAGTTTTAGTCGGAATTTTGAAAATTGTGCGGATAAAGCTTTGGCTGAGATTTGCAAAACACTACAAATACGGTGTTTTATTTTAAATCGCCTTTGTCGCTTATCTAAATTTAAGGGGTAAGAATATAAACTTCAAGTATTCATAGCCTGGAAAAATAGAATTTCTGACGCTGTGTAAATCTACTCCGCTGGAGTTTGAAACTATAGTGGGGTTTTTGGACGCGGATAGGTATTTTTCCGTGTAAATCTACTCCGCTGGAGTTTGAAACATTTAACCTGCGCGGATATGGAAGCAGAATTTATTCGGTGTAAATCTACTCCGCTGGAGTTTGAAACCCTTATACCTCCGTATCTTTGCCACATCATCGCGTGTAAATCTACTCCGCTGGAGTTTGAAACCCGCACCGTATGACGGTCAAGCAATCTAAAGTAGGGTGTAAATCTACTCCGCTGGAGTTTGAAACAACGATGGCGGTATCCCAGCTAAAATAGGTGAGGGTGTAAATCTACTCCGCTGGAGTTTGAAACTCGATCCCCCACATCTACGCACTCCTTGAGGAGCGAGTAAATTCTCTCCACTGGAGTTTGAAACTCAGATGAAAAATTGCTTGAGCTTATCTGCCAAGCAAAGTGTAAATTATCTCCGATGGGGTTTGAAACTGGCTATCACCCATGGAGTGCGTCCATTCGGCAATGTGTAAATTTACTCTGTTGGAGTTTGAAACCTACGGATTTTAAATCTTAAGCCCATAAAAATCGGCGTTTCAAGCACTGCTGCATTTTACTGTGCCTTGATTTGTGCTTCACCTGATAAAATTTAGGCTAAAAAATACATTATTGATAGCTCTGGATTAGCACTTTATGTGGATTTCAGTTTTAAGATCAATAATACCGACGCCAAAGCCCGGCTATCTAATTGATTTTAAATTTGCCGGGCGTTTTAAGAGTAAATTATATCGGTGTTTTGTTCTAGCTCTCGATATAGGTTTTTAGTTTGCGGCCGATCTTTGGGTGTT
>NZ_CALKTT010000078.1 GCF_937997535.1 uncultured Campylobacter sp.
GTGCATCAAATTTACTCTCAAATGCAGCTAAATCAGCAATCTACCGGTATGATAACTCAAACTCAAGCGATGGTTAAAGCGATCCGTGCAAATCAAATTTCAAAAGACACGGCATTTAGGTATTCGACTAACCTACAAGAGCTAATAGGCGTGGTGGGTGCTTGATGGAGGGTATTAATTGGTTCGACGTCGGCTGTTTGGTACTCGTAGTGCTCTTCGGATTACGCGGTATCACTAATGGCATCGTAAAAGAAATTTTTGGAATTTTGGGTCTCATCGGCGGTCTTTTTGCCGCGATGCGCTATAAAACTATGGCAGGCGAGTGGATTGCAGCAAAAATTCCAGCTTTGCAGAATGCAAACGGCGTGCTTTCAGGCGATACGACGCAGGTCCTCATCGGCTTTATCGCTGTGCTTTTTGGCGTATGGATCTCGTGTTTGATTATAGGCGAAATCATTTCAAAATTCTTTAAATGGAGCGGACTCGGATTTGTCGATAAGATCGGCGGTTTCGTGTTTAGCGTAAGTAAAATTTTCTTGATTTTTGCCGTTATCGTTACGCTTGCAAGCGGTCCTGTGTCGATGAACGAACAGACCAAAAAGTATTTTGAAAGCAGTAAAACTGCGCCGATTTTCTTAAAAATAGGAAATTGGATTTTAAATCTCAAAGACGATCCGAAGATCAAACAAAGCTTGGATTCTATCGGTTCTAAGATGGATGATAAGCTCTTAAAAGATCAGAATTCTACCGCCCGTATGAACTCGGATCAAAATCAAAGCACTGAACCTAGCGATTTTAACGCCAGTTCAGAAGCAAATTCTACAGAAAGGACAAAATTATGAATGCAAAAATCGAAAATTTAGAGTTTGACGCTCTAATTGTTGAGTTTAAAAAGGCGCTTGCCTCCAGTGGTCTAAAATACACAAGACAACGCGAGGTTTTGCTTCGTACGCTTTATAACAATAACAAACACTTCACACCTGAGGCGCTTCACAACGAGATCAAAGCGAAATTTCCGGAGCTAAACGTAGGCATAGCGACCGTGTATCGTACCTTAAATTTGCTTGAGGATTCAGGTATGGCGACGTCGATCTCATTCGGCGCACAGGGCAAGAAATTTGAGCTTGCCAACAAGCCTCACCACGACCATCTAATCTGCAAAAGCTGCAATAAGATCATAGAATTTCAAGACGCCACTATAGAGCGCAAACAGCTTGCCGTCGCCAAAGAGCACGGTTTTACGCTTACGGGGCACATGATGCAGCTGTATGGAATTTGCCCTGAATGCGCGACAAAAAGGAAGTAGATTGTTTGATAGCCAGTTAGAAATCCAAAGGATAGATAAGGCGTCGGAACTTCGGAATTTAGGGGCTAATCCCTATCCGCACTTTCTAAAAAAAGATATGAGTATAGCCGAGTTTAAAGAGAAATTCGGCTACATAAAAGATACCGATGATAAAAAAGCGAGCGAGGAGGTAAGCCTTGCTGGAAGGTTAAAGCTAAAGCGTGTCGCGGGCAAATCCACCTTTGCAAACATAGAAGATCAAAGCGGCAATATTCAAATTTATTACTCTCGCGACAGCATTGGCGAGGAGGATTACGCTAAATTTAAGAAAAATCTCGAAGTGGGCGATATAATTTTGGTGCGCGGATATGCTTTCGTCACCCAAACGGGCGAGTTTTCGATCCATGCTAGCAAAATAACGCTCGCGTCCAAAGCGATCTGCCCGCTTCCAGAGAAATTTCACGGCCTTGTCGATATTGAGATGCGCTACCGCCAAAGATACCTCGATATGATAATGAACCCCGAGGTTCGCGAGGATTTTATTAAGCGCTCGATCATCGTTAGCGAGATCCGCAGCTTTTTTGAAAAGCACGGATTTTTAGAGGTCGAAACGCCGATGATGCACCCTATCGCGGGCGGCGCGAACGCTAAGCCTTTCATCACACACCACAACGCCCTAGACGTCGATCGCTACCTACGTATCGCTCCGGAGCTGTATCTTAAGCGCCTCGTCGTAGGCGGCATGGAGGCGGTCTTTGAGATCAACCGAAACTTCCGTAACGAGGGTATGGACCTGACGCACAATCCGGAATTTACAAGCATAGAATTCTACTGGGCGTGGCATGATTATAACGACGCGATGAACCTAACTGAGGAGCTATTTAAAGCGCTGTTTAAGAGGCTCGGGCTAGGCGAAATTTTAACTTACGATGAGCGCGAGATCGATTTTTCAAAGCCTTTTGCGCGCATAAAGTATCTAGACGCGCTTACGCAGATAGGCGGCATTGAGTCGCAGATCGTAAATGATCGCGAAAAGATCATCGCAAAGCTCGAAGAGGATAGGTTTGAAGTCAATGAAAAGCTCGATCTAGGTCACCTGCAGAGCGAACTTTTTGATAATTACGTAGAAGCTAAGCTCGTAAATCCGACCTTCATCGTGGATTTTCCGATCTCGATCAGCCCGCTTTCGCGCAGAAGCGACGAAAATCCGCAGATAGCCGAGAGATTTGAGCTTTACATCGCAGGCAAAGAGCTAGCCAACGCCTTTAACGAGCTGAACGATCCGCTCGATCAATACGCTAGATTTAAGGCGCAAATCGACGCTAAAAACGCGGGCGACGACGAGGCGCACGAGATGGACGAGGATTATGTCCGCGCGCTTAGCTATGCGATGCCCCCGACTACCGGCTGGGGGCTTGGAATCGATCGCTTGGTGATGATTTTGCTGAATAAAAAATCGATCCGCGACGTGATTTTGTTCCCTGCGATGAGGCCACTAAATTTAGAGAAGGAGTGAACGTGTCAAATTTAGAAAAATTCGATAATGAAATTTTTAGTTTAACCAACAAAGAGCTTGCCCGCCAGTGCGATTATTTGGAGATGATCGCGAGCGAAAATTTCACCTATCCCGAGGTAATGGAGGCGATGGGTTCGGTGCTGACGAACAAATACGCCGAGGGTTATCCCGGCAAGCGCTACTACGGCGGCTGCGAGTTCGTAGACGAGATCGAGCAGATCGCGATCGACCGCTGCAAAAAGCTCTTCGGCTGTGAGTTTGCAAACGTCCAACCAAACAGCGGCAGCCAAGCCAACCAAGGCGTCTATGCCGCATTTTTGAAACCTGGCGATAAAATTTTAGGCATGGCGCTTAGCCACGGCGGACATTTGACGCACGGTGCAAAGGTCTCAAGCAGCGGAAAGATGTATGAGAGCTTCGAGTACGGCGTAGAGCTCGACGGCCACATAAACTACGATAAGGTGCTTGAGATCGCTCAGATCGTAAAACCAAAGATGATCGTTTGCGGCGCAAGCGCCTATACGCGCGAGATAGATTTTGCTAAATTTAGACAGATCGCAGATAGTGTGGGTGCGTTTCTTTTCGCCGATGTAGCGCACGTCGCGGGGCTCGTCGTCGCGGGCGAACACGCTAATCCGTTCCCGCACTGCCACGTCGTAAGCTCGACCACGCACAAGACGCTTCGCGGTCCGCGCGGCGGCATCATAATGACCAACGATGAGGAATTTGCTAAAAGGATCAACTCGGCGATCTTTCCGGGTATCCAAGGCGGTCCGCTAATGCACGTCATCGCCGCTAAGGCGGTGGGCTTTAAACACAATCTAAGCCCCGAGTGGAAGGTCTATGCCAAGCAGGTCAAGGCAAACGCTAGAGTTTTAGGCGAAACGCTGGTTGGGCGCGGCTTTGATCTCGTTAGCGGCGGCACCGATAACCATCTGATTTTAATGAGCTTTTTAAATAGGGATTTTAGTGGCAAGGACGCTAGCGCCGCGCTTGAAAACGCAGGCATTACGACGAATAAAAATACCGTGCCGGGCGAGACGCGCAGCCCGTTCGTCACCAGCGGCATCCGCGTCGGCAGCCCCGCACTTACCGCGCGCGGGATGAAGGAGAAAGAATTTGAGTTTATCGGAAATAAAATCGCCGACGTGCTAAGCGACATCTCAAATTCCAAGCTTCAGGCGCGAGTTAAAGAGGAAGTGCGGGATTTGGCGCACCGCTTTATCATCTACGACCGCGCGATGTATTAAATTTAATAAATTCGGGTAAGCTTACCCGAATTATTTATTTCGTAAATTTTGCGTGGTAGAATTTACAAAGTAAATAATAATCTTAGGAGAGAGTATGAACGACAAAAATTTCGATATGAGCAGCATAGACGACATAGTGATCAATAGCGGCAATGTCGATAAGAACGCGAATTTGAAAAAGGGTCTTACCGTCGCAGCCGGCGTCGTAGTTTTATTCTTAATCATTTTAATCATAATGAAGGCTATTAATAAAGACGATATTGATACTAACGCAGGTCTTACTATGCCTAGTGAAGAAGAGCTTGCCAAAGCGGAGCAAAAGCCTGCCGTACAAGTTCAAAAGCCTGAGCCTTCGCAGCCTGAGCCTGTAGAAGTGAAATCAGAACCCAATACAGCATCTGCATCTCCAACCAAAGTAGAGATAAAAACCCAGGAACCTAATTCCGAAAGTAAGGTCGTCGCAAGCGCTCAGCCTGAAGCGCAGAAAGTAGAAATCCAAAAGCCCGAAATCAAAGAAGAGCCAAAAAAATCCGAAGTTAAAATAGAAAGTAAAAAGATTGAGCCTAAAGACGAAGCCAAAAAGTCTGAAAAAACGGACGTAAAAAAGTCCGAGCCTAAAAAAGAGTCTGCAAAAGACGAGATCAAAAAAGAACCTTCTAAAACCGAAATTAGAAAAGTCGAGCAAAAAGTAGAGCCTAAAAAAGAACCCGAAAAACAAGCAAAAGCAGAAGTTAAAAAAGAGCCTTCAAAAACGGAAGCTAAAAAGGAACATGCTAAAGCTGAGACTAAGAAAGAGCCCGCTAGGCCCGAGCCTAAAAAAGAAGCTAGCAAGCCAGAGTCTAAAAGTGAGAGCGTAAAGGCTGGCGTTGCAGCAAAGAGCACCAGCACCAGCGTGGCAAACGGCAGTTATGTGCAGGTTTTCGCATCCAATGCCTACGATCCAAACGGGTCTGACACCAAAAAAATCACCAAAAAAGGCTATAATCCGATCGCTCTGCAAACTCACGTCGGTAGCAAGAGCGTGACTAAAATTTTAGTCGGGCCTTTTGAGGGCGAGGCGCTACAAAAGGCGCTTAGCGATATGCGCAGCATCAATAGCGGAGCGTATATCTACCGAGTGAAATAGTGGACAGATTCGCGGTTTTCGGCAACCCGATCTCCCACTCTCTCTCGCCGCTACTTCATAATTACGCGATAAAATTTTTGGAGCTGGACGCCTACTACGGGCGAGTTTTGCTGCAGCGCGGCGAGGAGCTGCGAGCTAAATTTGAAACTTTAGGGCTTACGGGCGCGAACGTAACCGTGCCTTTTAAGCTCGACGCGCTCAAAGCCTGCGATGTCCTAAGCGAGGCGGCGCAAAGGATCGGCTCGGTAAATACGCTGGTGCTAAAAGGCAGTGCACTGCACGGCTTTAACACCGACGCGCAAGGCTTTTTCTGCGCGATCTTGGGCTTTGGCGAGATTCGCAATGCACTTATTTTAGGTGCGGGCGGCACGACGCGGGCAATTGGCTACGCGCTAAGTAAAAACGGCGTGAAATTTGATATCCTAAATCGCAGTGCAAAAGATTTTGACTTCGGCTGCGAGGAATTTTTTACCTATGAAAATTTCAAGTCCAAAGACTACGATCTTATCGTCAACGCCACCGGTGCGGGGCTCAAAGATGATGCGCTGCCTGCACCCAAGGGAGTAATAGATGAAATTTTATCCCGCGCAAAATTTGCTTTTGATGCGATCTACGGCAAGCAGACTCCGTTTTTACAAGCCGCGCGCGCAAAAAATCTGCCCGCAAAAGACGGCAAGGAGATGCTTGTAAATCAGGGCGCGCTTGCTTTCAATCTCTTTTTCAGCGGCAAATTCGACTTAGCAGAGATTGTATCGCTGATGAGCCATGCTGCAAATTTACGCTAAATCGACTCTTAGGCTTTTCAATTATCCGCCCAGTCTAATGAAATGTTTTAAATTTTGCATGGAGTTAGTTATCCGTTCTTAAATTTCGTATCGTGTAGCTTTGGGCGTTTGATTTTAAAATTCTTACGTCTGCTTTCAGCTGAGGTGCGTTAATTTGCCTGTAAAAAATTCTATTTAAAATTGCTACGAATTAGGCATAAAGATGCTTGGTAAAGTCTCGCGCATTTTTCTGCTCGTTTCTTGGATGTTCTATTCTAAAATTTTACGACGAATCTAAACTAAAATTTTGTGCAGTTTAAGTAAAATGCGATCGGTTGCGAATTATGCGGTAGAAACTTTATTTAAGTGTGGTGGCGCAAAAACTCATTTATTAAAAAGATAAAATTGCTACCAAAATTTCAAAATTTAAAGCTAAATTTTAATTAATTGTTATACAATAAAAAATATAAACTAATAATTGCTAAAGGTTAAAATTCGATGTTTTTCGGCAAAATTTTAAAATTTTACGCGCACGGATTTGCTTCGATGAAGCTTGGCAAAACGCTGTGGGCGGTGATTTTGATCAAGCTATTTATAATTTTTGTGCTACTTAAATTTTTCATTTTCAACGAAAATCTGGATTCTAAATTTAAAACCGATCAAGAAAAAATCGATTTCATCTATAAAAATTTGACTAAGGAGTAGGAATGCAAGAGCTTGCTAGCGTGGATTGGTCGAGGGCGCAGTTTGCGCTCACGGCACTTTATCACTTTCTTTTCGTGCCCCTAACGCTGGGGCTTAGCTTTATCGTGGCGTTTATGGAGAGCCTGTATGTCGCGACAGGCAAACAGGAGTGGCTCAAGATCACTAAATTTTGGCTGCGCCTTTTCGGTATAAATTTCGCCATCGGCGTCGCGACCGGCATCATAATGGAGTTTGAGTTCGGCACCAACTGGGCGAATTACAGCTGGTTTGTGGGCGACATCTTCGGCGCGCCGCTTGCGATCGAGGGCTTGCTAGCGTTTTTCTTGGAGGCTACCTTTTTTGCGGTAATGTTCTTCGGCTGGGATCGCGTAAGCAAGAAATTTCATCTTCTTTCAACCTGGCTTGTGGCGATCGGATCAAATTTAAGCGCATATTGGATCCTAATCGCGAATGCTTGGATGCAAAACCCGGTAGGCACGAGCTTTAATCCCGATACGATGCGTAACGAGATGAGTAATTTTTTAGATATCGCGCTATCTCACTTCGGAGTGGCTAAATTTTTACATACCGTCGGCGGCGGCTATATTACAGCGGCGCTTTTCGTGCTTGGAATTTCGGCGTTTTATATGCTAAAAAACAAAGACTTTGCGCTTGCTAAAAAAAGCTTCATCGTGGCGGCAAGCTTCGGTATGCTAAGCTCGCTTTTCGTGCTATTTAGCGGCGACGAGAGCGCCTATCAGGTCGCGCAAAAGCAGCCGATGAAGCTTGCGGCGATGGAGGGGCTGTATAAAGGCGAAGTAAACGCGGGTATCGTCGCGGCAGGAGTTTTAAATCCGAGCAAAACCGCGGGAGACGATAAGGAGTCGTTTTTGTTTGAGATTAAAGCACCTTACGCGCTAGGGCTGATGGCTACGAGAGGGCTTGATAATTTTACGCCGGGCATCGATGATTTGGTATTTGGAAACGAAAAATTCGGCATCGAAGGCGCGGATAAAAAGATCGAAAAAGGCAAAATCGCCCTGCAAGCACTGAAGGATTACAAGCTCGCCAAAGACGTGAATGACACCGCGGCAATGCAGCAGGCTCGCGAAATTTTATTCGGCAACCAAAATATGCAAAATTTAGGCTACGGCTACCTTGACGACGCGAAGCAGATCGTCCCTCCCGTGGCGCTTACCTTTTACAGCTTCCACGTGATGGTGGCCTTGGGAAGCTATTTTATCTTGCTATTTTTCGTGACGCTATTTTTGGCGATGCGAAAAAACCTCGCCGAATACAAGAAAATTCTGTGGCTTTGCGTCTTTAGCATCCCTCTGGGATACGTCGCGTGCGAGGCGGGCTGGATCGTAGCCGAAGTAGGGCGCCAGCCGTGGGCGATACAAGATCTTATGCCGGTGGGCGTCGCGGCTACGAGCCTGGCGGGGACGAACATAATGATCTCGTTTGCGCTCTTTGCGGTTTTATTTACGGTTTTATTCATAGCCGAGATAAAGATCATGCTAAAACAGATAAAGATAGGATTTTAAGATGCACGAAATTTTTCAAATTTATTGGTGGTGCGTGGTTTCGCTTCTGGGCGGAATTTTGGTTTTTATGCTCTTCGTGCAGGGCGGTCAGACGCTGCTTTTTACGCTGGCAAAGAGTGAGACCGAGAAGGATTTTATAATAAATTCCATCGGCAAGAAATGGGAGCTTACGTTTACTACGCTCGTGATGTTCGGCGGAGCGTGCTTTGCAGCGTTTCCGCTATTTTATGCGACCAGCTTCGGCGGGGCGTATTGGGCGTGGATGGCTCTGCTTTTTTGCTTCATAATCCAAGCCGTCGCTTACGAATACAGAAAAAAGCCCGATAATTTCTTGGGCGCTAAAACTTATGAAGCCTTTCTTTTCATGAACGGCTCTCTGGGCACGGTCCTGCTTGGTATCATCGTCTCGACGCTTTTTAGCGGCAGCGAGTTTGCGCTGGGTGATAATAATTTCGTGCAGTGGAAAAACCCGGCTCGCGGACTTGAGGCGCTAGCAAATCCGTTTAATTACATCTTGGGAGTTGCGCTATTTTTCTGCGCTAGGACGGGAGCGAGCTTATATTTGATGAACAATATCGCCGAGCCTGAAATGATCGCTAAGCTCAAAGCCTCGCTTAAATTTAATGCTAGCGCGTTTTTGGTATTTTTCATCGCGTTTTTGGCGTGGGTCTTGCTAAAGCAGGGCTACGCAGTCGGTGCGGGCGGCATCGTAAGCCTTGAGAGCTTTAAGTATCTGCATAACTACCTAAGCCTGCCTGCGGCGCTAGTGTTGCTGCTGCTAGGTGTCGTGATGGTGCTGGTGGGAATATTCAAAGGTGCATTTACAAGCAGCGTGCGCGGGATATTTTTTTACGGAGTGGGAGTCGTATGCGCGGTAACGAGCGTATTTTTGATCCTGGGTCTAAATCACACGGCGTTTTATCCGTCAAATTTCGACCTGCAAAGCTCGCTTTCGATAAGCAACGCAAGCTCAAGCCTCTATACGCTTAAGACGATGTTTTACGTGTCGTTTCTAGTGCCTTTCGTGCTGGGTTATATCAGCTATGTTTGGCGCGCGATGGATGCAAAAAAGCTTGATAAAGAGGGGCTTTCAAACGAGCATTATTAGGCGCGTCAGCTCCAGCATGGCTTCCGTGCGCCGTGTGGCGGCGAGAAGTTACTCTCGTGCGCGGCACTGCGCGCTTTTGCGCTTAGTTAAATTTCATATCGGCGGCGTTTTTTATGCGCCGCATCTATAAAAAATTTTAAGGATTAAAAATGGTCAAATCTTTAGTTTTCATCGCGATTTGGATGATCTTACTCGTAGGAAGCTATAAATTTATAAAGCTAAACATTACTCATCACGAAAAAAGAGAGCAGTAAAAGGGTAGAAATTTTAAAAGCTTGCGGCCCGGAATTTTGCTTTAAATTTAAAAAGCGAAATCTAGGGCCGCAAGGTGCGGGCGAAATTTTATCTAGCCCTTGTAGTCGATATTTTTTTCAAACTCTTTAAGTCGCATATGGATTGAGCGAAGCTCCGTGATCGTCGTCCAGTTATTCATAAAAATACTAAAACTACCGCGCACCTGATTAAAAGCGTTGCTTACCTGAACCATAACTCCAAGTGTAATTACCTTAGTAAATAACCCAGGACCCATTATCAAGTAAGGTACGATCATTAGAAACTGCGAGAATGAGTTAAACCACATATCAAAATAGCAGTAGTGCAGGTATAGTTTGAAATAGTTATATTTGATCTTATCGAATAGCGAAAGAATTTTTTCCTCATCTGCGTAATTTATCTTATCCTCTTCCGCAAAAACAAGCTCTTTTCTAAACGCCGCCTCAACTTTTTGGTTGTTGTATTCCAGTCTCGGCAGATACCAGCCCACCAACCAAGAAATTATTAATCCGCCGATGCTAACTAAAAGTGCGATCCAGACGAGCGAGCCGGGGATTTTTTTTAGAAATTCAAAAGGGACATTGCTGCTAAGCCCCCACAGCACCGGTATGAACGCAAACAGCGTCATAGCCGCCGAAAGCACTCTCGTGCCCATCTCTTCGATAGTTTTTGAGAAACGAAAGATATCCTCTTGGATACGTTGCGAGCTGCCTTCGATATCTTTGCTGACCTTTTTCCAGTATGAAAAATAGGAAAACGTCATCGCTTCTCGCCATTTAAATGCCCAAACCCGCGCTGCGTATCGCTCCGAAATTGCAGAGACTACGTAGGGCATCGCTATCCATAAAAAAATCTTCATCTGCGCGTAGAAATCACCTAGCGTATGGCGATCTACGTTTTGGCACAGATCGTAAAACGCGCGATACCATTCGTTTATTCGCACATTTAAAGTAGTTTGATACCAATTGATCGCAATTAGAAAAAATATTCCGGAATATGCCCAAAATGCCCATTTTTTG
>NZ_CALKTT010000079.1 GCF_937997535.1 uncultured Campylobacter sp.
GAATTTTAGAATTTTAGAATTTTAGAATTTTAGAATTTTAGAATTTTAGAATTTTAGAATTTTGCGGCGCGAAAATTTACAAGCAAATTAAAACGCGCCGCAGCAAGTGGTGCTAGCAGCTAGTTTGCAGCGTCTTGAAGCTCTTCTTTGATCTCGGAGTTGCTTTTTACGACCATGCCTGAGCCGTGGATGACGCTAGGCATGCAGGATGTGCAGATATGCACCGTCTCGCCGTTTTTATGCGCCTTGATAAAGACCGCGTTTTCATCGTCGCTGCTTTTGAGCGAACATATATTGCAAATGTAAATATCGCCTGATTTCATAGAAATCCTTTCTTAAAAAATTTCGCACTATTTTATGAAAATTTCAAAATTTTTCATTGATTTTAGTTAATCTTTAGCGATTTTTATTGCGGGCGCTTTCATCTATTAGCACTATGTGCGTCAAAAAGATGATGAAAAATAGCTGGAAAAATAATCCTACCAGCGGGATCAAGCACAGCAGATAAAAAATAAAAGCGCTTAGGGCAAATTTATATCCGCCGCCCATTTTATAAGAGCGCTCGAAGCTTTTCGCGCTTAACGCGTTTGAAGCGACGTCGATTAGAATCAGCTTGTAATAGATATAAAAAAACGGCACGTTGATTATGAATAAATTTATTACCGGCACGAACAAAAGCACCGAACAGATAAATAAAATCACTAAAAATTTTAAAATTTCAAGGCTCATCAGCTTTAGCACTCGCGCCGTGCTCGCTTCATCCGCGCGGATTAGGTGGTAGTGGCGGGCGTTGATCTCTTTAGTGACTGCGGGCGTCAGAAAGGCTGCGATGATAAGCGCACAAAACACGCTAAGCATCAGTACCGCAAAGCTGGCAAACACCGAAAAAATCGCGCCGATAATCCACTTTGTAGCAGCAAAGCTTAGAATTTTTGCAATTATTGGGAAGCGCTGCTCGTCCAAGAAGCTAAAATCGCCGCTTTGCGCGCCCTGCGAAAGTGCGTCAAAAAGCTCTTTGCCACCGAAAAATGCGAGCGTGCCTAAGATTATAAGCGAGCACATAAGCGGCAATAGCGAGAGCAAAATAAACTTGCGCGTAAAAAAATCCTGCTTCGCCAAATTAAAAATTCTACCCATGTATGCTCCTATTTGCGTTATTTTAGCGACTTTTGCGACGGAATTTGAGCTGAGATTTATTTTGACTGCCGCACCGTGCCTCATCAATCCGCTCGCTTGGCTCATTCGCTTTTTTAACCGGCTCATCCTGCCTTATAATACGAAATTTATGCTTTGATCGCTTGCCTGCGTTTAATCTGCTCATTTATAGTGCGTAAAGGGAGACCGCATCTAGCTATGTTTTTACCTGTTGCGAATATTTATTTGCTTGCTGCGCGGAATTTTGCCACTTATAAATAAGCTAGCATTACGTAAAATTTCAGGCACAAAATTGCAGAATTCCAAATCAAAGCCCTTTTTTAAAATTCGCATGCCGAAATTTTATAGATGGAATTTTAAAATCTTAAAGATAAATTTCGCAAGCAAATCCATGACTTTACTTCGTCGCGTCGTAGATCTTTTGCAATTGCTCGTAAATTTCGTTTGCGCTTACTGTGCCTTTTGATAGCACCTCGATTAGCACCTCGTTATCTTCAAGGTCTCCCCAGATTTTGCGGTAGCTGCCCTCTTTGTAACCGTGGTCTTGGCGGAATTTATTTAGCACGTTTTTACCGATATATTTGGCAAAAAGAATGTCTAAGCTCACGCCACATTTAATCGCCACGCGAAAAAAATCGGTCAGCAGCTCGCCGATTTGCAGCTCAAATCCGCTTGTTTCGTGGATTATGAGCTCGATGTCGTTTACGATTTCGTAGATGCTGTATTCGCGCACATCGTAGGCGTAGGAGCTAAACTCTGCAAACCCACTCACTGCCGTGACGTCGCTTACGATGTGATCGATGTCTTTGCCACCGTAATATTGCTCTAAAATATAGCTCATTACGAAGTGCCAAATATCAACGACCTCGATGACGATATTATTCACGTCCGGCGCTGCAGAGATATTTTTCCAATGCTTCCACGCAAAGCTATCGATGAGCTCTGCGCATTCCATGTAAATGCAGCGCTTCCAGTTGATAAGTTTGCCGTTTTTTGTATAGCCGTCCTCCCAGCCCACGCCATTTGTTTCGTCGTTTAGGGCTTGCTGCATCAAAAACATCTCTTTTACTTTTTTATAATTTTCCATAAAAATTCTCCTAATTTTGGCTCGCGATTATAGCTAATAAAAGAAAATCATTGTATAATTTAGCAAAAAGGAGGCTTAAAATGTGTGCCGCTCAGGATAAATTCGACGAGTTTTTAGGCAGGATGAAACTCCTATCTCTCGGAGTTTTGCGCAATAATCTGCCATATTGCTGCAGTGCATTTTACGCCTACGATCCGCAAAATAAGGAGCTCATCATCGCAAGCGCGAGCGACTCCGAGCATATCAAAGCAGTCTTTGCCAACCGCGGAGTTGCGGCCACAGTTGCACTGGATACGAAATTTGTAGGTAGGATCAAAGGCGTGCAGATTTGCGGCCATATCCGTAGCGCGGATGAGCGCGAAACCTCGCTATATCTTAAGCGCTTCCCGTTTGCGCGCGCGATGGAGACCGATTTTTTTACGATCAGAATTGACTGGATGAAAATGACCGATAATACTCTAACTTTCGGTAAAAAACTAATTTGGGAACGCTAGTTCGCTAAGAAATCGTCTATTTATTTTTACGAAATTTTAAACTTTGCGAGGATTAAATTTTATCTAGTAAAATTTTTAAAACTTGCATAAATTCTATCTTGTCTATTTTTCAAAGAATTTCACCATTAGATACGCTTTAAAATTTCCGCTCGGTTGGTTTTTTGAATTTTACAGCATGGAATTTAGCGTAAAATTTCATCTTGCAAGCTGAGGTTGTCGCAAATTTTATTTCCTTAGAAGCGGAGCCTGCCACGTAAAATTTCGCATGAAAATTTTAAAATTCTAAAATTTAACTTTTCAAAGTTAGCTTGACGCGCGAGCTTAGCTCTGCCGCTCCCTGATTTCGCTTACTAGCCGCCCGCCGATCGCGTAGTCGTCAGTGGATATTTCGTCTATCGTCACGACCGTGGTTTTCTCGCCCCTGCCTAGCACGGCTACGAGGGCGTCGGTGAGGTTTTTGACGAGCCTTGCTTTTTCTTCGCGACTTAGACCGCCGCGCTCTTTGGTGATTTTGACGTTTATATAGGGCATTAATTCTCCTTAAAATAAACGTAATTGTAGCCAAAATTTCGTCTGCGCGCCTAAAAGTGCGAAATTTTATGTTAAAATCGCCGTAATCTGAATTTAAGGAGGAAATATGCCATTGCTGGATAGTTTTAAAGTCGATCATACCCGTATGAATGCCCCCGGCGTGCGGCTCGCAAAGAGCATGCGTACCAAAAGCGGCGATAAGATCAGCGTCTATGATCTGCGGTTTTGCCGCCCGAATTTAGAGATCATGAGCGAGCGCGGCACCCATACGCTGGAGCATCTTTTCGCGGGTTTTATGCGCGAGCACCTAAATAGCGCGGATGTCGAGATCATCGACATCTCGCCGATGGGATGCCGCACGGGCTTTTATATGAGCGTGATCGGCACGCCCAGCGAGAGCGCCGTCGCAGCGGCGTGGAGCGCGAGTATGAAGGATATTTTGGGCGTGGGCTCTCAAGCGGATATCCCCGAGCTGAATAAATTTCAGTGCGGCACCTTCGCGATGCACTCGCTAGCAGAAGCCAAACAGATCGCGCAAAACGTGCTAAATAAAGGGATCGGCGTGATCAAAAACGACGAGATCGCGCTGGATCCAAGCAAGATAAAATAGTTTTGAAATTTAAGAGATAGTGCAAAATTCTAACGCTATCTCTTTGAACGCCGCTTGTTCCGCGATCAGTGTATAATGCACCATAAAATATTATCGTAAAATATGCAAAAATTCGAGGTGCAAAAATGCGTATCTGCTAAAACAAGCCGGAGGTAGTAGCATCTATTTATAAGCCGATTTAGCTTTATAAACCGACTTGGCGCTTGCCGTAAAGTCTGCGTCACGCGAGGTTTTTGATAAAAGCTACGATTTGGCTTTAAGCTGGGTGGCAAAAGCGCGCAAGCAAAGCTCATATCAAATTTAATAAATTTATCTCGTAGGTCGGCTTTAAATTTATAAGAATTTTTAAAATTCCGTCTTAAATTAAAGCCGAAATTCTATCCACAAATACCATGCTTATGCGCCTTCTTACTTTTAGATGCGATCTTCAATCCTCCAAAAAAATCGCACAGTAAAATGTGAATTTAAAATTTTTATTTAAGGTTACGTTGCGAGTTTGGCGCTTGAAATTTCACTTTCGCTGCACGAAAAAAATGCTAAAATTCCGCCGAAACCGCGCCGGATGCGGTGAACTTAAAGGAGCGAAAATGCAAAGAATTTTTCATATAAAAGATGCTATTTGTAGCGACGAGCGAGCCGTAAAAACGACATTTTTTACTACGGAGGCCACTTGCGGCGCGGTTTGGATCGTCAAACGCGGCCAGGTCGTAGCGCCGCATATTCACCCAGACGGAGATGACGTGTGGATCTGCTTAAGCGGACGCGGCGTGTTTTATCCGAGCAAGGGCGAGGAGGTGCCGATCTGTGCGGGCGATCTAATCATTTCCAAAAGCGGAGAGTGCCACGGTATGAAAAATACGGGCGATGAGGATTTTGTGTTTGCAAGCGTTACGGCGCCGATTCCGTGCGGCTACGAAGCGATTTGAATTAAAATTCGCCAGAGATTTTGTGGCATTCGTAAAATAAATTAGCGCCGCAAAGAGTTGAATCAGAATTTGCCCGTAGCGTTAAATTTCATAAATTTAGCCGCGCTTTTGTACAATTTCAAGTGCCGCGCAATCTGCGGCGAGATTAAATTTGAGGCAAAAGATGTATGAGGATTTTACGCAAGAGCCAAAGGACGAGCGCGCGCAAAAGAAACGCAAAGCTAGGGCGCGCAAGGCAGAAGCAGATCGTAAGCCTGTGCGAGATGGGCCCAGAGGCATGCCGCTTTGGCGCAAGATCGCGCTTGGTATAACGTTTGCGTTCGCGGCTTTTAGCGCGCTTATTCTAGCGGCGGTTATAAATTCCGCAGACGACTACTCGCTGCGGGATGATGAGCAGATCAAATACAGCGATTTTTATAAAAAAGGAGATGAAATTTACGCCCTCGTGGTGGGTGCGGGCTATTTTGCGATACCGGACGCGGACGTGGCGAGCTTTCGAGTTTTGGATTTCGGCTCCGGCTACCGCTCCAACGTCGCGGCGGATCAAAACGCCGTATATTGCGGCAATATAGCTATGAGCGAGCTAGAGCCCGCGCGCACGAAAGCCGTGGCATTCGGATACGTAAGCGACGGGCGAGTTAGCTACTTTTGCGACGGCGAGGCGGTGCCAAACGACGCGCTGGGGGCGCTTAAGCTTACTTATGAAACCTTGGTGCATATTTTTTGGGATGCGCCCAAGCCGCAAAGCTACCTCTATAAATTTAAACGAATGGACGCTACGGATCTGCGCCAAATCGCGGGCGTATATTACGCTGCGGAGGGCTCTCGCGCGTTTTATAAGGGAGAGGTTTTGCCGGGCGCCGATGCCGCGAGCCTGCGCCAAATAGAGGGAAGCGACGGGCGCGCTAGCGGCGTTTATGCCGCGGACGGCACGAACGTGTATTTTAGAAACCTGCGCCTTGACGCGCGCGATAACGGCGGGCATTACGATCTTTTTAGGCAGCGGTTGAGCTATTTTTTGTGGGATGCGAAAGGCGGTGACGTTTTTGCGAACGATCTGAAATTTGATCCCGCCGCCGCGCCATATACTCCGCTAAATAGGCAGCTTGCGCATTCAAACCATCTACTTTTTGCCTCCCCAGACGGCATCTACTATTTCGACGAGAACGACGGAAAGCAAAAGCGCGCGGCAGACAATCCCTTCGCGGGCGAAGTTCGCGCGCTTAGCGGCAGCGTATTTCAAAGCGGCGAGCGGATATATTTTTTAGAAGGCGCCGAAGTTTGGGGCGGCGGCCGTAGCAGTCGTAGGCTGGTCGCTCGCAAAAGCGGGCTTTTCGCGCTCGAGCTGCCGTATGAGTGGCGCAGGGTCGGCGGCGTGCACGGCGGGCTATACGGCTGGGTCTATTCAAACGGCGGGCGATTTTTCTACTTCGACGATCTTGGCTCTTCACAGCTGATAGATCGGTGCGTTTATGAGATCAGGGATCTAGACTTGGTTGAAATTTTGCTTCAAAAAAGCAGCCTTGGCACGAGTAAAATTCGCGAGATGATAAAGAGCGGCGGGCTTAAGGCGGTGGACGGCGAGCTGCTTTTTGAGGTAAAGACGCGAGTGGAATTTTAGGGCGATTTGAGCACAATTCGAGCGCAGAAAGCGCTGCTAAATTTTAAAATTTGATTTTATTTCGGCATAAATTTTTAAAATTTAAATGTAGTCGTGGGCTATAGCGTAGGTTTAGAAATTTCATCGCAAATTCCTTTAGGGCAGTCGTGCAAAATTTCGTTTCGCCATATCGCGACGGCGCACGAAGCTTTTATATTAGTCACGATCTTTGCGTCGCGGCGCGCTTGGATAAGACGTCGCCGCGAATTTTATTTTAGCGCCGCAGCTTTCGTAAAATTTCGCTAGCAGTGTAGGCGTACGCGGCGACAGAGCGTAAATTTAAAAGACTCAATCACAAAGTTGCACGCATAAAATTTGCGCGCCTAGGCTTACGGGATAAAATTTAACGGCTTGGATTCAAAGGCGCAAATATCTTACTCCGATATGAAATTTAACATAGTGAGTGCAGATCGAGCGGCGCGATCAAAGTGCCGTTTTGCAAACCCACGAGCTTTAAGTGAAGCAAAACAAAGCGCTATTTTATAAATCCGCTTGCTATTACGCGGTCGCGCTCGTCGTAAAAAACCGCAAGCTGTGCCGGAGCGATGCCCGCTGCGGGTGCGGACAGCACGGCATGCACGCCGCCCCCTTCACGCGGCGAAATTTTAACGGGGAGTTTGGCGCTGCGGTAACGGATCTTAACGCCGAGACCCGGCATATTTAAAATTTCATCCCTGCTTAAAAAGGCGTTAAAATTTTCGGTGTCGAACTCGTAGGTCGCTAGTTCGTCCTTGCCGCCTACGACGATCTCGTTTTTGCTCGGGTCGATGCTTAGCACGAAGTGCGGCTCATGCGCGCCGTGCACCGTAAAACCG
>NZ_CALKTT010000080.1 GCF_937997535.1 uncultured Campylobacter sp.
AGAATTTAGGCGAGTTTTGGGATCGCTGGCATATCAGCTTATCCACGTTTATACGTGATTATATTTATATCCCGCTCGGCGGCTCGCGCAAGGGTTTTGCACGTACCTGCGTAAATTTGCTAATCGCGTTTGCGCTATCAGGCATATGGCACGGCGCGGGATTAAATTTTTTGATTTGGGGGCTTTTGCACGGAGTGGCGCTTGTGTTTTTAAAATGTCTTGCTAAAGTGGGCGTAAAGCCGCTAAATCCGCATTTGGCGCTATTTTGCACCTATATTTTTGTAAGTTTCGCTTGGATTTTTTTCGCCAATTCCCTTCCAGATGCAGCGGCGATTTTGGGTGCTTTTGCCCGCGCACGAGCTTTCGGAGATATTAGCGAGCTAGCGGTGCTTGCGGTGATTTTAGCGGGGATTTTTGTTTATCCTAAAATTTCAGCTCTTAAAGATACTTTGATCGCGCTTTTTGCCGAGCTGCCGTTTTTGCCTAAAGCTCTCGTGCTCGGCATGATCTTCACGCTGATTTTTGCGCTGATGCCAAGCGGAATTCCAAATTTCATCTACGCAGGATTTTAGATGCTTAGGTTTGTTTCGACTCTGCTTTTTGCGCTGCTTTTCTCGGCATTTTTTATGCAAGGCTCGCTGCTTTATTATTTGGAGCAGCGATTTCACGATGACTTTGGGCTAGAAGAATGGCTGCGCCACTCGCCGTTTCGCGTAGGCGGAGAGATCTACGAAAAGATTGCAAATGGCGCAGATAAGCTTGAGCAGCGTATCAAAGGCGAGGACATTAGCAAGGATGAGGACGCAAGTCCGCATAGCGGAAGCGAAAATTTTAAAAAATCTGCGCAAGATCGTATGGCGGAAAATCAAGCTTTGCAAAGTATGGGGGCGCGAGATCACGATGCTTTGCAAAGCGTTAAGTCGCAAGGTAGCAAGCCGCAAACCCATGCTGCGAAGAATTCTGCCTTAAATAATTCTGCGCATCATTCAAAGACGCGCGATTCGGCGCAGGAGCCTTACGCACCAAATTCCGCTTCTAAAAATTCTACTTCGCAAAATTCCGTGTCACAAAGCCTGGCTACAACAAGCTCTGTGCCGCGCAGCTCCGCTGCGTCGCAAAATCCCGTCACGGCAAGCGCAACCTTGCAAAGCGGCGAAAATTCCAATTCTCAACTCCCTGCTACACAGGCCTTGGAGCAGAATTTAACGACGCAAAGCTCCGCGGAGATTGATGCTAAAATTTCGCTTAGCGACGATGGCAAGATCCGCCTAAATGCAGGCGATGAGGTGCTTTTTATCGGCGATAGCCTGATGCAATACGTGGGGATGAACGCTAAGAAATTTTTCCCGAAGCGAAGCCTGAGGGTGATCGATCTTAGCAAGCAATCTACGGGGCTTGCGAGCAAGAAATCTTTTGACTGGCAAAAGACGCTCGATACCGCGCTTAGAGAGAATGGCGGCGTTAAGCTCGTAGTCGTGCTGCTGGGCGCCAACGACGTCTGGGAGTACCGCGCAGGGGGTAAAACTTATGGCATTAAAACGCCGCGCTGGCGAGAGTTTTACGCCTCAAGAGTGCGCGAGATCTACGATACGGCGCACTCGCACGGCGCGGGAGTGCTGTGGCTAGCGATGCCGTGTATGCAAAAGCCGGATTTTGAGGAGAAAACGCAGCTGCTAAATCAAATATATGCAGACGCCAGTATGGCGCTTGGCGGGTATTTTATGCAAACAACCCCGCTGGTGTGCGAAAAAGGCGTCTATAAAACCTATCTGCAAAGCGGCTCCAAGTTCGTGCGCGTGCGCCAAGACGACGGCATTCATATGAGCAAAGAGGGTTGCGAAGCGGTAGCGAAAGAAATTTTATCAAGGATTGAAGTTGAGTAAATTTATAGTGATTTTATTTGCCGCATTATTAGGCGGATGCGCGGCAAACGCAGGCGTTCGTGGCATAAATTCTGCAAACGCAAAAAGCTCTGCGGGCTTTGGAGTGAAATTTTTTGGTGATTCGCACTTAGGAAGCGATGCGCTGATAGATGCTTTCAGACATGGTTTTTTCGTGCAAAACAGCGTCGGCTTCGTGCCTGCAATGATGCCTAAATATCACAAAAGCGAAAATATAGAATTTAAGCAAAGCGGCTTTAATGTGATCTCGTCTCGCACCGAGCAAGACCCCGATTTTCCGCTATGCGGAGTGATCGCTACCGGCAAAAAGGGCGCTAATGTGCGACTGGAGCTAAAGCAGCTTAGCGGCGATTTTTACGTCGAAATTTTACATAAATCGGATCAGGGCGGCGAGATTTTTCGCGTGCGCGATGCAAGTGGGCTAAGCGCGTATATTTCGCAAGAAGTGCCGCAGAAATGGGAGTATTCTAAGCTGCGACTTAGATTTCCGATCGAAATTCGATCGCTGCGTGACGGAGCAGAGCTTGGAGGATATAAAATTTACCGTAAAAACGCGCGCTTTGCAGACTCTTGCGCGAGCAACGGCGCGTTTAGCAACCTCTACGAAAAATGGGGCGCAGATGCCTTTGGTAGGGATTTTTCGGGACTTAGATACGATCTCGTAGTCATAGCTTACGGTACAAACGACGCAATGGATCCGAAATTTGATGAGCAAAAATTCTACCAAAGCGTCCGTGGGCTGCTTCGCTCTGTCCGCTCTGTAGCTCCCGGTGCGAAAATCCTGCTCGTAGCGCCGCCGCGAAGCCCTAAAGTGCCAAACGCCTCACGCGCTGCGGAGGTGCTAGCGCATCTGGCGCGAGACGAAGGGGCGATGTTTTACGACATAGCCGGTCTTATGGATGAGGATGGCGGCTGGCGCGGCTGGCGCGAGCGTGGGCTGATCCGCCCTGACGAAATCCACTTGCAAAAAGAGGGCTACGAAAAAATCGGCGCAGCGCTGGCGACGAAATTGCGCGGCAGGCTTTAAAATTAATCTTTAAATTTAGGCGGCTCGCCGTAAAATTTACAAAGTTAGTCGCTAAATTTAAAATTTAGCGGCAGTAAGCAAAGCTGCGCCTACTTGGATTTCGCCGCTTAGAATCTGCGCTGCGAAATTTAAAATTGAAAACTGCAGCTTCAAATTTATACGGCAACAAGCTTGATGCCTGTGCTTTTAAAATACGTCGCCTAAATTTACGCTTTTAATTTGGATTAAATTTATGTGGTTACGGCTAGGGGCGAAAGGTCTGTGCGACGCGTGTGCCGCGTAAATTTAGCGCTTCAAATTTCATTCGCATGGGTTGCGACAAAGCGCGGCGAGTTAAATTTAAGAAAGCAAAAAAGGAGAGGCAGATGATATATCTTTGCGGCGATACACACGGCATAAACGAGATCGGTAAAATAACGAACAAGGCTTTTGCGGGCGGGCTTAGCGCCGATGATTTCGTCATCGTGCTCGGAGATTTCGGGCTATTTTGGAGCGAGCGGATAGATGAGTTTATGGCGCGCAAAAATATAGAAAGATATTTCCCCGCTACGCTTCTTTTTATTGACGGCAATCACGAAAATTTCGATATGTTGGATGAGCTGCCGCGCGAGCGGAAATTCGGCGGCACCGTGAGCGTGGGCGGCGAAAATATATTTTGGCTGCGGCGCGGCGAAATTTACGAGATTGCAGGGCGACATTTTTTGTGCTTCGGCGGTGCGCTTAGCGTCGATAAGGCGCATCGGATACCGGGGCTTAGCTGGTGGGCGCGCGAGATTCCAAGCGAGGAGGAGTTTGCTTGTGCTATGCAAAATGCGCGCGATTTCATCGCCGCGGGCGGGCGGATCGATGCGGTGCTGAGCCACACGGCGCCGTGGTTTGCGATGAAATTTTTAAAAGAATACCTTTGGTGCGGCAAAAGTACTCCCGATAAAACGTCTGAGTATCTGCAGCAGATCTTTGAGCTCGTAAGGCCTGAGCAGTGGTATTTCGGGCACTTTCACGGCGATAAGAAATTCCATACGCACGGCTGCGATTTTTATCTCTGCTACGATGAAATTTTAAAATTTGAGGACTAGCTTCAAGCTTGCAGTAGTGAAATTTAGAGCTTTGCAAACGACGAAATTTCGCTCATAAATTTTTAAATGCTGAGGCGCGCGAAATTGAGCCTTTATATTAAAATTTAAGCTAGTTTGGCTACAATGTGGCACTTTTTTTAGAAAGGAATAAAGATGAAGGTTGTAATTACTTATTGTAATTCTTGATCTTATAGACCGCAAGCTCTCCGTGTGAGAGATGAAATAACAAGCGTCTATAAGGATGCAGTTGTCGAGTTGGTCCCTGGTGGCAGCGGAGACTTTCTAGTAGAAGTTGACGGCAGAAAGCTTTTCTTTAATAAAGATTTTGCTAAGCCTCGTTTTCCAAGTGAAGGTGAAATTTTAAATCTAATTAAAGTTGCAGCCTAGCTCAAAGCCCGAAAGTGGGTCGCAAGATTTGCTTTCGGGCGTTTTTTATACTCAAATTTCATATCCCTAAATTTAATCGTAAAACCATCCTAAATTTTGCCAAAATCAGCGCTGCGTAAAATTTAGACTAAATTATCCCGCATTTCGGCGAATCCAAAAAGTCATTTTAATTAAAATTTACGTGACGGTCGCGGTTTAAATTTATCGCTCGGAGTTTATAAATTTTAAAAGAAAGAGGAATTTTTGCGAAATCAAAATTTCGCAAAAACAGGGGGGATTATTTATTTGCGCGCTCGATATACTCGCCGCGGACGGTGTCAACGCGGATGACCTCACCTTCGAGCACGTGAAATGGGATCTGTACCACGGCGCCGGTCTCAAGCGTGGCGGGCTTTTTGTTGCTGCCCTGCGTATCGCCGCGGAAATTTGGCGCAGTTTCTACGATTTTAAGCTCCACCACCTGCGGTACATCCACGCCGATCGCTTTGCCGTTGTAAAACATTATATTTACCATCATACCATCTAGCATCCATTTTTTCGCCTCGCCCACATCCTCGTCGCTAATCGCGATCTGTTCGTAGCTAGCCGTATCCATGAACTGACACGCCTCGCCATCGTCGTAGAGATACTGCATCTCTTTTTCCTCAAGATTCGGCGCCTCGCATTTATCGCCCGCGTGGAAGGTCTTTTCAAGCACCTTGCCATCAATGAAAGATTTTATTTTAACGCGCACGAAAGCAGGTCCTTTGCCCGGTTTTACGTGTTGGTATTCTATGATTTTAAACGGAATTCCGTCCACCTCGATTTTTAGACCTTTTTTTAGATCGCCCATTGAATAAGCCATAAATTTCTCCTTAAATTAATGAGGCGCGATTATAACAAATTTTATTTTAAATTGATATAATTGGCGAAATTTTAAGGGGAGGGAAGCTATGAAAAAAATTATCTACGTTTTGGCTGTATGTGCGGCTTTTGTGCTTGGCGCGAATGCGAACGAAGCGGAGTTCGTAAAAAACCTAAAGCAAAGTCTAAATGATAAAAACGCTCAGCTCATCTCGATCGATAAGCTAAACTCGCTAAACGGGCTAAATTTACTAATCGTCCGCTCGGGCGATAAAAAAGAGGCGTTTTTAGCTAGCGACGACGGCAAAAGCCTAGTGGCAGTGACGGAGGAGCCTAAGCTTGCGGACGCGGCGGATGCAGCGCTATTTAAGATGAGAACTCAAATTTTAAAGGACGCCAGGGACGCCGCCGCGCTTGAGCTGCTAAAGAGCATAGATCCCGCGAGATTTGCCTATATCGAGTCGTTTGATAAAAACAATCCCTATGTGACCTACATCGTGGGCGATCCAGAGTGCCCGTATTGCGCCGAGGAGATGAAAAGGATCACGAAGCATCTTCGCAACAGCAATGTAAAATTGATCTTTGCGCCGGTGCACGGCAAAAGCGCGTTTATCAAATCGGCGCTGATTTTAAAGCATCTAAAAGCCCTCTCGCCGAGCGATCAAAAGGGCGCGATCGACGTGATCGAGAAATACTATAACAAGGACGTGCAGGTAAGCGATGCGGACGTCTCAAAGGCCGAGCTTGATGCCGTGTATGCGGACACCAAGACGCTCTTTTCCAAAGGCGTGATCAAATCGGTGCCATACGTGATCAAGGTGAAAAAATAGTCTAAATTTGAGGAATTTATGGCGCGGGGTTTGTGCGCGGACAGCGCGAGTTTGCTCGCAGTAGTACAAGCCGCCTGCGCGAGCTGAAATTTCACAAAATTCCGCCGCTTTAAAATTTCAAGCGGCGGAATTTCAGTTTTTAAAATTAAACTCTTAAGACTTTGTAATTAAATTTGAAATATAAAATTTTTGCTATCTAAGCCTAATAACGCCGCCGTTTTCATTTAAAATTTTTGTAACTTCGGGCAATTTATATGTTTCCATGCATAATTCATCATTTTGGCTTGCGCCTTTTCGTATCTCCAAAATAGCGTTTTTACCCGTATCGATTGCGGTTATAGTAAAGCAGCTGACATAGCTCGTCGTGCCTATGCTAATCGAGTTTGGAGCTATCTGCTCGACCGTCATGCTTGTTATCTTGTTTGGATTTTCGTCGAATCTACCTTGCGATACGTAAAAATCAATATAGTCTTTTATCACGATTTGCAATTTTTTCGATAATGCCTCGTAGACCTCTTCTTTGCTCATTCTAAGGTCTTCCTTGAGAAACTTTATCTCCTTTCTTAAAAGCCTACATTTCGGGCTGATTGTATCATTTCTGCATTCCTCCAGTAGATAAGTCAGCCTATTTTTAGGCGCTGTAGAGTTTATCGGCAAACCCGTGACGGCTAGAAACAGAAAGCATTCCACGTCGAATTCCGTATTTCGCACCTCTTTGCGCTCGCACATAGCTTTTTGTTTTTCATCTTGCGCCTTTACCTCTTGCCTTGATGCCGCTTGCATCATACTTTTATAGAAGATTTTAAAATACGCCATGACGGCTCGTTCGCAGTTGTCGTAAATCTCTGCTGATTCTTTCGATAGATCGGCTAGGGCGCACGCCTCGGAGACGCTTTTTGCTTTATCCGGATTGGCGGCATAAAAATCCTCCGTTTGAATATCCTCTATTTCTCCCCTATCGCATCCAGCCAAGCTTAAGCTCAAAAGCACGCCTAACGATGCTGCCAAGACCCTATTTTTCATGATAATTCCCTTATAATCATTGATTTTACGTCCGTATTCAAAGTAAAATTTTAAAATCCTCGAGCGAAAAGAGTAAAATTTTATCGCTTTTTAGGTTATGCAGCTCGCCGCTAAAGCCGCTTTTGGAAAACAGCGCGAGCAGATCGGGCGCGAGGTGCGCTTTTTCGCATTTGAGCATGAGCTCGTTTAGCACGTTTTTTGAAATTTTTCGCTCCTTGTATTTGCACTCGCCCGCGACGCAAAAGCTCTCAAATTTCGCGTAGATGTCAATCTCGACCTCTTTGTTCCAGAAGCTTGAAATTTGCGAAATCTCTAAATTTAGATACTTCGCGAGTAGCTCCTTGCTTAAAATTTCAAACCCGAGCCCCGCGTAGGCGTTGAAATCCGCTTTGATTAGGCTTAGCACGCGCCCTATTTCGCCGCGTCGCAGCGCGGGCAGATTCGGCTCGATAAATCTAAACCAAAACCTCGCAAAGTTGCTGCTAAAATGGACCTTGTCGGTGATATGGTAGCGGCGCAGCGCGCGCGGGAGGCGGTCATTTTTGCGCTCTTTTTGCGCCCTTTGCTCGCTTGATTTTTCGGTGATTAAAAACTTCGCGTTTATGAGGTCTGCAGTGATTTTTTGTGCCGTAAATCGCGGCAAGATTTTTGAAATTCCTATTTTTTTGCGGTCGCTTCTAGCAAATTTCATCAGCGCTTTTTTGATCTGCTCTTCACACTCGCCGCCGAATTTAAAGCGCTCGCCGAGACGTTCAAAGCAGAGCAAAATTTCATTTTCGATCGCTTCGAAAACGTCCGCGTAGCCGCTTATACAGCCTATCTCGTCAAATACGAAATGAAACTGCAAAATCGCGTCGATATCGGCATCGCCTAAATTTCGCGCAGTGTCTTTTAGCTCGTAAATTTCGCCCTCCTTGCGGGCGTAATTTTAGCGAGTTTGGATATAATTTGCAAAAATTTTGGAGTCGCGCTTTGGATTTTCAAACGATCAAAGAAAATATCATCTTAAAAGAGGGGGTCAAATACTTCGATTGCGCCGCCTCGGGCCTTGCGTATCGCCCTATAGAAGCGGAGATCGAGCGCGTGCTTGCAACATACGCCAACGTCCACTCCGCAGGCGGAGCCAACGCCGAGATTACGAGCGATTACTACGAAAATGCAAGGGCGAAAATCAAAGAGCTTCTGGGCTGCGAGGAGCGCTACTACCTGATCTCCTGCGGTTTTGGCGCGACCGCGGCGATTAAGAAGCTTTGGGAAATTCTAGGCATCTACCTGCCGCCAGCGACGCGAGATAGGCTCGGCTTGCGGCGCGAGAGCCTAAAAGATCTGCCGCTTTTCATCATCTCGCCCTTTGAGCATCATTCCGTGGAGATCAGCCTAAGGCAGGGGCTTTGCGAGGTCGTGCGCGTGCCGCTGGATCCAAGCGGGCTGATGGACTTTGCGCGGCTGGGCGAAATTTTATCCACAAACAAAGGGCGCGAAATTTACGGCGTGCTTACCGCGGCATCGAACGTGACGGGGCTTAAGCTTGATTACAAGCGTGCTTACTTGATGCTAAAAGCGCACGGCGGGCGGCTGTTTGTGGACGCTAGCGCGCTCATCGCGCACGAAAACGTAGATCTCGGCTTTTGCGACGGCATGTTTTTCGGCGCACACAAGCTTTTGGGCGGCGTGGGCGCTAGCGGGATTTTGGCGGTGCGAAAGGAGCTTTTGCGCGGTGAGGAGCCGACATTCGCGGGGGGCGGCACGATCAAATACGCAGATGCCCTAACGCAGCGCTTTATAATCGATAAGGAGCGCTTAGAGGAGGCGGGCACGCCGGGTATCATCGCGCTGGTGCGAACCTATCTTGCCCTAAAGCTTCGCAAAAGCGCGGGGCTAGAGGCGATCAAATCGCGCGAAGAGGCGATCTGCAGACGTTTCATAAGCGAAATTTCAAAAATCCCCGAGATTGAAATTTACGGCAATCTGACCGCGCCGCGCGTGCCGATCTTTGCTTTCAATATGCAAGGGCTTGGCGCGGATGCGCTAGCCGGGGTGCTCGGGCAGAAATTTGAGATCCAAACCCGCGCAGGCTGCGACTGTGCAGCACCTTACGGCTTTGATCTGCTCGGCTTACAGCCCGATACCGAAATGTCGCGCAAACCCGCTTGGGTACGGGCTAGCTTCTCGTTCATCCACGACGAGAGCGACGTGGATTTCTTGGCGGAGGCGCTAAGACAGATCGCTCAGATCCGCGATAAAATCACCTTTGTAGCGGGCAAATACCGCTGCGGCAGCGTAAATTAAGCTCGCTAAATTTTGTAGCAATAGCCGCTTTTAAATTTTACGGCTTAGAATTTTGAAATTTTAAATTGCGAGCTGAATTCTGGCGGTAAATTTTGTGCTGAGGAGTTTTGCGCCGTGAAATTTAAGCGGTAGAATTCCGTGCCGTGCGGATAAATTTTTACACCGCCAAATTTTAAAATTCCGAAATTTCAAAATTTCGCTATTCGAATTAGCTTTGCAAATTTTATATTTCGTGAACGTATGGAAAATTCTGCGTTGTGGAATTTTAGCCGCCAAATTTTGAAATTTTACAAAGCTGAATTTTACTCGGCAGACTTCTGCGGCGAGAAATTTTACTGCATAGCCCGTGGCGGCGAAAATATGCGCCCGTGCGAAAACTAAATTAAGGCGCGAGCCGCTTGCGATAAGAGCGTAGATTTTAAGAGGCGAAATTCTGCGCTGCTAAAAGGCGCAAAATTCCACCGAATTTACTCGCCGAATTCCTTCTGCAGCCTATAAACCTTATCGTAATCGACCCCCTCGATGATGCGCGGACGCGAGGCGTTAAAATCAGCATTGATCACCGAGCGAGCGGGATCGTACTCCGGTAGATCGGTCATCTCTAAAATTTCTGCAATCGCGTGGATGAGATCGTCGTTTAAAAACGGCCTATTTTTGGCTGCCGCGATGCGCGCCCAAAGATCAGCGTTTTGCTCTTTGAACTTATCCGACGCCATGAAAATCAGCGGGATTTCGAGCGTGAAGCGGTTGATGCCGCCGTGGATCAGCTTGCCGCGGTATTGATAAAGACTCTGAGCGTGGTCGCTGAAATAGACTATCAGCGTGTTGTCGCTCGCAAAAATTTTATAAATTTCGCTCACGATAAAATCGTTGTAAGCCACGGTGTTTAGGTAGTGTGCAAGCTCTTTTTTCTGCCCCTCATCAAGCGGCTCGCGCGAGATGTCCGCGGCGCTAAATTTAGCAAAGCTTTTCGGATAGCGAAACTCGTAGCTCGGGTGCGAGCCCATTAGATGAAGGATGAAAAATTTATCCTTCATCTGCGTGCCGCCCACCTCTGCGGCGGAGCTTTCATCCTTGCGTGCAAGGGGCGATTTTCTCGCGCCCGATTTGAAATTTTTTATACTCGGAAGCATAACTTCGTCGAGCGAGTAGGCGTATTTGTAAACCGGGATCTGGTTCGTAAAGTCCGAGTGATCCGTCATCTGCGCGCTCGCGCCGCTTGCGACCGCCCACTGCCCGTAGCGCTCCTGGTTGCTGATCCAAAAGGTCTCGTAGTTTGCCAGCCGTGCGAGATTTACGATGTCGAGGTTGGCGCTCCACGGGCGCTGTTTTTCGCTCTCGTAATTTCCGAAATTTAGCACGTATTTTAACACGTCGTTGGTCTTGGCACCCGGCGAGACGACGTCGCTAAAAGCGATTAAATTTCCGCTTTGCTCAAGCGCTTGCAGATTCGGCGTAGTGGGCAGATAGTAGCCGTATAAGCTCATAAAATTTCGCTGCAGGCTCTCTCCGATGATGGAAACGACGTTTGAGATGCGGTTTGGCGTGGTTTTATGCGAATGCGAGGTGTAAATGCTTTGGTATCCGGCTTGCAGCTCGCGCACGCTTTTAAAATCGGCGCCGAAATAATCCTTCGTAACGAAAGCAAAGTTATAAATCGGAATTTTATTTAGCGCGATTATGATGCTGGCGCGCATTTTCGAGCTTTTGGCTACGTAGCTTTTAAACGCCGCATGCGCGATAAAAACGAGCAAGCTAAGCAAAAAGGCTAGCTTTATCGCGCGACATAGCTTCATCCGCACTCGCTGGCTCACTCTAAGCCTAAGAGCGGCGAAGACGAAGATCAAAAGCGCCAAAAAAGCCGCGATAAGCTTGAAATTTAAAAACGCATGCGCGAACTCAAAGGCCTCCTTAGGCGTCGTTTGCACTAGCGCGTCCAGCGTGCCGTGCGAGTAGGTAAGCTCCAGGCTAAAGATCAAAAAAATCTGAGCGATCGAGAAGGCTACGTTTATCGCCAATAGCGCAAAGGCGAGAATTTTATATAGCCTAGCGCTGTAAAAGCTAAGCGCGTAAAGCGCGAAAAAAAGTATCGTCACGCCGCAGATCGCAGACGCCACGAAAAACAGCGCCTGCGCGGGGAGTATCTCGCCGCCGCGTGCGATAAGAAGCAACCCAAGCGATAAATTTAATGCTAAAACTAGCGCGTATGCGTTTAACACTGCGCCGTCAAATACCGATAGGAGGCTAAATCTGTCTTTCAAAAATGCGCCGATATTTTTTGCTAGGCTCATGAAATTCCTTTGATGATTGCGTTTAAAAAACGAAGATGAAAAAGATAGCGCCGATTAGAATTCTATAAATTCCAAACGGGATGAAATCAAACTTCGAAACGAAGCTTAGAAATAGCTTGATCGCCGCAAGCGCCACGACGAACGCCACTACGCCGCCTACGAGAAAGGTCGTGATATTGTCGGAGTTTTGCGCGAAGGTGTCTAAATTTTTATAGGTGTCGTAAAAAGTCGCCGCAAACATCGTAGGGATCGCGAGCAGGAAGCTAAAGCGCGCGGCTAGGTTTCTGCTTAGCCCGCACAAAAGCCCTGCGATGATGGTGGCGCCGCTGCGCGAAGTACCCGGCACCATCGCAAAACATTGCGAAAGCCCGATGATAAAGGCCTGAGCGTATGAAATTTGATCCAGATGCTCTAGCTCGCCGTCCCTAGGGCGCGCCTTGCGAAAGAGCTCGACTGCGATAAAAATAACGCCCCAGCCGATCAGCGCGTAGGCGACGGTCTGCGGCGCGAATAGCGATTTGATGCTTTTATACAGTAAAAAGCCGATCGCTGCAGTGGGGATGAAACCCACGACGAGCTTGCACCAGAGCTTAAAATCGACCAAAAGCCGCTTGTAAAACATCGCGACGACCGCTAGGATCGAGCCTAGCTGGATAACGACCTCGAAGCATTTAAGCGTGTCGGTCTGCTGCAAACCCATCAGTTTAGCGGCCAGGATCATGTGCCCGGTCGAGCTTACGGGCAGAAACTCCGTCAGCCCCTCGACGATGCCTAAAATCACGGCGTCAAATATATTCATCCATTTTTTCCTTTAAATTTGCTAAATTCTGCGTAATCGAAGCGGGTCTGTAGATCGCCTCTACCATCGCGATATAATCGGGCTTGAGGGCTAAAATTTCATTTAAATTTTCTAAGCTTATACCGCCGATTACGGCGATTGGAAGGTTTAAAGATTTTCGCGCCTCTTGCACGAGCGCATCGGGGCAAAGCGGCGCATCGGGCTTTGTCTTGCCGCGCCTTAGCGAGCCGAAGGCTACGTAGCTAGCGCCCTGCGCCTCGGCCTTTTGCGCGCGAGTAAGATCAGCATAGCAGCTAACGCCGATGATCTTATCCGCGCCTAAAAACTCGCGCACCTGCGCCGTCTCGCCGTCATCCTTTCCGATATGCACGCCGTGCGCGCCAAGCTTTTTGGCGAGCGCCGCATCGTCGTTGATGATGAGTTTGGCGCCGTAATCTTCGCAAAGACCGATAAGAGAGCGGATTAAAGCTTCATCCTGCGCGGCGAGCTTGCTGCGATACTGCACGAGCTTTACGCCGCAGCGCAAAATTTCATCTATCTGCGAAAAGATAGTTTGCGGCGGCGTTAAGACATCGTTGCTAAGCGCGTAAATTTCACTCATCTATCTTTTTCGGCATCGGCACGCCGTTTAGAATGCAGTTAGTAACATCCCAAAATTTTGCGCTATACATTCCGCGTTTAGCCTCTTTGGCTTCCTCAGCGGCTTTTAAAAGAAGTTCGCTATCGTCGGTTATCGGTACGGCAAATCCCGCCGCCACTAGGTCCAATCGCAGATTGCTTTTAGGATCGCTTACGTCGCAAATATAGGCGTCATTGCCACGATCAATTAAATTTACGTAGTAGCGCTTGCCGGGTTTTATCACAGACTCGAGAGCTTTTTTATATTCTTTGTCGAATTTTTTAAGCTCCTTAGCGTCCGTTATGCACCTAGAAGTGCCCGCGGCGATTATGTTTAAATTTTTTAAGTCGCAGGGAAAGAAACGATCTTTTTGAGCCTTTCTGAAGGTAAAAACAAAGGTTCTGCCGTCATCGCCAAGACCTGCAAACGCAGCGATGCCGTATCTATCTTTTTGCTCCGCAAAGCTCTGCGTGCAGAGCAAAATCGCAAGTGCTAAAAATATCTTTTTCATAGGATTCCTCTTAGGCGGCGCAAATTCCTATTGCAGAATTTGCGCCTAAATTTTGCGGATTATTTTAAATTATACTTTTCCAAAAGCTTTTCGTAGCTGCCGTCCTTTTTCATCTCCTCAAGCGCTGCGTTAAACTTAGCTAGCAGCTCGGGATACTTGCCCTTATCGAATGCGATCGAAAAGCCTTCGCTGCCGTCGGATTCTTTAAAAAATGCGGTTAGATCGTCATTTTTCTTAAGATACTCGTAGCCCACGGATGAATCCACGCAAAGTGCGTCGATCTTTTTGTTTTTAAGCGACATGACGGCTACAAAAACGTTCTCCGTAGCGCTAACCTCGGCGCCTTTGATGTCTCTGATCGCAAGCTCCTGAATAGTGCCTAGCTGCGCGGCAAGGCGCTTGCCCTGCAAGTCGGCTTTGGAATTTAACGAGCTATCGTCCTTGCGTTTGACGTATAAATTTTCGACCTTGTAGTAAGGAGCCGTGAAATCGATAGCCTTTTTACGAGCCGGCGTCGCGCTCATTCCCGAGGCGATCATATCGATTTTGCCGCTTTTAATCGCAGGGATTAGCCCGTCAAAGCTCATATTTAAAATTTCATATTTCACCCCCGCGCGCTTGGCAAGCTCGGCTACCAAATCCATATCAAAGCCGGTGACTTTGGAGTTTTCATCCACAAACTCAAACGGCGGATACTCGGCGTTCGTGCCTACGATAAGCGTATCTTTGGTGATGTCTTTAGCGACTAGCGAACCGCAAAACAACGCGCTCGCAACTAGAAATCTCATAAATTTTTTCATTTCCCTCTCCTTTAGTGGTTTAAAATTTTATTTAAAAATTCTTTCAATCTCGGATTTTGCGGATTTTCAAATACGTTTTTAGGCGTATCGTCCACAGCGATCTTGCCGCCCTCCATAAAAAAAATCCTATTCGCGACATTGCGTGCAAAGCCCATCTCGTGCGTTACCACAAGCATCGTAATGCCCTCTTTGGCGACCTCTTTCATTATACCTAACACCTCGCCGATCATCTCTGGATCTAATGCCGAGGTGGGCTCGTCGAATAAAATCACGTCCGGATTTACCGCCAAACTTCTAGCGATTGCGATGCGTTGCTTTTGCCCGCCGCTAAGCTTGTGTGGATAAGTATAGGCCTTATTGCTAAGACCGACCTTTTGCAGCAGCTCCTCTGCTTTTGCGTAGGCTTGTTCTTTAGTATAAATGCCCGCTTTTATGGGCGCTAGAGTTAAATTTTCCAGCACGTTTTTATTTGCAAAGAGGTTGAAATGCTGAAAGACCATACTAACTTTGCGGCGAATTTTATTAATATCAGTGTGCTTATCGGTAATATCCTCGCCGTCTATTTTAATAGTGCCGCCGCTTGGAATTTCAAGCAGATTTAAGCAGCGCAAAAAGGTCGATTTGCCGCCGCCGCTTGGACCGATGATCGCTACGATATCGCCTTTATTTATGGTCTTTGAAATTCCTTTTAATACCGATAAATTGCCGTAGGATTTGGTTAAATTTGATATTTCAATCATTGCGGTTTAGCCTACTTTCTAGCATTTTTACTAAAAACGAGAAAAATTTCACGCTTGCATAGTAAAGCACTGCGGCAAAAAGTATCGGCTGGACGGTATAAAGCGCCGCCTGCATGCTTTTTGAAAAGAATGTAAGATCGGTAATTGCTACGAGGCCCACGACCGAGGTTTCTTTAAAAAGGCTTATAAATTCATTCGCAAGCGCGGGCAGGATGTTTTTTATCGCCTGCGGAAAGACGATCTCTTTCATCGCTGTGCCGTAGCCTAGACCCATCGCACGCGCAGCTTCCATCTGGCCGCGATCGACGCTATTTATACCGCTGCGCACGATCTCCGCGACGTAGGCGGAGCTATTAAGCCCTAGCGCAAAGATCGCAGCTGCGATATTATTGCTCCACGTAGCAAAGATAATAAACACGAACACCATAAGCTGGATAACGATTGGAGTTCCGCGGATGATATCTACGTATTCGTCGATAATGAAGCTTAAAAATTTATTGTTTAGAAATTTTAAAAATGCCAGCATAAATCCTAATGCGATACCGATCACAATGCCGCCGGAGGTCAAAATAAGAGTGATGCCGTAACTTTTGGCGTATGAAATTTTTTGCGCTTCGCTCAGTTCGGGATAGGTGAAATAAAGCCCCACGGCGATTACAGTCAAAACAAATACGACCTTTAAAATTTTCTCGTTCAACCAAGGCGCCTTTTTCTTAAAATTTAAACGGTAAGAATACTAAAATTTCGTTAAAATCTGGCTAAATTCCGAAAGTAAAATTTTATTTGAAATAGAGTAAAATTAGCTTTTTTAAAAGGAGGCAACGATGAGCTTTTGGACCTATTGCGCAATCGCGATATATTTCGGCGCGCTTATTTTTATAGGTAGGTATTATTATGACAAGAATGCGAGCTTAAGCGAGTATCTGCTCGATAACCGCCGCCTGGGCCCATTCGTAACGGCACTTAGCGCGGGCGCTAGCGATATGAGTGGCTGGATGCTTTTGGGAGTGCCGGGCGCGATGTTCGCAACGGGGATTTGCAATATCTGGATTGCCCTAGGACTTTGCGTGGGCGCGTGGTGCAACTATAAATTTCTTGCAAAAAGGCTTAGAATTTACACCGAGGTAGCAAGCGACAGCGTCACGATCCCTGATTTTTTAGAAAACCGCTTCAAAGACCATACCAAGACGCTTCGCATCATCTCCGGGCTTTTGATCATCATATTTTTTACGCTCTATGTTAGCAGCGGCATCATCGCTGGTGGCAAGACATTTGAGAGCTTTTTCGGGCTAAATTTCACCTACGGCGCGGTCGCTACGATCTTAATCGTCGTGTTTTATACCTTTTTCGGCGGATTTAAGGCCGTCGCGATCACGGATGCGTTTCAGGGCGCGCTGATGTTTGCGGTGCTTATTTTGATCCCTCTGTTTTCTTATCGCGCGCTGCAGATCCCTGCGGACAGCTCCTTTTTGGCGCAGGTGCGGCTATACGGCGCGAGCCACCTCGATCTATTTTACAATCAAAGCTTCTTGGGCGTTTTGGGCCTACTTGCTTGGGGGCTCGGATACTTCGGTCAGCCGCATATCATCGTGCGTTTTATGGCGATTAGAAGCTCGCGCGAGCTTGATAGCGCGCGCCGCATCGGAATTTCGTGGATGGTGCTAGGACTAGTAGGCGCGATGCTTAGCGGCCTGATCGGCTTTGTGTATTTCTCGCAAAAGGGCCTTAGCATAGACGATCCCGAAAAAATTTTCCTAGAGCTTGGCAAAATTTTCTTTCACCCATTCATCCTAGGCGTGATAATCTCTGCTGTGCTGGCGGCGATTATGAGCACTATCTCAAGTCAGCTTTTGGTAAGCGCGAGCGCGGTTACGAAGGATTTTATCTTTGCGTTTTATAAAAAAGAGGTGAGCGAGCGCACGCAGACGCTAAGCAGCCGCATCGCCGTCGTGATCATCGCCGCAGTCGCTGCGATCTTGGCGTTCGGCTCAAACGATACGGTGCTAAACGTCGTGGGTAACGCTTGGGCGGGATTTGGCGCGAGCTTTGGAGCGGTGCTGCTTTTCAGCCTGTATTCTAAAAAGATGAGCGCACTCTCGGCTCTAGTAGGCATGCTCGTAGGCGGTATCACGGTCATTTGCTGGATCTTATCGGGGCTTTCGGCGGTCGTTTACGAGCTGCTGCCCGGTTTTTGCTTTTCGGCGCTTGCGATACTGCTCGTAAATCGCTACAACTCCGTGCTCGATAAGATGGCGGATGAGCCCAATGCGGCACAAATTTCGCAGGAATTTGAAAAGATGAAAGAGCAGAGTTTGGGAAGCAAAAATGGCTAACGTAAAGTGCCCGCACTGCGGCTCGCAGATCGATATAGACGAGGCGCTGCAGCGCGATATCAAGGCCAAATTTGAAGATGAAATTTTGCAGCAGAAGCGAAAGTGGCAGCAGCAGCAAAACGAAGCCACGCTTAAATTTGAAGCCGAGATCGCCGCTAAGCGCGAGGAGTACGCGAAGCATCTGGCGCAGCTGCAAGCGAAGGAAAACGCATTCGAGCAGCGCGTAAAAGCGGCGACCGATTCCGCGCTAAACAGCGAGCGGGAGAAAATTTTAGCGCTCGCAAAATCTCAGATCGAGAGCGAAAATGCGGCGAAATTTGAAATTTTACAAAAGGAGCTGCAAGAAAAATCGCAAAGAATTTCCGAGCTAAATTTAATAAAGGCCGAAATGGAAGCGCAGAAGCGTAAATTTAGCGAGCTTGAAGCCGAGAATAAAGCTAAATCCGAGATCGAGCTAACCAACCGCGTAAACCAAGAGCGCGAGCGGCTTTCGAAGCAAATTTCGCAGGAAAACGAGCTGAAATTCCGCCAAAAAGATGAGCAGATCCAAAGCCTGATCGGTCAAATAAACGAGCTCAAGCGCCGCTCTGAGGTGGGCTCGCAGCAGCTTCAGGGCGAGGTACAGGAGCTCGCGCTGCAGGAGTATCTGCGGCTAAACTTTCCTTTGGACGAGATAGATGAGGTCAAAAAGGGCGCGCGCGGCGCGGACTGCGTACAGATGGTGCATACGAGGGAGTTTGCGGGCTGCGGTAAAATTTTATACGAGAGCAAGCGCACGAAAAGCTTCGAGCCCAAATGGATCGACAAACTCAAAGACGATATGATAGGCGAGGGCGCGCAGATCGGCGTTATCGTCACCGAGCAGATGCCGCCTCACAGCCCTAGGCTGCACCAAGCGCCGAGCGATGCTAGCATCTGGATCTGTTCGTTTGAGGAATTTAAGGGGCTTTGCGCCGTCTTGCGCGAACACGTCGTGGCGCTTGCGTTTGCTAAAAGATCGGGGCAAAATCAAGATAGCAAAACGGCGATGCTCTACGACTATCTAACCTCGCCCGAGTTTGCAAACCAGATAAAGACGATCGTATCGGCATTCGTCGGCATGCAAGAGAGCCTAAATAAGGAGCGCAACGCGATGGAGCGCATCTGGAAACAGCGTGAAAAACAGATCGCGCGTGCGCGAGACGGCGCGATCGCGATGCACGCAAGCATCAGAAGCATCGCAGGAAACGGCGTAGCGCAGCTGGAGGACGTCGATGAAATTTTAAGCCTCGAGGCGATCGCGGCGGAGAGCGAAGCGGACGCGCTTCAAAACCAAGACGGCGACGAGACGCCATAGCGGCGTGCGGACGTGTCGCCGTCTGAACGAAATGCGAGGCGGCCTTGCGTCGTGAGGCTGAAATTTTGTAAAGTAACGCGATATTTGTCCGCGGACAAGCGGTGCTAGAATTTCAAGAAGTAATTGCCGTCTGCTTTTGAGTTTGCGAGGTTGGAATTTTGCTTGCGAATTTTATACTGGCAGAAATACGCCGCACTGTGTAGAGTGGAAATTTCACGTGTAAAATTTTAAATTAATAATTAAGGAAGCGCTGCATGTTGCGAAAATTTGATTTGGAATTTCTATCTTGTATCCCAATTAGGAAGATTTTGCGCTAAAAGCCATAGTAAAATTTTAAGAATTCGCTTCGCCGTATCGTAAAAATTTTAAAATTTTGATCTGCAAATTTCATGAAAATTTATAAAATTTTTTAAATTTCTGCGTCGAAATTTTAGAATTTCTAATATTTTTTAAAACAAATTTAAATTTTTTAAACACCATCGCCGCAGTTATTTGCATACTAAAATTTTATCGATGAAAAGCGTTTGTTGCCAATCGTTAAACCCCATCCCTTATCATTCCGTAGTTGTTTTGCGCATGGAAAATTTTGCGCGTACAAGACTCGTTTTGTGCGGCATAGCGTGCGGGTCGCATTAAATACGCCGCAAAAGCAATGGTAGGCTGTGCAACGTCTGTAACAGGCGGCTTGCTTGATTTACATAATTTATAAAGAGGTAAAATATGCGTATTTTAGGCAACATTATTTGGTTTTTTATGGCTGGTTGGATCCTTGCTATCTTGACCTATTTGTCGGGTTTAATCCTTAACCGTTTTAGTCGAACTGCTCCCGCGGGATTAGGTCTTATGGAATACGGCAAATTCTTATTTTTTGCCCTTTACACACGATATGGTGCGCAAAAATAAAAGCTCGCTTGCCGTCGCCGCAGTGCCGCTACAAAACTGCGAATACGACGTAACGCCCCAAAAAGTATCCGTAGCGACGATAATAGCTACAGTTTGTATCGTAGCGATTGCCTTGCCTGCAGTAGCGATTGCGGAACCGGGGCTGACTACTAGAGATGATGCGGAGATTTCTAGATTAGCGACAAATTTAAGTACCGTTAAATACGATCTAGACGCTTACTATATCTCCCAAGGCAAATTCGCATCCGATTTTTCGGTTATGACGAATGTTCCGCTAGAGCCTAACGGAGCGAATTCTGCGTATCTAAAAAGCTTAAAGGGAGATAAATGCTTCCTAATCAGCGTGGATGGCAAAAAGAAAACGATCACTATCGCAAAAGGCCCCGATGCCGAAAATAACATCTGCCGGGGAGCGTATGAGCTACCCGGCGTCCCTAAAATGTTATCGGAGCCTATTCAAGTAAAAAGCTATTAATTCACGCGATTTAAGGGCGGATTAGATTATGGCGGCGGATTTAAGAGCCGGAATATATAAATTTTGTCTTAAATTTACGCCGCTTTGTGCGCACGAAAGTGATCTGATCGGAAATCAGATAAAGTCGCGCGCTCTGGCGTGAAATTTAGCCACAATTTGAGCGGGCCTAAGTTTCATAAAATTCTGCGGTTAGAATTTTAACGCCGTTTTAAGATTATTTTTGTAAAATCACATTTCTTTTTCACCGCTGGCGGGCTCATAGCTCAGTTGGTTAGAGCATCCGGCTCATAACCGGATGGTCCTAGGTTCAAGTCCTAGTGAGCCCACCACCACAAAATTTTAGCTTTTTACCGCATCGAAATTCGCAAAATTCTATAAATTTCATGCGTCGTTTTTCCTTTGAAATTCCGCTTCATAACTTCAAAAGACAAAGCTTGCCGCATAATTTCAGCTTTAAAATTTGGTTAAGCTCGCGATTGAATTTTCAAATTTAACTTTCATTTGGCGACCGATTAAATTTTATTTTATGGCAAGTTGCAGTAGAATTCCGTTAAAATTCTTAGTGCAGGGAGATGTCCATGTCAGAAAATCAAACGAAAAAAGGCGGAATTTTAGCCTTTTATTTTAACTCAAGCTTACTTTGGCGCATCATTATCGCTTTAGTGTTGGGCTCTGCGATTGGTATGTTACTACCTAAAAATATGCCGGTGGGTGATACCACGTGGGTGGCGATTTTAACGCCTTTGGGAGATCTTTTTGTGAGACTTTTAAAGATGATTATGGTGCCGATCATTATCTGTTCGCTCATCGTGGGCACGAGCAGCATCTCGCCCGCGCACCTGGGCAAAGTAGGCGTTAAGGCGATCATATTTTACGCTATAACGACGCTTTTTGCGATCGTCATCGGCCTAGTGTGTGCGTTTATATTTTCTCCAGGTAGCGGGCTTGATCTAAGCGATGCGTCCAAGGCTGTCGAAAAGGCAGCGAACGCGCCTAGTATGAGTAAAATTTTGCTTAATATAATTCCTACGAATCCTTTTGATTCCATAGCCAAGGGCGAAATTTTGCCGATCATCGCGTTTTGCTTATTTCTTGGCGTAGGGCTTGCGTTTTGTCGCGACAGTAGTGATGCTCGTATTAAAAATTCCGCTGATACGGTTTATAATTTTTTCGATGGAATGAGCGAAATTATGTTTAAGGTCGTGCACTGGGTAATGCAATACGCACCAATCGGCGTTTTTGCGCTAATGTTTGTAGTGTTTAATAAAAGCGGTATCGAGGCTTTCAGCTCGCTATTAAATGTCACGATTACCCTATACGTGGGACTTGCGATTCAAGTATTTGCGGTTTATTGCGTTATTTGTATGCTTATCGGAGTTAGCCCGATTAAATTCCTTAAAAAAGTGCGTCCGCCGATGCTTACGGCTTTTGTTACCCGCAGCTCCAACGGCACGCTTCCGATTACGATGCAAACCGCCGAAGATATGGGCATTCCAAAGGCGATCTACGGCTTTGTTTTACCTGTGGGTGCTACGGTGAATATGAACGGCACGACCGTGTATTTGGGCGTGTGCACGCTCTTTATCGCTAATGCTTGCGGTATCGATCTAAACAGCAGCCACTACCTCACGATCATCATCACTTCGATGCTTGCGGCGATTGGAACTGCTGGAGTTCCGGGAGCCGGTGCGCTAATGCTGCTTTTAGTGCTCGAATCTATCGGCGTCAAGGTAAGTGGTAACGTAGCGATCGCTTACGGAATGATTTTGGGCATTGACGCGATTTTGGATATGGGGCGAACCTCGATGAACGTAACGGGCGATGTTGTCGCGTCAATCTACGTCGCAAAGAGCGAAAACGAAATGGATATGAGTAAGTGGGAGAATTAACCCAAGTAAAATTTAGAAAGGACGAGCTATGAAAAGAGTTGGAATTATCGGCGGAATGGGGCCTTTGGCGAGTGCGGATCTGTATATGAAGATCATAGAAGAGACTGCGGCGAGCAGCGATCAAGAAAATATTCCGCTTGTAATCGATAGCTATCCGCAGATCGAAGATCGCACGGCGTTTATCTTAGGCAAAGGTGAAAATCCGCTTCCGCGCCTAAGCGAGAGCGCTGTTAGGCTCAAAAATGCAGGCTGCAAGGCGTTTGCGATGGCGTGTAACACGGCGCATTTTTTCGCAGACGATGTAGAAGCTGCGGCGGAAATCCCGCTAATTCATATTGCTGAGGTCACCGTAAAAGCGATCCGCAAAAATTATCCAAACGCCCATAAAATAGCTGTGCTAGCCACTATCGGTACAAAAAAAGCTAAAATTTACGACGATCCGCTTAAAGAAGCAGGGCTAATCAGCGTGGAACTTGGCGAAGAAAATCAAGCGGTTTTGATGGATTGCATCTACAAAGGAGTTAAGGCGGGCAAGACTGCCGAATACGTGGGGGCTTTTGAGAATTTGCTAGGCAAAATCGATGCTGATATTTATGTCGTTGCCTGCACTGAGCTGCCGCTATTTTTGCCGTTAATCAAAAGCGATAAAATTTTCGTCGATCCTACTAGAGAGCTTGCCAAAGCGATCGTGGAATTCTCAAGATCATAGAGCCGCAAGGCTTTGCAGGCGCGAATTTTAAACCGCAAAATTTTACGATGATCTAAGTCATAGAATTTTGCGGAATTGCGTTGGCTCAAAATTCCATCGAGGCGGAATTTTACGATAGCAAAATTTCATCACAGCATTTTAAACTTAAAATTTTGTCAAAATTTAATCCGTAAGATCCAGAATGTAAAACCTTCGAAGTAAAATTCCGTAACAAAATTTAAGCTAAAATTTCATTAAATTTGACCGTTTCTAAAGCCCGAATTTACTATAATCTCCAAATCAAAAAAGGATCAAAAATGAGCGACTACACCCACCTGCACCTTCACACCGAGTATTCGCTGCTAGACGGCGCGAATAAAGTAAGCGAGCTCGCCGAGCTTTTGCAGAGCCGTGGCACCAAGGCGTGCGCGATCACCGACCACGGCAATATGTTCGGGGCGATAGACTTTTATCAGACGATGAAAAAGCACGGTATCAAGCCGATCATCGGCATCGAGACCTATCTGCACAACCACGATGATATCGGCGATAAAAGCGACCGCCAGCGCTACCACTTGATACTGCTTGCCAAAAACGAGACGGGCTATAAAAATTTAATGTATCTTAGCTCGCGCGCGTTTTTGGACGGCTTCTACTACTATCCGAGGATCAACAAAAAAATTTTAAAAGAGCACAGCGAGGGGCTCATCTGCTCCTCAGCGTGCCTAGCGGGCGAGGTGGAATTTCATCTAAATAGAAGCGAGCGAAATTTAAAGCGCGGCGCGGGCGGCTACGAAGCGGCGAAAAAAGCGGCGCTTGAGTATAAGGAAATTTTCGGCGAGGATTTTTATCTCGAGATCATGCGCCACGGCATCGGCGAGCAGTTAAACGTCGATAAGGATCTCATCCGCCTCTCGCGCGAAATCGGCGTCAAGATCATCGCCACCAACGACGCTCACTACTCGCGCAAGGATCGCGCCAAGGCCCACGACGTCTATCAGTGCATATCGATGGGCAAGACGATCAACGACGGCGACCGCCTAAAACACGTCGTTTCGGAATTTTACGTAAAAAGCGACGAGGAGATGAGGCGGCTTTTTGCGGATATCCCCGAAGTGATAGAAAATACCGCCGAGATCGTGCAAAAGTGCAATCTCAAATTTGCCTTCGATGAGAAGGACTACGCGCCGACGCCGCCGAATTTTAAATTTACGATCGAATACGCCGCTAGGCTCGGGCTTTCGCTGCCGCAGCCTGATGAGCGCTATAGCTTTGCAAACGATGATTTTTTATTCGATCATCTGTGTCGCGAGGGGCTTAAAGAGCGCCTTAAATTTATCGATCCGCAGAATCATGAAATTTATCGCGAGCGCCTGGAAAAGGAGCTTGCCATCATCAAAAACATGCATTTTTCGGGCTATATGGTCATCGTGCAGGATTTCATCAACTGGGCGAAGGATCACGACATTCCGGTTGGCCCCGGTCGCGGCTCTGCGGCGGGTAGCATCTGCGCGTATGCGCTTCGCATTACCGACCTCGATCCGATCCCGTATAATCTACTTTTCGAGCGATTTTTAAATCCGTCGCGTATCTCGATGCCCGACATCGACGTGGATTTTTGCCAGGCGCGCAGAGGCGAGGTGATCGACTACGTCATCGATCAGTACGGCAAATACAACGTCGCGCAGGTCGCGACCTTCGGTAAGCTGCTTGCGCGCGGCGTTATTCGCGACGTAGCTCGCGTCTGCGATATGCCGCTTTCGCAAGCCGATAAGATGGCGAAGCTGATCCCCGATAAGCTCGGCATCACGCTCAAGCAGGCTTACGACGCCGAGCCGAAGCTGAAAGAATTTATCGACGCAGATCCGATCGCACAGCAGGTTTGGGAATTTGCGCTGGGCCTTGAAGGGCTAAATCGTAACGCAGGTATGCATGCCGCGGGAGTGGTGATCTCAAACGAGCCGCTGTGGAATAAAGCGCCGCTATTTAAGCAGGATAAGGGCGAGGATGCGCGCCTAGTAACGCAATACACCAAAAACTATCTCGAGGACGTAGATCTGATAAAATTTGACTTTTTAGGTCTAAAAAACCTTGATGTGATCGATAACGCCATCAAGCTCGTCAAGCGCCGCTATAATCGCGACATAGTTTGGGAGGAGATAGACTTTAACGATCCGCAAACTTACAAAACGATTCAAAGCGGCAACACGCTAGGGATTTTCCAAATCGAGGGCGCGGGCATGCAGGATCTGGCGATGAACCTGCGCCCCGACCGCTTCGAGGATATCATCGCGATGATCTCGCTCTACCGCCCTGGGCCTATGGATCTAATCCCTGATTTTATCAGGATCAAACACGGCGAGCTAAAAGCAAGCTATATCTTCCCAGAGATAAAAGAAATTTTAGAGCCAACATATGGCATCATCGTCTATCAAGAGCAGGTCATGCAGATCGTGCAGAAGGTGGGCGGCTTTAGCTTGGGCGATGCCGATCTGGTGCGCCGCGCGATGGGGAAGAAGGATGAGAAGAAGCTCGCTCACATGCGCGAGCAGTATCTAAGCGGCGCTAAAGAACTGGGCTTTGACGTAGCAAAAGCAGATGAGCTATTTGATCTGATTATGAAATTTGCCTCCTACGGCTTTAACAAATCCCACGCCGCGGCATATTCGATGATCACCTTTCAAACAGCCTATCTTAAGACCTACTATCCGGCGGAGTTTATGGCGGCGCTGCTTACTTCGGAGGAGGGCAATACCGATAAAATTTCAAAGTATATCGACGAGGCAAGCCGTCTAGGCATCGGGCTTTTGCCGCCGTCGATCAATCAAAGTTTAAGAGGTTTTAGCGTCGTGGACGACGAAAACTCCAAATCGGGCACCTCGATCATCTACGGTCTCGGCGCGATCAAGGGGGTGGGTGGCGCCGCGATCGAAAATATCTTGGAGCTTCAAAGCGAGGCTAAATTTCAAAGTATCGACGATTTTGCTTCGCGCGTGGACAATTTCCGCGTCAATAAAAAGGTCATCGAGTCGCTGATCTACGCAGGCGCGATGGATTGTCTGGGTAAGAGCCGATTAGCGATGATTCAAAATATGGAAAATATCCTAGACGTGATGAAAAAGATCACCGAGATTAAAAAGGACGCCGCAAGCTCGCTTTTTGGCGAGGATGAGGATATGACGAGCGGCATGAGCGTAAGCTTCGTCGATACCGACAAGGAATTTCCGCAGGGCGAAATTTTAAAATTTGAGCAGCAGACCGTGGGCGTGTATCTCTCGGGGCATCCGCTGGATGATTATAAAGAGGAGATGGAGGGCATCGACTACACGCTATCCTCGGCGTTTAGCGAGATCGAGGGCGATAGCGCCGAGGTGCTTAGCGTAGGGCGGATCGAGGACCTGTCCACGCGCATGACGAAAACGGGCAAAAAAATGGGGATTTTAAATGTGCTTGATCTGCACGGCAGCTTCGAGCTTGCGGTGTTCGATAATGCGCTAAAGGCGATTGAAAATTTAAGCCCGCAGGAGCGGGAGCGTCCGTACGCTTTTATGATTAAAATTTCAAAAAGCGCGGTCGGCGGCGCGGCGTATCAGCTGTCGTTTCTTTCGATGATGAGCCTGCAAAACGCTCGAGATGCGAGCTTTCGTCCACGCGCGGGAGTATTTTTGAACGAGAATCCACTCAAAACCTACGCCGCACAGCTTAGAGCGATTACACATACTAAATCGAACGAATTCGACGAACTGGTGGGCGAAGAGGACGCGAGCGTTAAAATTTTGTGCGTCGGCAAGATCGAAAACGTCTTTGCGCGCACGACCAAATCGGGTAAGCAGATGGCAAATCTTACGGTGCTCGATCTTGCGGGCAGCTTCGAGATGAGTGCATTCGGCGATATTTGCGATGCGGTCACTGCGCTAACGGACGCGGAGCTGGAGCGCCCGATGGCGTTTTGGGCACGGCTTAGCAAAAACACGAGTCCTTACGGCGGGAAATTTCAAATTTATCTGGATGAAATTTTAACCCTAGATGCCGCGCAAAATATCGACGGCTACGTGCCTAGCAAGGTGCGAGGCTTTGGCGGTAGGGAGCGTGAGGGCTTTAGCGGCGGCAATTTCGGCTCCGGCAGAAACTTCGGTGGCGAACGAGGCGGCGGCTACGGCAGCGGGAATTTCGCGGAGCGAAGGGGCGGGTTTACTGCGGAGGATTCCGTCCTTAAGGCGCGCAAAGAGCGCGAGGCACAGCGCAAAAACGCGCAGGATTTCGAGTTTGAGCTAAGCTTGGGCGAGCTTAGCCGCGAGAAAATTTATAAAATTTACCATCTCGCCTTTTGCGACACGGCGCTAAAAAACACCAAGCGGCTGATTCTACGGATTCGCAACGGCAGCGAGGTGCTCGTTTATCCGACCGAATACATCGTGAGTGATAATTTCACCGAAAAGGTGCGCGAAATCATCGCGGCGTAGGTGCGGCTCTTTCGTCGCGCCAGGTTGGTAAAATTTTATTCTTGTTCGCTTTGCACGTAAGTAGCTTTTGGCGTCACAAACAGTCATGGTTTTTTGGCGCGACCGCGATAAGAGACGACAATATTTTCGGCTCAAAGCTTGCTGCATGTAAAATTTACTGTGCTGCACGCAAAAACTAAAATCACGCAGATCGTCCGTGATATCTAAATTTATTGCGTTTATCGAGGCGGAATTTTATCTGCCACAAATTTACAGGCACATAGACCGCTTCCTGCTTTATTGCGTCGGTGAGGCTTGGTAGCATGCTGTTTGAGTTACCGCAATAACAGCTCGCCATACCTCGACAGAGTTGAATAGTTGAATTATATTGTCGCGCTAGCCTACGTTCGGTACAATAAATGGCGCGGACACTTTTAAATTTCTAGCTAAATTTTTGCGAAGTTTTACTTTGGCGAATCCCCGCGCAGCTTTAAAATTTTAAACTTTAACGGATTTGAAATTTTAGGCATAGTTTTACTACGTAAAATTTTATCGCGGTAAAATTTCGCCGAGTAAAATTCTTAAACCCCGCTTTCTCCAAGCCTTTTGAATTTGAGCCTAAATTTAGAACTTGCAAAATTTTGAAATTTTACGGCGTGAAATTGTGGAACGAGATTTTGGAATTTTGAAATTCTATGCCGCAGGGTTTTAGAATTTCGGAATTCTACGAACTGTAAATTTAGGCTAAATTTTTAAAATTTGTAGCGATAGAATTTTAAAATTTTACGCCCCGTGGCTTGACAGCGCTTCCGCTTCTTGATAAATCAATTGTTTAAATTTAATCGGTGCGGTTGGTTGCTGCCGTAAAATTCTATACGCAGCAGCGGTTTTTTAAACGACAGCGCGCCAAAGTGGTGATGATTCTCACGCAAAATATGCCGCGCCTGCCGCAAGCACTGCGTGGCAGGGCAAGCGAGCATTTACGCGATCGTGCGGGCTAGTTTATCTCTTAAATTTAAAATTTCATCGCGCTTTAGTACGAAGCTGTTTTTATTGGCGATGAGGTGTGCGGAGCTTTGCATTATGGTTTCTGCGGGCTGTAGGCCGTTTTGTTTCATCGTAGCGCCGGTCTCCACGACATCGACGATAGCGTCGGCAAGCCCTATGAGCGGGGCGAGCTCGATCGAGCCGTAGAGTTTGATGATATTTACGGCGACGGCTTTTGAGGCGAAGTATTCGCGAGTGATGTTGGGCATTTTCGTAGCGATTTTTAGGCTCGGAGCGCCGTAGTTTAGCTGCGTACCCGCATGTACGCCCACGCAGACGCGGCATTTTCCAATTTTAAGATCGAGCAGTGTAAGCACGTCCGGGCGATGCTCCTCAAGCACGTCAAGCCCCACTACGCCGATATCCGCCGCGCCTCCCATAACGTAAGTAGGGATATCTTGGTTGCGGACGTAGAGGAATTTAAAATCGCCCTCTTGCATTATGAGTTTGCGATCCTCGAAAGCAAAATCAAGCCCGAAGATGGTTTTGAAAATTTTAAGCGTGTCGTCGGCTATGCGGCCTTTGGGAAGTGCTATGGTTATCATGCGAGCCCCTTTTTTGCGATTAAGCTTACCATCGATTTAAAGATCAGGTCCTTTTCGTAGATCGAGTTGCGAAAATACCGCATCAGATAGGCTCCGTCGCCGCCCGTAAAGTAAATTTTATTATTGCCCGCGATATTTTCGATCGCAAGTACTATCGGCTTTAAAATCCCGTAGTTTACGGCGCTTACGGTCTTTTGCGGTAGCGGGTCCAGATCGATATTGGTTGAAAGCGTCACGTCCAGCACCGGCGCGATGCTTGCGAACGACTTTAAAAGCGTACTAATACCGGGCATTATAAATCCGCCTAAATGCGAGCCTCTAAACATCAAATCCACGGTGATCGCGCTGCCCGCATCGACGACGATACCCGTCGCCACCGCCGAGCATGCCGCTATGCGGTCGATCCCGAGCCCGCGGTAGGCGGTTTTTAGCTCAAAGTGCGGCGCCAGATCGACGAATAGAGGGTTTTTCAGCTTTTTTTTCACGCTATCGTTTACGCTAATGAAAAAAATTCGCTCTTTCGGCTCGTACCGCATAAACTCCGCTATGGGCATGCTTTGCGTTACGCCGCCTTTATAAAATTTAACTCTGGAATTTCCCACATCACACAAAAGCATAGAGGCTAAATCCGTTTTCTTTTAAAAATTTCGCGCTTTTAGAGCACATTTGCGAGTTGTAAAACAGCACGCGCTTCTTGACGACCTTGCCGAGACTTGTGCTAATGTCGCTTGCGAGTGAGAGCAGAAATTCCGCGTCGCGCATTACAAAGCGAGATTTTGCGTCGCGCATAAATAAAAGGACGTTGTAGATTTTCAGATCCACGCCGAAATACGCGCCATATGAGCGCGAGCGCGTGAAGCTAGCGATATCTAGCGTTTGGAATTTTTGAAGCAGAAGCCCTTCACGAACGCAGAGTTTTGAAATTTTATCTAGCATCAAAATTTAAAATTTTATCGTCGTAGTAAAACGAGCTGCCTGCGATAAAAGACTTATCCTCGAACTCGCCATTTAGCTCGTAGATCGCCTGGCCTTCTAAATTTTCGTCGGTGCGGATCACGTAGCCGTTACGCTCGATGATATACAGATAACCGCCGCTAAGCAGCGCACCGCTAAACTGCGCGAAGGTAAATTTGCGCGATTTGAGTAAATTTAGCCCGCGATCGAGTAGCTCGACTTTGCCGTCTTTTAAGAAAAGATAAATTCTATCGCCGCTAAAAATCACGTCTTTGATGTCTACGTTATGGTTTTTATTGCCCGCAGGACTTACCAGCATTAGCCTAGTGGCAGTTACGGCATAAAGGTTATCGTCCTTGTTTTCTAAGGCGATAATGTTGTTAAAAAACGGCTGGTTGCTCACGACGAAATCGCGTGCCGAGCGCCCACCTACGTTTTCTGCGATGCTGACTAGTCCGTCTAGTGCAGGATAAGCGATAAGCTGGTTGATAAATATTGGTGACGCTACGCGCGAATCGATTGCGAATGCATCGCCGACTTTATGATTGAGTACCACTGCGCCCGAGCTTAGCTTGATAAGCATGATCGAATCATCACTCATCACTAAAGCCAAATCATCGCCGCGTATATTTGCACTGAGCGCTTGTCTGCCGAGGGCTTTTTCAAATTTTACGGCACCTGTGCTACCAACTACTTTAAGCGTGCCATTGATGTCAGTTACGACGAAATTTCCATCATATTCACCTAAAAATTTTTCACTTTTTAGGACTTTTAAATTTTTCACCAATCCGTTTTTAGAGATGACTTCGCCGTCTTTTAGCGTAGCACCATCTTTACTAACCGCTACGATTTCCGACGGCAGCGAGCCGTTAAATTTCATATCGCCTGTGATGTTTTCGTCGCTAGGTTCGAAATACTGGCGCTTCGTCGAGCAGCCCAAAAATAAAAACGATAGTAAAAGCGTACATATCAGCGTTTTTTTCATTATTTATTGCCTCCATAGTGTTTCAAAGCAAGTGTGATTTGACGAACTGGCGAGTTGAGTGGAATTTTATCTAGCTCTGCGTGAGCTTGTTCGATTTTGCCCTCTTTTAGTAGGTCGTAGCCTTTGAGCAAAGAATCGTAATCGGTGAGTAGCACTCCGCCTTGTTTGCCGTTTTGTAGATTTATTATCTCTTTTAGCACAACATCGATGCCTTGGGTATTTTCTAGCGCCGCTCGCTCGTCTGCAGAGCCGTTTTGCAAAATATAAAGAGCGTATAGATTTATATCTTTTTGCTTAAGCTCGGCTAGCTTAGCGTCATCGCGCTTGTTAAGCAGCTCGTCATAGATCGCATTAGCACTTGCTATGCGGCGATCGCTTAGAAATTCATTTGCGTAATATCCGATAAATGCTACGATCAAAACCGCAGCCAAAAATATCAGCGGCTTTTTGTATTTTTTTACGAAAATTTCACTTTTTATGACGCTTTCTAGAAACTGCTCTTCTGTACCAATCTCTTTTTTCACGCCTTCAATGTCGTCTTTTAAAGCCAAAATTCAGTCCTTTATTTGAGAAAATCGGCGTAATTGTAGCATAAAAAATTTTAAATACCGCCTAAGATAAAGAATTTTTATGATATAATGTCGCATTTATCAGAAAAAGGAAAGTTATGATAATAGACGATACCTTGCTAAGTAAGCTGGAAAGGCTATCCGCTCTTAAAATTCCGGATGCTAAGCGAGAAGAATTTAAAGGGCAATTAAATAATATCGTAGATTTTGTGGAAATTCTAAATGAGCTGGATTTACAAAGCGGCGAGGCGGCTATCACTACGCTGAAAGGCGGTACTCCGTTTCGCAAAGATATTCCACGCAAAAGCGACGTCGCAGAAAGCGTCTTAAAGCATGCTCCGCAGTCCGAAGGCGGCTACTTCGTAGTACCGAAAATCATAGATTGAAAGGAATTTTATGGAAGAAGTTCAAAGAAATTTAGTAGATATCGAAACCCTACTAAAAACCGTCGTTTTTAACAAAGCGAGCGACCTCCACTTAGTTTCGCGCTCGGCGCCTCAAATACGTATTGACGGCACACTGCGCCCACTTGCCATGGATCCGCTTAAGGGCACGGATATCGAGTATATCTGCTACGCGCTCATTACCGATGCTCAAAAAAGTGCGCTCGAGGAAAATAAAGAGCTTGACTTTGCGATCGAGCTTCCTAATATCGGACGCTTCCGTGGAAATTACTACTACACTATGAACGGCGATTTGGCTGCCGCATTTCGTATTATTCCTATCGATATTCCTAGCCTGGATGATTTAAAAGCCCCTACGATTTTTAAAGAGGTAGTCAAGCACGAAAAAGGCATGATTTTGGTTACCGGGCCTACTGGTAGTGGTAAATCAACTACTCTTGCCGCGATGCTAAACGAGATCAACGAAAAAGAGCGCAAGCACATCATCACCGTTGAAGATCCGGTTGAGTTCGTCCATACCAATAAAAAAGCGCTTTTTTCTCACAGAAATATCGGCACCGATACCCATTCCTACGCTAATGCATTAAAATTTGCCTTGCGTGAGGACCCGGACATTATCCTCGTGGGCGAGATGCGTGATAGAGAGACTATCTCGATCGCCATTACCGCTGCAGAGACCGGTCACTTGGTATTTGGTACGCTACACACCAACTCCGCGATGCAAACGATCAACCGTATTATCGATAGCTTTGATGGTGGCGAGCAGCTCCAAGTACGAAATATGCTCTCTGTCTCACTTACCGCGGTCATTTCGCAATCGCTTTTGCCGAAGCTTGGCGGTGGACGTATCGCGATCCATGAAATTTTGCTAAATAACAATGCCGTAGCGAATCTAATCCGCGAAAACAAGGTGCATCAAATTTACTCTCAAATGCAGCTAAATCAGCAATCTACCGGTATGATAA